>JAFAKE010000068.1 GCA_019235715.1 Vulcanimicrobiota bacterium
CGGTCGTGAACCCGCCCTTGTCGATACGCTCGCGGTAGTAATCGAAGACTTGGCTCGCTTCTTTGCGCAGCGCCGGGATATCGTCCATATCGTACGCACTGATGTAGTCGACCGCGAAGATGTGCTTCTTGACATGCGAAACGTTGACGAACGACTGATCGGACTCGCTCAGCACGAGCACGTCTTCACCTGACGGCAACGTGATGGCGTGGCGCGTCGACGCCGCACACGCGCACAGCGCGAGCAGAACGAGCGCGACGAACGCGGCCTTCATGCGCGCCGCTCCCACCATTCCTTAAACGTTTCGTCCGCGATGGGCGGCAAGTCACGATGGCGCGTCCAGGCCGCCAGCGGTCCTGGCTTCCACCCGATGCGCGCCGAGAGGCCAGCGCCGAAACGAGCGAGCCGTATCGCGCGCCGATACGCCGGCAGACTCGACATCGCGCGCGCCCAGAACCGGAACGCGCTGCGCTCGATCCCCTTGCCCGCCGCGCCGCGCGCAACCGCCTTGCGGCGCATGTGCACGAGCTGGTGGGGCAGGTCGATGTCGACCGGACACTCTCCCTGACACGCGCCGCACAGGCTCGAAGTGAACGGCAGCTCACCGGCGCGCTCGACGCCGATCATCTGGGGTGTCTCGACCGATCCGATCGGACCAGGATACACCCATCCGTACGCCCAGCCCCCGACGCGGCGATAGATCGGGCACACGTTCATGCATGCGCCGCAGCGAATGCAATACAGCGCTTCGCGCGTCGCCGCATCGGCAAGCACGTTGGTGCGCCCGGCATCGATGATGATGCAATACCACGTGCGCCCGTCTTCTGGTCCCAAGAAATGATGCGTGTACACCGACAGTTTCTGTCCGGTCGCCGCGCGCGCGAGCACGTGCAGGAACGGCGGCAAGTCCGCGAGGCGTGGGATCACTTTCTCGATGCCCATCAGCGCGACGTAGACGGGCGGCGCCGCCGCCGACAACGCTTGATTGCCTTCGTTCTCGACGGTGACGACCGTGCCGCTTTCGGCGACTGCGAAATTGACACCGGTCATGCCTAGGCCAGCTTCCAGATAGCGCTGGCGCAAGCGCGTACGTGCCGCCGCGAGCAGCGCCTGCGGGTCGTCGGTGTACGCGATACCGAGTTTGGCCGCGAATAGCTTGCCGATGTCTTGACGCGACAGATGCAGCGCGGGAGCGATGATGTGCGACGGCTTTTGGCCCGCGAGCTGCACGATGTATTCGCCGAGGTCGGTCTCGACGGCGTCGATGCCCGCCGCGGCGAGGCGGTCGTTGAGCTCGAGCTCTTCTGAGAGCATCGACTTGCCTTTGACGACCGAGCGCACGTTGTGATGTTTGCAGATATCGAGGAACTGCGCAGCCGCTTCGTCGGCGCTGCGCGCCCACAGCACCGTGCCGCCGCGCGCGCTGAACTGCTTTTCGAACTCGACGAGAAGCCAAGCCAGGTTGGCGATCGCGTACTCTTTGATGGCGTGCACGCGTGCGCGCAGCTCCTGCCACGGCACCTGTGACTGCGCGGCATGCTTGTCCGCGACGATGCGCTCCATCGTCGCGGGAAGACCGGGCGGTCCGTGCGGATGGGTGAGCGCGTCGTGCACCGCATGGCGATCGTAATGGATCATGTCGCAGCCAGCACTTCGGCGAGGTGCATCGTGCGAATCGGGCGCGTGGCCGGGTCGCGCGCCAGCATGCCGCCGATCTGCATAAGGCAACTCGAGTCGGCCGAGACAAGCACTTCGGCGCCGCTTGCAAGTACGTTCGCGCACTTGCGCTCGCCCATAGACGCCGACAATTCATCGAACTTCACGCTGAACAGCCCGCCAAAACCGCAGCACTCGTCGCTTCCTGCCAGGTCCACAAGGCGCGCTTCGCGCACCGAACGCAACAACCGGTATGGCGCATCGCCTACTTTGAGTTCGCGGCGCGCGTGGCAGCCATCGTGATACGCGACCGAATACGGAAAGCGCGCGCCGACGTCGACGACGCCGAGCACGTCGACGAGAAACGTCGACAGCTCGTAGACGCGCCCGCCGATCGCGGACAACGCGGGATCGAGCGTCGGATAGAACACGCGGCACATGGCGCCGCACGAGCCTGAAGGCACGACGATCCAGTCAAATGCGTCGAAGACGTGCGCGAAGCGCGTGGCGACCGTACGCGCCTCATCCCAGTGGCCGGCGTTGAATGCGGGCTGCCCGCAGCACGTCTGGTCGAGCGGATACTCAAGCGTGATGCCCAGGCGTGCGAACAACGTGACCATGGCGCGCCCGACATCAGGGAACAGCACGTCGCCGTAACATGGCAGGAACAGCGCGACGCGCTGTCCGCTCGCATAGCGCGGTGCGGCGACGTTTTCCATGCGTGCGCAGGGTTTGGTGAGCGCCATGATTTCACCCGCTTTCGTCAAATGGCGCGCCATGCCTGACTTCTCCGGCAAGACGATCGTCATCACCGGCGGCGGCAGCGGACTCGGACGCGCGATGGCGGAGCATCTCGCATCGCTCGGCGGCTCTGTCGTCGTGACCGGACGACGGCCCGAACCGCTCGCGCAAACCGTCGAGGCGATTTCGAACGCGGGAGGCGAGGCGGAAGCGACGCCAGCGGACGTGCGCGCGCCCGATCAAGTCGAGACGTTGATCGCTGGCGTCGTCGAACGCCATGGCGGCGTCGATTGCCTGATCAACAACGCGGCCGGCAACTTCATCGTGCGCGCAGAAGAGCTGTCGCCGAACGGCTGGAACGCGGTCATCAACATCGTGTTGAACGGCACGTTCTACTGCTCGCGCGCCGCTGGACGCGCGATGATCGCGCGCGCACGCGGCGGGTCGATTTTGAACATGGTCGCCAGTTATGCATGGACCGGCGGACCAGGCACGATCCATTCGGCGGCTGCCAAAGCAGGCGTGATCGCGATGACGCAGACGCTTGCGGTGGAATGGGGCCGCTACGGCATCCGCACCAACGCGCTCTGCCCCGGTGTCGTCAACACGCCCGGCGCGGCTGAAAAGTTATTTCCAACAGAAGCAATCCGCGAGCGGATCGCCCGGCGTGTTCCGCTCGGCAGGCTTGAGAGCGAAGGAGAAGTCGCACGCGCCGCGGCCTTTCTGCTCTCCGACGAGGCTTCGTATGTCAATGGCGCCGTCTTCGTGGCTGACGGCGGCATGTGGTTAGAGCCAGGCTTGCTGGCGACGGTGGGTAAAGTCGAGCGCTGATGGCCTCAAACCACCGGCCGAGTGTGCCGATATCTCTGGTATGAGCCGCGCCGCGGCCCGAGCGTCCGTCCCGAGTCTCCTGCCTGCGTACCTCTGCCTGGTCGCGCTGGGAAGCATCGTCGCGCACCTTGCGTCGGAGTTCTTCGCCATGGGTTCTGACGCCGACAGCCTCGCGCTTTCGCCGAGGCATCTTTATCTCGGACTTATCGCGGTTGCGTGCGTGTGCGCGCTCGTATGGCGCGGCGCGGCGTTTTGGCGAGCCTCGCGTGGCGCGCACGATCTGAAACGCATGCTCAACGTCGCGCTCGATTCGCTGCCATGGCGCGGCCGCGGCGCTGCATTTTTCGCGTTGACCGCGAGTCTGCAGCTCGCTTTCGGTTTGACGACGCTCTTCGGCGAGGGCTGCGCGTTCTGCGGCCACGACCTCGCCGTCGGCATCATTGGCGCTCTATTGACCTCCGTCGTCCTCGCACTTGCCGGCCGGGCCATCGCGCGGCGCTTACCGTCCATCGCCGCCGCCATAGCGACTTTGTTGCTCGGCGTGTCGCCGGACGCCGGCCGGGCGGTCGCGCGGCAGGCCGCATCGCCCGCCGCAACTATCGATTTCATCTGGTTCACCCAGCTCTATAACCGCCCGCCCCCGTCCCTCTCGATCGCATAGTTCTCACTATCACCGCGCTCTAGAGGGAGTACCATGTCCAGATATCTCCGCGCCCACCGGCGGGCGTTGGCGGCCTTTGCCGCAGCGCTTGCGTTTCTCGTGCCTTCTTATGCATTCGCCGCGAACGCATACCTGAGCGGCCGCGTGCTCTATGCCGGCAAGCCGGTCGCCGATGCGAGCGTCACGGCGACGGGCAACAACGTGCAGCAAGCGACCAAGAGCGACCAAGCCGGCGACTTCCGGTTCAGCACGCTGTCGCCCGGCTCGTACACGCTGGTGGCGAGCGCGCCCGGAAAATCGGGTACGCTGTTGGTCGATCTGCCCGCCTCGGGCGCGAGCGTCACGCTCGAAATGTTCGCGCGCATCGGCAGCGTCACCGCGACGGCCGCGCACACTGCGCCGATCCGCGGATCGGGCACGGACCTCACCCTCAACTCGAGCGCCTTGAGTCGGTCGCCGGCAAGCGGCAGCTTTCCTGAGATGCTGATCCAGCTGCCGGGAGCAGCGCGCGGTGCGAACGGCGTCGTGCACATCAACGGCGATCATGGCGACATCAACTACATCGTGGATGGTGTTTCTGTGCCGCAAGCGCTGAATCGCGTGATCGGCACGGAATTCAATCCGGGCGACGCGGCATTCGTCGACGTGCTTCAGGGCGCATACCCGGCGCAATACGGCGAGCGCTTCGCGACCGTGCTCAACATCAGCACGCGGACCGCGGCGGGCGTGCAGCATCCGGGCGCAACGCTGGAACTCGACGGCGGCTCGTTTGCGACATATGACTCGACATTTGGTTTTCACGACCGCGTGGGCAACGGCGCACTCGTGCTCGCCTTGCAGGCGGGCAGCACGAATCGAGGTCTGGATCCACCACAACCGGCGTCCGTCCATAACCAGGCGAGCAGTAGCAACGAGTTCATCCGCTACACGCTGCCGCTGCACGAGGACTTCCTCAACCTCACGGTCTCGCACGCGTACCGCACCTTCCAGATCCCGAACGCGACCGACGATGGCCAGCCTGCGAGCAGCGACGACAACGAGACGCAGGACGATACCTTCGCGGCGCTCACCTACCGGCATCCGATCGGCGATCGCGGTGCGTTGACCGTCGGCGCAGGTTACAAGCGCTCGGACATCCGCGACTTCGGCGACCCGCTCGACGACTGGATCTACGGCTTCGCGATCAACGCCGCGAACGGCGGCCTGCCGACCGACTGCTTCAACGCGCTCACGATCCCGAACTACAGCACCACGACATGCGCGTATTCGTTAGCCGACAACCGCACGGCGTACGACTATCTGGTCAATGCAGACTACGCTTTGAGGAGCCGCAACCACATCGTGCGTTACGGCGCATCGTACGACATCGCCAACATTCCTAAATACTACGCGGTGACGCTGCAGCCGGCCAACTATCTCGGCCCGCTGCTCGCACCGGCGGCGCCGCTCGCGCCATTCGCAGTGATCGACAACGCGCCCAACGTCGGTCATATCGAAACGGCCTACGCGCAGGACAGCTGGCGCATGGGCCCCGATTACGAGCTCGATTACGGCCTGCGCTGGACCGCGTTCCAGATCTTTTCGACGCAGTTCGATCAAGGCTTTACGCAGTTCAGTCCGCGCGTCAAGTTCACGCGCCTCTTCTCACCGCGGGCAAGCGCGTACATCTACTACGGGCGCTTCTTCACCCCGTTCTCGTTCGAGAACGTGTCGCCGTATGCGGCGTACCTGCTCAACCTGCCGATCCAACCGACGCTTGCGCAGTTCGACCTGAAGCCGCAACGCGACTCGGACTACGAGGTCGGTGGACACTTGCCGCTCGGAGCCGGCGATCTCGGGCTGCGCATCATGCAGAAGGACGCGACCGATCTCATCGACGACACGCAGGTCGGCGTAACGCTGCTGCACCAGGACATCAACTACCAGCTCGGGCGCATCGCGACGCAAACGGCGGTGTATCAACAGACGCTGGCACAGAGCGGCCGCTTTTATGTGACCGCGAACCACACGTACTCGGTCAACAAAGGTTGCGAGACGCAGCTGCTCGCGCCGTGCTTCGGCTCGCCGACCGACTGGACTCCGGCCGACCACGAACAGCGCTGGGGAGCGACCGCCGGCATCGTGCTCAACGACGCGCGGGGCGGCTGGTTCTCGGCCGATGGCGAGTATGGCAGCGGGTTGTCGTCCGCCGCGTGTCCGCCGGGTACCCCCGGGTTTTGTAAGTACACGCCGCATACGGTGCTCTCGGTCGAAAAGGGCTTTGCGCTCGCGCCGAACGTCAGCGCGTGGGCGCGCATCACCAACCTGCTCAACAACCAGTACTGGATCACGCTTGATAACGCGCAGGGCAACCACTACGCGAGTGGGCGCACGTTCTTTGTCGGTCTCAAAATGAGCACAGCGCAGTAGGGAGGGCGACGCTCTCGACGAACGGCCTACGGCCTGCCACGAGGCTGGTCTAAGGAGGAAGCATGAGCAAAGGCTTGTTCGCCGTTTGTCTGATCGCTGCCGCGGCGGTGATCGGTTATGGATCCGCCGGCGCCGCTGCACCGACGGATGCCCCCGTCATCGTGCAGCCGGGTGCGGTGAAGTTCGCGCCCGTCAAGGGGATGACCGGCGTCGAATATGGAGTGCTATACGGCGATCCGACCAAGGCGGGGAGCCAGTACGCTGCGCGCTACAGGATCGCAGACGGCGTGAAGTTCCCGCCACACACACATCCGCAGCTCGAGCAGGTCACGGTGTTGAGCGGCACGTTCATGGCCGGAATCGGCAAGACGTGGGATGCGACGAAGATGGTTTCATTGCCGGCCGGCGCGTATGTCGCAATCCCGGCGGATCTGCCGCACTACGCACAAGCGAAAGGCGAAACGATCCTCGAGGTTCACGGCATCGGACCCGACGTCATGAACATGGTCAAGTAATTCGAACCGACGCGAAGCGAACCACACGGAATAGATCGAAACGAAACGCAGCGCCGGCCTTTTAAAGGCCGGCATCTTTTCATCCGGTCGAACTATGATCGTCAGCTGGCGGCCGCCAAGACCACCACACGAGATAGATCGCCGGGATGATCGCGGCGCCATCGCGCGCGACGGTCCACCACGTGACCGGATCGGTCTCGCGCGGGCCGAAACAACCGCACGGGGTCGGGATGCCGCGAATGACGACCGAGGCAAGCGCGGCGATGAACACCGCCAGCAGTGCGACGGACACAACCGAGACGATGCGCAGCTGCCAGCCCAGCAGCAGGTACGCGCCTAATACGATTTCAAACAGCGGCAAAGCGAGCGCGGAGAATCCGACGAACGCCGGCGGCAGTCCCAGCCGAAAGGCGACGATCGTGGATCCGAGGTCGGGCGCATGGCCGACCTTGAGGATGCCGGCGGCCAAGAACACGCCGCCGACGATGACGCGAGCGATGAAAGACAGAACGTGAAAAAACCTCAAACCGCCGCTCCTAAGCGGGCCGCAACCGGCCCTCCCTGGCGCACGATTGCGTCGCTGGCCGCCGGCGTCCTCGTCATCATCGCGATCGCGGTGTACGCCTGGTCGCAGATGCACAAGCTGCCGAGCGCTGCCGTCGCGCCCAACGCGGTCCCATCCGTGCCGCCGATGCGCAAGGTGGGCACTCCCGCGCCGGTGTTCGACGTGCAAACGCCGCTCGGACCGATCAACAACGCGACGTTCGCCGGCAAACCGTACATGCTCGAGCTGTTCGCGACGTGGTGCCCGCACTGCCAGCGCATGACGGCGGTGCTCAAATCGCTGCGCGCAACGATCCCAGAAGCGCGCTTCGGCATGGTGTCGATAACGGGCTCACCGTACGCGGCCGGATCGACTGAAGGCAATCCGATCCCTGAGAATCAGGACGACGTCAATCAGTTCGACAAGTACTTCGGCATCACGTGGCCGTCGGTGTTCGACCCCGACCTGAAAACCGCCACGACGTGGGGACTCGACGGCTTTCCGACCATCTACATCGTCAACGCCAAAGGGACGATCGTGTTCGCCGGCAGCGGAGAAATGCCGGAATCGCGCCTGCTGAGCGAGGCGCGCAAGGCCGGCGCCTGAGCGGCACCTGAAAACCGGCGGGCCGCGCGCTGGCGGGAAGCTCCCGCTTCTTTAGCGTACGTCTCACTAAATGGCTCGAAGGGACGTCTGCTGGTTGCTCATCGGCGCGGTCGCGTTGGCGGCGTCGCTGCTTGGCCACGCCGCGCAGTTGAGCATCGAGTCCGCGCATCTGTTCGGCTCGACGCGCGCCGCGTATTCTCACATGTTGCAGACACCCTATGCGTACGTCGCGCTCGGCCTGCTGTTCGTCGCCGCCTACTTCATCGCGCGCGGCATCATCGAAGGAGTGCGCGATCGTTTTGAGGACGGCGAATGGCTCGTACCTGCGCTTGATGCGTTGCGCACGATCGCGCCCGCTCGCCTCGTGCTTGCCGTCGTTTCTTTGCAGTTCGGATCGCTGATCGTCGGAGAGCTTTCCGAGCAAGCGCTTTCGTCATACGACCGCTTTGGGCTCGGCGCCATCTTCGGCGCTGGACACTATTCGGCGGCGTTCGTACACATCGCGATCGGCGTCGTTCTTGCGCTCGTCTTACATGCGTTCGCGCGCGCGGCATGCGAACGGGTCGCGGCGATCGCGCGCTTCGTGCTCGTGCTTGTCGGCCGTCTTGCTCAGCCGGCACTGCGCACCGCTGTTCCGCAGTTGCGCGCCATCGCGCTTGCTGCGGATTCACCCCTTCCTCCCTTACTGGCGCGTCACATCGCCAGCCGGCCTCCTCCGCTCGTGGCTGCCCTTATAGCATAGGCGGCCAAACCCGGCATCCCGCCCTTTGGCCGCCACCCGACTTGGTGGAGGTCCATGTTTTCATTTCGTTTTGTTTATCCATATGCGCTCGCTGTCGCGACGCTGCTCCCGGTATGCGCGCTGGGAACGCTTCCCGCGGCCGCTGACACGTACGGCGCCATCAAAGGCACCGTTTATGACGACGCAGGGCACCCGCTCGCCCACGCCGCCGTAGCTGCGCAAGCGGGCGAAGGCAAGAAAAATACGACGACGACCGGTTCAGACGGACGCTACGCGTTCGTCCGGCTCGTCGTCGAGACATACGTCGTCACCGTCAGCGCGCCCGGGCTCGCCGCGCAGACCGGCGTCGCAACGGTAACTACGGGGAGTGGCGTGACGCTCGATTTCCATCTTTCGAAGAAGAAACTCGCGACCGTAACTGCAGTCGCGTCCGCCGGTCATCCAGTCAGCGTCACGGTGCTCTCACCGCAGTACGTGCAGACGCTCCCGGACAATTTTAAGCTCGCGCACGTCACGCAAACCATTCCCGGCGTCGTCCCGTTCTCGTATGATGAGCCGGTCGCGCGCGGTTTTCACGGGATCTCATATCAGATCGACGGCGTGCCGGTTCCGCAGACCACATCGTCATCGTTCGCTGAGGTCGTGAATCCCGCCGACATCGGCACACTGGAGATCTACACGGGGTCGTTCCCGGCCGAATTTGGCGGCAGTCGCATGGGCGGCCTCGTGAACATCAACACGAAGCGGCCGACCGCCAACGGCGGCGATCTCGTGCTGACGGGTGGCAACTACGCGTCCGGCTCAACACAGCTCACGGATCAATTCGGCGGCGAGCAGTTCAAGGGATATGTCTCGCTGAATCTGTTCCGCACGAGCCGCGGCCTCGATGCGCCGACCCCTGACCCCGTGACGCATGATGACGCGAGCACCGCGAGCGAGTTCATGCGCCTGACCTACAACCCGGATGCGCGCGATTCGTGGGCCTTCCATCTCTCGAATCAGTTCTCGACATTCCAGATCCCGATCGACCCAAATCCTGCGAGCATCAGCTTCGCTCCGGCCGGTACCGACGACAATCAATACGAATACAACACCTACGCGAACTTGATCTTCAACCGGCTCAGCGCGGACGGACAGGGCTATCTCGAGATCGCGCCATGGTACAACCGCTCGCAAGTGAAATTCACCAACGATCCTCTCAACGATCTCGCGAGCACGTCGGCCGCCTCGACCTTCCAGGACCGCGCCGGTATCTATTACGGCTTGACTACCGCGTGGTTCCGGACGGATCCCAAAGACAACTTCAAGACCGGCTTCACGGTCTACACAGAGAACTTCAACAGCACGTTCAACCTGCAGTTCATCGACCCCACGATGACCCTGCAGACCTTCAACGACAACGTCAGCCAAACGGGCAGCGACATCGGCATCTACGCCGAGGACAAGCGCATCCTCTCGCCGGTATTCACCGCCAACGTAGGGTTGCGTTACGACCGCTCGACCGGATTCACATCCGGCAATCAGGTCAGCCCACGCATTGAGATCGACGGCCAAACGCTTAACCCGAAAGATACAGTCCACATCTATTACGGGCGGCTCTACGCTGCGCCGGCGTTGGAGGACACGCGCCGCGATGCGGTCATCGTTTCTGGTAGCACCGGCTTGCCAGTGTACGATCTCAAGCCCGAAACAGATTCGATCTATGAGTTCGGCTTTGCGCATCAGATGACGCCGGTTGCGCGCTGGTACGTCAATCTGTGGGCGCGCTCGGTCGCAAACGTACTCGATACCACGCAGATCGGGTCGACGCCGATCTTCACGATCTTCAACTCGACGAGCGGCCGCGCTCAAGGCATCGAGTTCAGCTTTGCCGGTACGGATGAGAACAACGGCAATAGTTACTTCGTCTCGTATGGGCTTTCGCAGAGCCTTGCGTCAGGCATTTCAGGCGGAACGTTCCTCTTCTCTCCAGCCACCCTGCAGGGCGCATTCGGTTACGCTCTCGAGGACCACGACCAAACCAACACGCTTAATGCCGGCTATACATTCCGCTTCATGCCCGATCGATCGGAGTTCGCCAGCATTCAAACCGAATACGGCAGCGGCTTTCCGGTGCAGTTCGAGAACGGCCCGGGTCGCCTGCCCGCACACTGGGAGCTCAACGCCTCTTTTGGGCGGCTGGCGTCGCGCGGACATTTCGGCTATCAGATACAGGCGACCAATATCACCAACAACCAGTACTTGATCAAGCTCAACAACGGGTTCAACACAACCCAGTACGCACGCGGATTTCAACTGACGGGCCAGGTGACGGCGCCGATCTTGTAGCCCGCGGCCTGACGCGCTGCATCGCGGCGCCGCAGCCTACTGCGACGCGTTCGCCGTGTTGTGCACGTAGGCGTTGATGAACGACATGATCTTCGCCTGATCGACCGCGTCGAGCGTCGCGAGCCGGGTCCACGCCGTCAGCGCGATCTTGTGCGTCATGCCCGGATACGGCGCGACGATGACGGCGGCACCGGACTCCTCAGCCGCTTGGACTTGCGCCGTCGTCGGCTGGAGCTGATCCGAAGGGATCAGCTTGCTGTCGTAGCCATACGCGATCTGGTAGAGCGCGCCGGCCAGCTGCGGACAGTCGCAGTTGTACTGCAAGAGCACGTTGCCGTGCTCGAGCAGATGCACTTGCACGTATTTGGGCAGCGGCGTCGCGCTGTTGAACGTGTCGCTGAACATCTCTTTATGCGGTCCTGACGTCGGCGGGTTCGAGTTGTAGGCGAACGCGGTCGACGCGCCCTCTTCGAAGTGCGCATGGCCCTGCGAAGGGTAGTGCGTGCCGAGGAACTGCACGCTGCTGGTCGGCGGCGCGGCGGGCGAAGCCGTCGGGCTGCTCGTTGCTTGCGTCGTGCCGCTGTCGTCGTGTTTGGCGCAGCCGGCTGCGGCCAGTACTAACGCGGCGAGTGGCGCGACCAGAGTGCGCGCGTGGCGTGGCGTCATTGGGTGAGGTTCTCCGTGTTCTGCAAGTAAGCGTTGATGAAGGTGATGACGGCGCTGGGATCGAGTGAGTCGAGTGTTTCAAGCCGGGTCCACGCGGTCAGCGCGATCTTGTGCTTCATCCCAGGATACGGCGCGACGAACACGCCGCGCCCGATCTCCTCGATGCGCTGCACGTCGTCAGCCGTGAACTCGCTTTGCCCGGCGGGAAGCTGCTGGTTGTTGTACGTCGTCGCGATCTGGCTCAGGCCGCCCGAGATCTCAGGGCACGTGCAGTTGTATTGCAGCAGCACGTTGCCGTGCTCGAGCAGATGGACTTGGATGTACTTCGGAAGCGGCGACGCGTTGAGCAGCGTCGGCACGAACTGCTCGAGGTGCATGCCAGACGTCGGCGGGTCTGAGTTGTATGGATAGTTGGCGACTGCCGGATCGGTTGGATCCTTCTTATCGTGCCCGGCATGGCCTTGGGACTTGTAATGGATGCCGGGCGTCGCGCGCGGCCGCGGCAGCGACGTCGGCGTCGGGCTTGGGCTGGGCGTCGCAGTCGCGTTCGCCGCGGTCTGGCCGCTTTGATGCGTGAAGCTCAATGCGACGAGCGTGATGAGACCGACGATCACCAGGACTCCAAGCGCAATCGTGACGATGCGCCCGGTCTGATCGGCCGGTGCTTGCTGTATCCGTTTTGACATCGCGCGCGTGATTCGCGCCGCCGCTACGTCAAGCCCTGGCGCTCGTGCCGCCCGAACAGGCCGATCCGACGACTAACCGCGCAGCGTTTGCCAGAGCAGCGCGATGTTGAGCGCCATGACGACGACAGCCGCGATGACCGCAAGCGCACGGACCAGCGGCTTGTTGACCATGTCGCCCATGACGGATTTGCGATTCGTGAAGCGCAGCAAGAGTATCAGCGGAAGCGGCAGCACGAGGCTTAGCACGACTTGGCTGACGATCAATGCCTGCGTGGCGTTCACGCCAAGCGCGACGACGATGATCGTCGGGATCATGGTGACGACGCGCCGTACCCACATGGGCACGGCAAAACCGACGAAGCCCTGCATGATGACCTGGCCCGCCATCGTGCCGACGACCGAGCTTGAGATACCCGAGGCCATCAGTGAGATCAAAAACACGGATGCGGCCGCCCAACCGAGCAGCGGCGTCAGCGTCTTGTATGCAGATTCGATGCTCGCCACTTCCGGATGTCCTCCGAAGTGGAACACGGCGGCGGACATGTACATCATCGCCATGTTTACCAATCCAGCGATGCCCAGCGCGATCAGGACATCGAGATGGGAATAACGCACGACGACGCCGGCCTCCGCGCGATTCGCCGGCACGACGCGGCCTTGCGTCAAGCTCGAGTGCAAGTAGATCACGTGCGGCATGACGGTGGCGCCGATGATGCCGACGATGAGCAGCACCGCCCCCTGGCCGCCGATCCACGGCACGACCGAATGATAGGCGATCTGTCCCCAGTCGGGTCGCGCCAGCACCGTCTCGACGAGATAGCACAGCGCGATGACGCCGACCAGCGCCGCGATCAGCGTCTCGATGCGGCGAAAGCCAGTCGCTTGCAGGCTCAAGATGCCGTACGTCACGACGAACGTGATCAGGACGCCGGCGAGCAGCGGCAGGTGGAAAAGCAGCGACAATCCGATCGCGGCGCCGAGCGATTCGGCCAGGTCGGTCGCCATCGCGCCGACTTCGCTGACCAGCCACATCGAGATCGCCGCCGGCCGCGAAAAATTATCGCGGCAGACCTCCGGCAGGTTCTTGCCCGTGACGATGCCGAGCTTGGCCGACAGCGATTGGAACAGCATCGCCGTGACGTTCGCGAAGACGACGACCCACAACAGGTTGTAGCCGAAGCTCGCGCCGCCTTGCACGTTGGTCGCGAAGTTGCCGGGATCCATGTATGCGACCGATGCGATGAATGCCGGGCCCGCGAAGGGGATGAGCGCGCGCCAACCACGGCGTCTGCCTTCCAGCACATCGCGCGCGGCGCGGCGCGTCTGCTCGCTCCAACCTGCGCGCTGCGCGCGCTCTGCAGATGCGCCCGCCATCAGCGCTTCCCAGCACGCGAGCGTCCGGCCCGCGCGCTGCGCGTGTCGCGTTCTACGCGCTCGACGCGCACGGCGGACGCAGCAGCCGGCGTGAGGGTGGAGCGTCCGCGGCCGACGCGCAGCTTTGCGCGGCGTGTATCGATGGCGTCGAGCACGATGAGCGCGCCGGGAAGCACGCCCGCGCGCGCGAGCGCACGCACCGCATCGCGATCGCGGTCGAGGATGCGCGTCACGCGCAGCTTCGCGCCGAGCTGCGCCTGCCCAAGCGGCGCGTCGCGCCTCGTCGTCGCGCCGGAGCCTGGTATGGGGTCGCCGTGCGGATCGTACTGCGGGTGTCCGAGCAGATGCTCGAGGCGCTGCGCGACGTCGTCCGAGATGCTGTGTTCGATGCGCTCGGCTTCGGCGTGCAGACGATCGAGGGGAACGCCGAGCGCGCGATGGAGGAACGTCTCGACGACGCGATGGCGGCGCACCATGTCCAGGCCGAGCTTGCGGCCTTTGGCGGTGAGCTGGAGCTGGCCGCCGCCGAGATCGCGGATAAGGCCGCGCCGCGAAAGTTCGTGCGCGAGCTTGCTCACCGACGCGCGCGACACGCCGAGGCGCCGTGCGACGTCCGACGGCTTGACGGGTTTGCCTTCGCCCTCTTGCAGGATCGCCTTGCAGTAGTCCTGGCGCGCGCGCTCGGGCGATCGGTCGCGATCGATGTCAACCATAGCTAACAGTAAACCATGGTTGACAATCGGCGGCCCGGGGGCCTGCCGGCCGGCCCAAGTGTGAGCGCGAGGCGCGGAGTGCTTAGCTGGGGAGGGGCCTACGAGCAGCGCCGGCACACGCCGTAGAACTCGAGGCGGTGGCGGCGCACCTGGAAGCGCAGACGCTGCGAGAGCGAGCGCGCGAACGACTCGGCCTGGCCGCAGGGCACGTCGTCGACCGTGCCGCAGCGCGTGCACACCGCATGATGGTGGTGCGCAGGCGCGCAGAAGAGATACGACGCCTCGCCGTGCTCGCGCGGCTCGCGCGTCGCCGCGCCGACGCGCTCGAGGACGTCAAGCGTGCGGTAGACCGTCGCGAGTCCGATGCCCGCGCGCCGCTGCGCAAGCCGCCGGTGCAGCTGCTGCGGCGTCACGTAGCGGCGTAAACGAGCGAATTCTGCGACGATCAATTTGCGCTGCGCGGTCATCCGGCAGCCGCTGCGCGCCAGCTCGGCATACACGGAGTCCTGCGCCGCCGCTGACGCGCTCACCGGCCCGCAGGCGCCGCCGGCTGCGCTGCGCCGGCCTGGGCGCGGCGGCGCGCTGCGACCACCTGCGTGAGCAGCGAACGCCGCTTGGGCGAAAACGCCATCGCCGCAAAAAAACAGAACGTCGCGGTGAGCACGATCGTCGATCCGGATGCCGCGTTCAAATAATACGAGGCGTACAATCCGACGATCGCCGAGCCGACGCCGATCGCCGCCGATGCCGCCATCATCGTCGCGAAGCGGTTCGTGAGCTGGTACGCTGCGGCTGCGGGCGTGACCAGCAGTGCGGCGACGAGTACGATGCCGGCGGCTTGGAGCGACACGATGATCGTGACGGCGAGGATGACGAGCAGCAGGTTGCTCAGCGCTACGGTTGGGATGCCGCTCGCCTGCGCCATAAGCGGATCGAACGACGCGAACAGCAGCTCTTTGTAAAACGCGAACACGACGAGCAGCACGCCGATCGTGAGCCCGCTGACAAGCATGATGTCGGTGCGATCGACCGAGAGCACGTTCCCGAACAAGAAGTCCTGCAGGTCGACGATGTAATTGCGCGCACGCGACATCAGCAGCACGCCGAGCGCGAACACAGCGGTGAACATGACGCCGATAGCGGTATCGAGCGAGACATCCGAACGTCGGCTGATCGAACCGATCCCAAGGGCGGTCAGAATGGCGACGATGAGGCCGCCGACGTACAGGTTGAACTTGAACAGATACGCGATCACGATGCCGGCGAACGACGCGTGCGCGATGCCGTCGCCGATGAACGAAAGGTTGCGCAGCACGACGTAGACGCCGACGACGCTGCACACCAGGCCGATCAGCGTCGATGCGATGAGCGCGCGCACCATGAACTCTTGCTGCAGCGGCGCGAGCACGAAATCCATCGCGTCAGACCTGCGCTGAGCGCACCGCCGCCTGCGCTTCGGGCACGACGAGCACGTGGCTGCCATAGGTCGCCGACAGCGTCGCCTCGGTCAGCACCTCATCGGGCGGCCCGTAGGCGATGACGCGATGGTTGAGGCACAGCACTTTGTCGAACCACGTGGCGACGCACGACAGGTCGTGCGTCGTCGCCACGATCGTCATGCCGGCCTTCTGCCGTTCTTCGAGCAGCGTGAAGATGGCGTGTTGGCTGGTCGCGTCGACGCCGGCGATCGGTTCGTCGAGCAAGAGCAGCTGCGGGTTCTGCACGAGCGAGCGCGCGACGAAGACGCGCTGCTGTTGGCCACCCGACAGCTCGCCGATCTGCGCGTCGGCGTACTCGTGCATGCCGACTTCCCGCAGCGCGTCCGACGCGGCGCGGCGGTCGGCTGCGCCGGGCCGGCGGAATAAGCCGAGCTTGCCGTACACGCCCATCAGTACGACGTCGAACACCGAGACGGGAAACGTCCAATTGACGGCCTCGGTCTGCGGCACGTAACCGACGCCGCGCGCGTGCCCCGGCGGTTCGCCCAGCACTTCGACAAAGCCGCATTGTGGCGCCAGCAGACCGGCGATCACTTTGAGCAGCGTCGATTTGCCGGAACCGTTCGGTCCGATGATGCCGACGAACTCCGCGTCGCGCACGCGGAACGTCACTTCGTCGAGCACGTCGCGCCCGTAATAGCCGGCGCACATGCCCTCGCAAGCGATCGCCGTCCGCGCTTCGCCGCCCGCGACCGCGGCGCGCGCGGGTCGATGGTCGACGTGGTCGTGCAGGTGCGGTGCGGCTGCAGGCATCGCGTGACTGTGATCCTGCGCGGCCCCTCGCTCGTTGGGCGCGACGTGCGTATGATCGTGCCGGCGATGGCCTCGTTCTTCGCGCTGCTCGCTCATGAGGTCAATGCTTTCACGATCGTATCGACGTCGTACTGCATCATGCCCTCGTAGGTCTGCAGTGCCGGCGTCGTCCCGAGAGTATCGTCGTAGAGATCGGTGACCGTCTTGATGCCCGCGCTCGACGCCAGCTGTTGTGCCAGCTTGGGCGAGAACTGCGGCTCTGCGAAGACGGCACTGACGTGATTTGCCTTCGCTTGATCGATCAATGCGGCGAGGTACGCGGCCGACGGAGCCTGACCCGGCGAAGGCTCGATCGCGCCGACGTCGCGCAGCCCGTAGCGCTTATCGAAGTACAGCCACGCGTCGTGGAAGGTGAGCATGGTGCGCCGCGCGTGCGGAATGGTCGCGATGCGCGACCGGATCCAGGTATCGAGTTTTTGCAGTCGTGCGATTTCGGCGCGCTCGTTACCGCTATAATAGTCGGCGTTCGGCGGATCGACGTCGCGCAGTGCGGCTGCGATTTTATGGACGTAGACTTGCGCGTAGGTCACATCCAACCACAGATGCGGATTGCCCGGCTGCCCGGGACCGCTCGCTCCTTCCACCGGCAGGCCGTCTGAAAGCACGAGCACTGTGGCGGACGGCTTGGCGACGTTGCGCAGGATCTTGTCCAACCACAGTTCCAGTCCCGCGCCATTCTTGATGATGAGCTGCGCTTGTGCGAGGGCGACGAGGTCGCGCGGCGCCGGATCGTATGTCTCGGGCGACGCGCCGATGGGCACGATGCTCGTGACGTCGACTTTGTCTCCGCCGACTGTTTGGACGAGCGCCGCGATCGTCGATATCGTCGCCGCGACCGGCACGCGTGCCGCCGCTGGCGGGTGCGCGGACGCGCCGGCGGTCGGCTTTTGCGCGCAGCCCGTCAGGAACAAGGCGGTCAGAAGGGCGGATGCCGCGACGCCGGCGCGCGCGCCGGCGAAAGTCGTTCTGCCGGCGCGTTGCTTATCGAGAATCATTCTCGATAAGTCTAGCGGCTGCGCCTTGGCCGTGTCAAGGACTAAGCGCGCAAGGCGCTGGCCTTGTAGTCGTCGAGGATCGCGCGCACGTACCGCCGTGTTTCGGCGTATGGGGGCACGCCGTGGTACCGGTCGACGGCACCTGAGCCGGCGTTGTATGCGGCCAATGCAAGGTCGAGCTTGCCGCCGTAACGATCGATGAGCCCGCGCAGCATCTTCGCGCCGCCTTCGACGTTCTGCGCCGGGTCGTACGCGTCGGTCACACCGAGCGACTTCGCAGTGCCGGGCATCAGCTGCATCAGCCCCATCGCTCCCGCGCTCGACCGAGCGGATGCGTCGAAACCGGATTCTTGCCGGATCACGGCGGTCAACAGCGCGGGATCGAGATCGTGCTGTGCCGCGCTCCTCCTTATGAGTCCGTCATAAGGATTCGATCCATTGGCTTGACGCGCAGGTGCGTTCGCTGCGGGCGGCCGCGCACTATTATCGCCGGCGACGCTCTGCGCGCGCATCGCCAGATCGCGCAACGCACCGATGAAGGTCTGCTCGATCGAGCGCAGTTGACGCGACAACTGTGCGATGAGCGACGTCAAGTTCTGCGCGGGCGCACACGCCTGTCCTTGGCTATTCACAGCCGGTGCAGACGAAGGCAGAGTATCCGCGCCCAAGTCGGACCACGCGCTCGTCTCGGAATCGAGCAGCTCGAGCGGCCATGGCCGGCGAGCCACCGGCAGAGTCCAGCTCACGCCTTGGGATGCATCAGAGCTCTGGCTGGGAGACGAAATCATGCGGCGGCCTTTCTCAAGCGGTGCGCGATGAGCGACAGACGCAAGCGCGGTTCTGGCGAGCAGGCTCCGCCGTCGAAGATCAGCGCATCGATCTCATCACGCGCACCGATGCAGGCGTCAAGCCATGCGTCATTGCCTGCGCGGTAGGCGCCGACGGCGATCAGGTCGGCCGCCTCTTCCAAGGTGGCGAGCGCGCGGCGCACGATCGACGCGTCCGATGCATGGTCTGCGTCGACGATGTCTGGCATCGCGCGGCTCAAGCTGCGCAAGACGTCGATCGCCGGGCGGCGGCCTGCATCTGCGAGCGCGCGCGACAGCACGATATGGCCGTCGAGCATCGCGCGCAGCGCATCAGCAACCGGCTCGTTCGGATCATCGCCTTCTACCAGGACCGCGTACACCGCCGTTAGGGAGCCGTGTACGCGCGCCCCGGCGCGCTCGAGCAACGTCGCCAAGGCGCGCACGAGCGACGGCGGATGGCCGCGCGCGGCTGGCGCTTCGCCGGCGGCTAGTGCATGCTCGCGCCACGCCTGCGCGACGCGCGTGATCGAATCGACGACCAATAGCACCCGACGCCCAGTCCGGCACAGCCATTCCGCCTGTGCGGTCGCGCTACGCGCGGCCGCGAAACGTTCGAGCGGGCGCGCCTCCGCAGGGGTGCAGAACAACGACGTCGAGCGCCAACATGGCGACGAACGCAGACGCCGCGAGGTCTCCTCGACTTCGCGTCCTCGCTCGCCGACGAGCGCGACGACCCGCGCGTCGACATCCGCACGTTCGAGCAGCTCGCGCAATAGCGTCGTCTTGCCGACGCCGCCACCGGATGCGACCGACACGCGTTGGCCATAACCGATCGGTACGAAAGTGTCGATCGCCGCGATGCCGCTGCGCATCGCGCTTCGCACCGGAGCACGTATACCTGCGGGCACAGGCTGGGGTTGTGCAGTTACGACAGTCGCGCCGGGGATAGGAACACCGTGTGCGTTCCTGCCCCAGGCGTCCAACTCTCCGCCGAGTAGTGCGGTGCCGGCGTACGCGCCGAGCCTCGCGCCAGCGCACTGGAATTGGTCACCCGCACGCAGTCCATCGATATCCGTAAGCGGCACGCACGTCGCCCCGTCGCCGGAGACACGCGTGACCTGCGCCGCCATCCGATAGGACGCGCAACCTGCGCCCAACCCGGCGACGTCGCCGGGCGAGAGCGCCGGCCCCTCGAGTTCGACGACCTCGCGCCCAGCGCTGCGCACGACACCGCGCCGGATCAGACCGTCGGCGTGCTCGAAGGTGAGCGGCAGCGCACAGTGGCTTCGCTTCATGCGCACGCTGCGCGCACGAGCAGCTCGGCGCGCTCTTCAATAGTAGCGGCGACCTCACCGCCGCCGATATCGATCGCGATAGTGCCGCGCGCGAGTAGTGCATCTGGCGCGACGTCCACGCCTCGCTGCGGTCGATACGCATGCGCGTCCGCCGGATGCAGGCGGACGCTGGCGCGCAGCAGACGGCCGCACGCGCGCAGCGCGTCGTCGACGTAGCGCGTGACAGCACCATCCGCATCGCGCAGCGCACAGCGCAGAGCGCGCGCTGTCGCAATCGTCGCAAAACGGATCGCTTCCTCGCGCACTGCGGCTTCGAATCGCTCCAGCGCAAACTCGTCCGTCTTGCGCGCGCACGCGTTATCGTCTGAGGACGGTTCTGCGGGCCGCGTTTCGGGTTCGATGGGCGCCTCAGTACGCTGCACGTCCGGCACAACGGGCGCGCTGCTCATATCCGCCATCGTCTCACCTGCGCGCGCTTCGTTCACTCTCCTGGGTCGAAGCGCTTCAAATGCGGCGGCGGTTCTTCTCATACAGGTGCTCCTCGATGCGCGCGCGGTGAACCGCGTTGTATGACTGCAGGATCCGTGCGCGCACCGCGTCCGGCAGCGATGAGAGCACGTATGCGATCGTGCGCGGCGACTCTCGCTCCAGCGACAGCCGCATACTTTGCGCCAGCGGGTCGGGCGCCACGCGGCGGCGCTGCGGCCATAACGTGAAACCGAGTGCCGCTGCTACCATCGCGATCGCCGCGGCAGGCAGCATCGAGCGCGCCAGCGGGGGTGGGGCCATCGCGGCCACCGGGTCCAAGTGCGCCGCGAAAGGCACCGTTTCGACGACGACCTCGTCACCCGATTCCAGATCGGCGCCGGCGGCAGCGCGTACGAGCGCCGCGATCGCAGGCGCGCGCGATTGCTCCACGCGGCCTGCATCCAAGAATACGGCGACCGACGTGCGCGCGATCGCGTCGGCGGCGGTGGTGCGCCGCTCGACGATCGTGTCGTAGGCGTAATGCCGGCTCGTGCGCTCCTTCGCCAGCTTTCGCCCGTGGTCGCTGCCCGTCTCGCGCCCGGTGTCGGCGTCGAGCAAGCCATGAGGCACGACGCGCGTGCTTTGCAATTGTTGCTCGCTGCCGGCGGTACGCACGCTCACGCGGACGATGGCGACGCTCGTGCCCAGCGACGCATCGAGCGCGGACTGTACGTTCGCCTGAATGCGCGACTCGCGGCTTGTCACTTGATCTGGCGCGGCGCCGAGCAGCGTGCCGCTTCCATCGACAACGGTGACCCGCTCTGCGCTCAAACCGGGGTAGCCGGCAGCGACGAAGCGCCGGATTCCGGCGATTTCGCTCGTACCGAGCCGCGCGCCGGCTGAGAGGATGAGCTGGACGCTGGCGCTCGGCGGCGAGCGTTCGCCCGCGTCCGCAAACGCGTCGCCCGATGCCGGCGCGATGACGACAGTCGCATCCGCGACGCCTTCGATACGCCGCAATCCTGACACAAGGTCGCCTTCGATCCCGGCGCGTCGCCGGTCATCGATGATCTCCGGAGGCGTCAGAGGGTTATCTTGGGCGTCCAGCACGTCGGCGCTGGTCGGCACATACCCGTGAGGCAGACCGGAGAGCGTAAGGCGCATGAGGATCTCGCGCCGGCGATGCGCCGGCACGTAGATCGCGCTGCCTTGCGACCCCGTCGTGAACGGCTCGTTCCACATGGTGAGTATCTGCGAGACTTCCGCTGCCTGACTTGCATGCAGCGGAGCATCGAACAGCGGAACCTGGGCAGTCGTGCGCGCGAGGGCAGCGATGATCAGTGCGACGACCAGCGCGCCGCAAAGCGCGAAGGCTGCCGGCGTCCGCCGGCGATGTATCCAGACGACGCTTTCTTCGATGAGCCTTGGCACCGATGGCGGCAGACGTGCCAGCACAGGCTCATACCTGCGTCTGTAAGAGCGCGTTCACCGCAGCGCTCACGCGTGCGGCTGAAATCGCCGCCACTTCCAGCGCGACGTCAGCCTTGGCCCGCGCCACCGAGGCGTCGGCGATGCTTCCCTGGCCGAGGGCGACTTGCTGCGCAGTAACGTCGGCGCGCTGCAGCGCCGCGACTGCACCGTCGAGCAACGCAGCAAACGAAGATGCGGCGCTTGCTGGACGCTGAGCATCCGTTTCGATCACGACTGCCGGACGGATGGGATCCAGCGCGTTGACTGGACCGATCATAATTGCTCGATGTCGATCGCCTCGACATCCATCTGTTTGGCTGCTTGCAACGCGGAGACGTTCGCGTCGTAGGAACGGCCCGCGCTGACCAGCCCCACCATTTGGGCGATTGGATCAACGTCTGACGTCTCGACGTAACCTTTGTGCGGCCCGCTTGCCGCGGCAAGCGGATTCTCTGGATCCAGACGATAGACCGGCTCCGATTGCTGGCGCACCATTCCCGCAAACCGTACACCGGCTGGCAAGGCGTCATCAGACATGGCGACATCAAGATCGTCGTCTGCGGCAAGCAGCGTCGAACCATTGGCATCGTCAGCTGGCGCGAATGACGGCATTAAGGGTTGATAGACGTCTCCATCCGGCCGCTGCACGTTGGCGTTCGCAAGATTGGCCGCGATGACGTCCATCGACAAGCGCTGTGCTGCCATGCCGCTCGCGGCGATATCGAATGCGGACGCGTCGTTCATCTGCGCGCCTCTTCTGCGACCGTCTTATATTCGCGCAAAATCGCACGCGTCTGTTGCGTAAGCGAGCGATACCAAACGGCATTCTTGGCGATCGCTCCCATCGCGTATTCAATGGAAGCGACAGGACCACTCGCGGGCAATCCGCGCAGCGCAGCGGCGAAACGCACGCCCGCAGCGCTGACGCGTGGGACGAGCGCGACGTCCTTTGCCTCAAAACCGGCGGAACTGGCATTGGCCGCGTCACTGGAAAGCATGGCCTCGCGAAACTGCGCGAAGCGCATCGCGCCTTCCATCAGGCCAAGCGCATCCATGAGAGCACCTCCTACATCTGACTGCCGCCTGACGGTAAGGCTTTCAGGTGAACGGGATTGGTCCGCGATTTTAGCAAAATAGCAAATGCTATGAGTACCCGCCATGTGTCCGCCCTTTTAACCTGCGCCCTCGCGCTGCTGCTCGGCAGCGCTGCATTTGCGGATGTCAACGACCAGCACACGCAAGTGCAGATCTTACTGCCCAAAGGTTTTTGGATGACGTCGACCTATTCGGTGCCGGGGCCGACCCAAGACACGAAATACGTCGTCATCGACACGATGCATATGTCGAATCAAAGCCGCGTGTCGCCGCTCAACGTCGATTATAAAGATTTCGTGCTGCGCTCGGACGGCTACGCCGACGACGGTTATCACGTCGACCGCAAGATGACCGCGACGCTGATCAATCCGCTGTCAGAAACCGTGCTGGGGCCCGGCCAAGGGCAGGCAGGCTCCTTGGCGTTCCTCGTGCCTGCGACCGTACGAAACGCCACATTGTGGTATTACGTCATCCAGTTCGACGCCAATTATCCCTCATATTGATGTAGACTGACGCACGTCTGCGGGGCCGTCCGTACGGGCGGAATGCCGGCACGCCGATGTATTATGCATGGAGCACGACCGGCGCGACAACCCGTGGGAGCGGATCGCCGCGCGGCTGGACGAGGCCCTTGATGACGCGCGGACTCTGGCTGCGCGCACGCCGGCGCCGCGCTCGACAGGCACGCCGAACGCCGCCGCCTCCGCCTCGTCGACAGCCAATAAGCTGCTCGATCTGCTGGCGCGCGCGCGCAGCGAAGTGCACGCGCGCGAGCTCGAAGCCAGCGTCGCATCGGCGCGCGCAGGGCGGCTGCAAAGCGAACTCGAGACGCAGCGGCGCAGAGCCGAAACGCTTGCGCGCATCGGCAAAGCGATCAACGCCGTACGCCGGCTGGATGCGTTGCTCCAGCTCATCATCGACCTTGCCGTCGAAGCGACCGGCGCCGAACGCGGGCTGATCGTCGTCCCCGACCCGGGCGGCGGTCGCCAAGAATATAGCGCGGGTGCGAATCTCGAGCCCGACGCCGTCGTACGCCCAGAATTTTCCGTCAGCCGTTCCATCATCGAACGCGTCTTCAAAGAAAGCGCACCGCTGGTCACCACCGACGCGCAAAACGATCCGCAGGTCGATGCGACGCCGAGCATCCGCTCGCTGCACATCCGCTCCATCAACTGCGTCCCCATCGTCGGCAAGAGCGGCACGATCGGGGTGCTTTATGTCGACTCGCGCATCCGCACCGACAATCTCTTCCAACACGATCCCGAACTGCTGACGAGCATCGCGGATCAGGCCGCCGTCGCCATCGACAACGCGCGCCTGTACGATGACTGGAACAAGAACTTCGAAGATCTGTCCAACATCAAGGCGCAGACGGACGAGATCCTCGAGTCGATCGCATCCGGCGTCATCATGCTCGACTCAAACGACACGATCGTGCAGTTCAACCGCGCCGCCGAGATCACGTTTGGATTGTCGGCTTCGACGCTTGAGGGGCGCCACGCGCGCATCCTCAACTCCTGGATCCCGGGATTCACGACGCTGCTCGACCAGTACAAGTCGATCCCCGAAGGCCGTGCCGAGGTCGAGATGCGCGGCACGCACTTCGTGCGCGGTCCGATCGTGCTGCAATCGACGTTCTTGCGCGTGCACTCGCTCACCGGCGCCGGAGTCGGAACCGCCGTCGTCGTCAACGACCTCACCACCCGGCGCAGGCTCGAGGCCGAGAACAAGGCGCAGCTCGAGCGCAGCGAGCGCGTCGCCAAGTCGTTCGAGCGCTATCTCGCGCCGCACGTCGTCAGCGACCTGCTCGTGGATCCCGACAACGTGCCGCTGGGCGGCACCAGGCTCACCGCGACGATGCTGTTCGCCGACATCCGCGGCTTCACGGAATTGTCAGAGCGGCTGATGCCTGAAGAGGTCGTCGACATGCTCAATCGTTATCTCGCGCCGACCGTCGACGTGGTGCTCGCGAATCTCGGACTGCTCGATAAATATTACGGCGACGGCATCATGGCCGTGTTCGGCGCGCCGCGTCCGGCCGCCGACGACACGAGCAGGGCGGTGCTCGCCGCGCGCCAGATCCTCGAGCAAGTCGAACTGCTCAACGCCCAGCCGGGCGTGCACTGGCCGTTGTCGGTGAGCATCGGCCTGGCGACGGGCGACGTCGTCGCCGGCAATATCGGCTCCGAGCGCCGGCTTGAATACACGGTCGTCGGCAGCGCCGTCAACCTCGCGCAGCGCCTGCAGTCGATCGCCGAGCCCAACCAGATCCTCGCCGATGCGCGCACGTACGAAAAAGTTCGCGGCCAAGTCGCCGCGACGCGCCGTCAGGCCCGTATCAAAGGAAGAGCGGGTTTGACCGACGTCTACGTCCTGCACGGCTAAAGCCCAGATGGGCCGGCGTCCGTGATCGGCCGGCTGCTGCGCGCGTTCGGCTCGTCGCTCGCGCTCGGATTTGCGTCCGGTGTCTGCATCTACGCCGTGGCGACGATCGTCAACCGGCTCTGGGGACCCGTCTTTTACACCGACGTGACGTTGGAGAACCACGCCGGTCAGGCGCTGATCTATGGGATCGGCAGTGCGGCGATCATCGGCGCCGCGCTGTTCGTCTCGTCGCTTCTGTTCGTGCGCGATCGAGTACCGGCTCGAACGCTGGCGGCGCTCGCCGCGATCGCGTGCGCGGTCCAAGGTCTCGAACTTGGCGCCATCGAGGCGATCGCGATCCGTGAAAGCAATACGTTGAGCTGGCCGATCGCAGAGCAGCTTATGCCCTTCAACTTCGGCATATTCGCACCGGTCGGGATCTGGGAAGGCCGTCCCGACGCCGCCTTCTTCTGGTTTTCCGCCGCCGCCGCTGTGCTCGCGTGCGCGGTGATTCGAACGCAAGCGCCGCGCCGATAAATGCTCGCGGCGCGGAACCATCAACCTTGCGGCGGCGGCGTTGCCGTCGGGATGCCATGCGGTTCAGGCCCCGGCGGTTGGGCTGGGAGCATGGGCTGCGCCGGTTGTGGAACCGGCACGATGTGGGGCGTGATCGTGATGACAAGATTTGTGTTCTGCCTGGTCTCGGTGTAAAAGCGGAACAGCGCACCGAGCAGTGGGATATCCCCAATGATCGGGATCTTTTGTAAATTCTTGATGTCGCGCGACTGTAGAAGGCCGCCGATGACGAGCGTTTGGCCCTCGAGCAGGTTGACGCGCGTTTGCGCCTGACGCGATGAGACTTGCGGGTCGCCGGCGGCATTGAAGCCCGTGACCGATGAGACCTGCGAAAACACATCGGTTTCGATGCTATGCTCCCCGGTGATGCGCGGCAGGATCTGAAGGTTGACCCCGACGTTCACGTACTCGACTTGGCTCGTGACCGCGCCCACACCGCCGACGCCGACCGGCGTCGTGATGCGGATCGGCAGCGAGTCGCCCGTGACGATCGACGCCGGAAGCCTATCTTCCGTCAAGATCTTCGGTGAAGCGAGCACTTTCGCTTCGCCCTTGCTGACGAGCAGAAATATGTCGGTTGCAAGCGCAGGCACCCACGGATAGGCCGCCGCTGGCAGTCCGTTGAGGATTTGATACTGCGCGTTGAAGATGCGCGTGAGCGGCGTTGAGGTCGTCTGGCTGTAGTCGAGGCCGAGCGCCTTATCGCCGGTGTCGGTGACCTCAAGCACTTCGGTGTCGATCAGAACGCTCTCCACCGGTATGTCGATAAGCCGCACGATTTCGTCGGCCTGGGCGACTTGCGGCGGCGTGCCTGTGAAGATGATCGCGTTGAGACGCCTATCGATCGCGATGTTATCGTTGACGCGCTCGGCTATCTGGTTGCTCTCGGGCTGCCCGCTTTGGTTCACGTACGAATTCAGCGTAGGCGCGTTGGGCAGAGAATTCTGGCCGAATGCGCCCAGCCCGAAATTCCCCTGGACGCTGCCGCCGAAGTTGTTCACGCCCGGCGTGGTACCGAACGCGTTCGGCTGAGGATTGAATGTGTTGGACGGCGCAACGGATGCATTAGCCGCCAGCAGCCCCACGACTTCGGACACATCGGCGTATCTGAGCCTGTAGATCCTCGTGATGACACCGCCGTTCTGCAATGGGTTGACCTGTGGCGGCGGTTGCTGGCTGACCTGTGGTGGCGGCGCGCTGGCCGGCTGACCCGCAGCCGGCACGTCAACGACGAAGAAGTTGCTTGCCGTCTGGCTGACCGTCGCATGGGCCGGCGAATTGAGTGTGACGGTGATCTGCAGCCCGCCGCCGACCAGCGCCGCGGTGACGTTTTGAACGTTGCCCATATTGAGGGGAAACACGTTGGCAACGCCGGGGCCCAGCATCGAACCAATCGCTTGCAGCACGACCGTGTTATTCGGCGCGTTTGGGACAAGCCGCAGCTGCGCGGGCGAATCGAATTGCAACAGCACGCGGGTGTGCCCGCCGGGAACGGGTTGCGCGGCGACCGAGAGCAGCTCAGCGGCAGAAGCTGCGTGCGGACGCAACGCCGAGAACATAAGTGCCATCACTGCGAACAACGCGAAACGCGCGCGGCGTCCCATCCTTCGCAGATTTGTCATGAGTCGATGCCATCCTCGAACGCGAGCCTTAAGGGACCATAAAGGGCCACACCGTAGAATTACGATTGCGGACGATGGATTTGTTCGGCGGTCTCGCGGTCTCGTTCTCCATCGTCGAATGTATCGTCGCCCTCAGACATGTTGGTACATCGTGCGTTCGGCGGGGGCTGATGCGTCTCGATGTATTCTAAGATCAATCTGCTGACGATGCGCGACGCAGGCGCACCTTCATCACGTGCGATCGCGCGCAAGCGATCGACAAGAACGCGCGGCAAGTAGAAACCGACCTTGACGTACGTCTTCGGTCCGGCGTTTAACAAACGCAGTCCCCCAATGCCGCACATTCTAGCAACGCCGCACGCCGTTGTCTATTCTATTAACGCGCATTTAAACAGGTCTTAAGCGGAGTTTACTCATCGCCGCATAGCATGGGCAAATGGCGCCGAGCACGCGGTGCCGGAGTGAGCGATTGTCACAAACAACGCGAGCAAGTACATTTTGCTCGAATGTTTTGCGCTATGTTTCCACGGCGAGCGCTGTATGCATCAGCGTTGTCCTAACATTTGCCGCGGCGCGAGCAGCGTCGACGGGACAAATCGCAGGAATCATAACCGACACGAGCTCCAAAGCTATCGCCGGCGTCGCAATCACCGCGACCTCGCCAACCGGCGCGTATCACGCCGTCTCCGACGCGCAAGGCCACTACATCATGACGGGTGTCACGCTCGACACGTTCGTGATAACGTTCATGCATCAGGGCTACACGCTCAAGACCGTCGCTGGGGTCACCGTGACGGCCGACGAGACAGCGCGCGTGAACGTCCAGATGGACAAGCAAGCGACCACGCTCGGCGTCGTGCGCGCGCGCGCCGTGACAAGCGCCTTTCAGCCGAATCAAACCATTGACCGGTATACGATCAACGCGGCCGGCATCGAGCAGTTGCTTGGCAAGACCTTCAACACGGACCAGCGCCGGCTGCTGCGCGCGCTTCCAAGCGTCACGATCGACAAAAACGGCACGCCGCTCATCCGCGGCGGGTTCAGCTACCAGACCGCGCTGCAAGTCGAGAACATCGACTATACCGAACCCAACCGGAGCTTGATCAACCGCTTCGAGAACTTCGGCAACAGCGACGTGCTGAACGGCATCGGTTCGGTCGAGCTGATCCCGGGCGGTTCCGACGCGACGCACGGAGACAGCGGCACTGGTCTGATAGCATACACCATCAAGCGTGGCACGTATCCGGGCGTAGGTCTTTTTGATTTTGAGGACACGGTGCGCGGCGACTTAAGCCAGATCGGCTTCGAGTACGGCATCGCCTCACCCGACAACCGCATCTCCAACTACATTTCATACGTACGTGAGGAAGGCTACTTCACGTACGGCTGGTACGGCACCGATCCGGCCGGCATTCTAGGAGATCCAGCGGTTCTCGATCCGGCGTTTAACACGCTGTTCGCACGCTCGCAGCAGTCGATCTATACGACGGCGGTCTTCAATAAGTCATGGCAATCAAACCAAGACCTCGTCGACAATTTCAACTACAAGTTCGGACAGAACATGCACGAGTCTGTGCAGATCTTCTGGCAGCAACAGCTTATCCACACGAACCTCGATTATGGCGGCTTCCAAAACATCAGCGCGGCGCCGCAGACGATCTTCTTCCAGGGCAATCCGAACGTGAACCCTGCCAATGCTCCGATAGATTCGCTCAACGTGCTTTTCAACTCCCCGCCGTGCTGTCCGACCGACGCGGTCAACGAATTCATCCAGCGCTTCGTGCAGCCGACGCCGTTCGGCAGGCCCGGCCAACCGCTGGGCGCACCGGAGACGATCATCAGCCCGTTCGATGCGCTTAAGCTTGAGTACTCGACATTTTGGGGCACGTCGTCGCTCGGCGCGCGCATTTACCAGACGGCGATGTCGCAATCGGAAACGCTGCCGTCGCGCGGCCTCTATGTGCCGCAAAACGGAGGATTGCGCAGCGGCATTGGCTCGGACTACACACACGTCGTGTCGGACAAGCACACCCTCCAGTTCGGATTCAAGTACGAGTTTGCCGTTCCATACGGCGAGCTGAACAATTACGTCGATTACGAAGGCGCCCTCGACGGCCAGTACGCAGCTATTGGCGGCAGCTTCATCAACCTCGGCCCTAACACGCACGATATTTTGGCCGACTTCTCGACGACGTGCAACGCCGGCACACCGCCCGGACCGCCGGCCGAGCACTGCGGATATCTGACGCGCTTCTTCCCGCAGAACGGCATCCCGCAGCTGCCAATCGAGAGCGAAGTGCCGACGGCGAAGCAACAGGTCTACGGTTTGTACGGTGAGGACACGTTTACGCCTAATCCGCGCCTCAAGGTGCTCGTCGGATTGCGCGTGGATGGTTATAACTTCCTGATCCCGGCCGACCCGCAGAATCCGCCGACGACGAACGGCCTTGAACACCAGCACGAGCTCGAACCGCATCTTGGCGCCTCGTATCAGCTCGACCCGAACAACACGCTGCGCGTGAACTACGGTCGCACGCTTGCTATTCCGCTGCCGACGTTCTTGGGACTCAACATCAATCGCGCGGCCTTCGCGGCCTTCGCGGGCATACCGTCGTTCGACAGCGTGACCGGCAAGGGAGCGACCTACTGCGGGCCGGCACAGCCGATCGTGCTGTACGGCAACACCTACTATTCTGGTAACCAGCCTTGCGCGAGCTACGCCGATCAGCTGTACTGGCTGATCCGCAACGCGCGGTTCTTCGGGCAGGCGCAGATAACGTATCCGTTGCGCGGCGCGACCTTCAATAATTTCGATGCGAGTTACGAGCACGAGTTCGCGAACGGCGTCGCGTTCAAACTGACCCCGTTCTACCGGCGCGGTTACGACATCGTCGAACAATCGCAGACGTTGCTCGGCATCGATCCCACGACCGGCGCAGAGCAACTCAGCCCGCTGATCTACTCGAACCTCGGCATGCAGAAGGCTACCGGCCTAGAGTTCTACCTCACGACGCCGCGCCGGCCCGTCGGGTGGAGCGGGCAATGGTCGGTCACCTACATCAACCAGATAGGCAACGACCCGCCCGGGGACTATCTGCCGACCGCGTCAGTGCAACTCGGGCTCTTGTACCACTCAGCCGCGGTGCCACCGCTGCAAAGCACGCTGGCGCTTTCGTATCGCAACAAGAACGGTCTGAACGTCAACCCGATCTTCCACTACAGGTCTGGTTACCCGTACGGCGTCGGCGTGTATCAGGCGTACACGATAAACGGTCAGCCGTTTTACATTCCGAACACGAACGTGCTCTACCCCGGCGTGTTCTCGACGCAACTTGCAGCAGCGCTGAGCAATCCGCAGTTCCCTGGACCCATCACGGGGCCGAATATCGCGGCGATCCGCGGCGTGGATGCGATCACGAGCGGCCCGGGCAGCTTGTATTCTTCGCCTGCGCTCACAACCGATATCACGATCTCGATTCAACGCTCCGTGACGTACGGCATCTTGGTCACGAATCTGACCAACGTCACAGCGGGCTTGCCGGCGCCGAACTATGCCGTGAATTGCCAACTCGTATCCGCCGGACAATGCGCCGCCTTCGGAACGCCCAACGTGCAAGATCAGTATCACCACGCGCCTGTCTTGTTCGGCTCGGCGAGTGGACCGTACATCGTGTATCCGGCCCAACAACCTATGCAAGTGCGCGCGTTCATCCAGGCGAGCTTCTGATGCGCCGCACGGATGGCGTCGCTGTCCTCGCGGTATCGCTTGCGGTGCTTGCAGCACTGACCGGCTGCACCAACGGTGCTCTTTCGATGACGCCGGCGCCGAATGTCGTCGATCCGTCCTCATTCAAAATGCAACTCGCGGTCGGCACCGCGACGATCGCCGTCAAAGGCGGCGGCGCGTTCCTTGGCCTCAACACCGTCGCGACATTCCGGCAAACGAACGGCAACAATGCGACGAGCATCAACACACCCACACTCACGGGACCGCCGGGATTGGACTTCACGCTGGGCAGTGCGAATGTGATGGCCGGCTACACGCCGAGCGCGCTGTTCGCGCTGTTGCAGCAGACGGGCGTGCCGCCGCCCCCGCCCGGGCTCGACGCGAACGCGAGTTTCGGCGTTACCACCGGGGTCTTCGGGTACGGCTTTTCCGCATCGAACGCATACTCGGTGCCAGTGTTCACGCAGCTGCGCAGCCTCACAGGGCTCGCCGGCTATTGCATCGGTTTTGTGCCGCTTGGGCTGAACACCAACGGCGTGTTCTATAACGCGCCTGACGCGACTCAGAAATCGACCGGCAACCTCGGTCTGCCGCTGTTGACGGGCGGCATCACTACGTGCAAAGGCCAGTCCAGCCAAGGACCCTTCGCCAGCGATTCGTCTTTCCCGTACACGTACATCGGCGGTCCGCCGCTTTATCCGTCACCGCAAGGCTATCGCAATCCGGTCTTGTTCTCTGGATATTCGCTTGGCTTTGCCGACATCGCCGTCACGCCGGTCGCCGGCACGTATACGATCAGCGCTATATTCCCCAACAGCGTCAACTACTCGAGCTATGCGAAGGCGAGCGCCGCCGCGCAGCTCTCGTCGCTCGCTGCGCTGCCGATATTCCCACAGCCCGCCGTCACGGTCAATGCGGACGGCAGCGGCGTAGTCGCGGTGAACGTGCCGGCGGGCGTCACAGAGTCCGTGATCACGATCAGCGCATTCGATTGCGATTTGGTCGACACGAACCGCGGTTTTGGAACGTTCGACTACTACTCCGTGTACAGCGCCTCGAGCGGGTCGCAGGTCCTCTTTCTCTCAAGCAATCTCGGCCCACCACAATCGAGCGGCACGCCGTCGCACACGTTCTGCACGAAGGACGATGTCAATGCATACAACCAGATGGTTGCAATCCCTAACGGCTTACCGCAACTGACGAGCTACAATCAAACGGTCTACGTCGCTGCGGTCGGCTTCGATTACCCGGCAGTCGAGGCGAGCTATCCGTTCAACTTGACGCAGGCGCCTACGATCGCGAACAGCGCCGGCCAAGCGGATATCACGACGAGTTATCCGTTCAGCTTTACCAATAACGTCGTGGTGCCATGAAGCTCACCTTGCCCGTTGGCCTATGCGCGCTCTTCGTGTTGACGATTGCGTGCACTATCGTCGCAGCGTGCGGCAGCAGCGGCAGCGGCGGCTTCGTACCTCAGCCCAACGCGTCGCTGGGCGGTCAAGGGTTCAGCGGTCCGCTGAATCGCACCGTCACGTTCCAAGTGATCGTGCCCGCGGCAGCTGCCGCTCGCTCTTCACACGCGACGAACCGGGCGCGGCCTGCAGCGTCGGCGCCTCCGTACATCTCGCCCAATATCGGCTGGGTGACGATCGACATCGCTGAAGTGAACGGGTTGTCGTTGGCCAAGCCGCCTCCGCCCGCGCAGCCGGTGATGGTGCCGTGTCCGGGATCGGCGACGGGATGCAGCGTTACCGTGACCGCCCCCGGCGCGGACGGTACGGATCTCTACTTCGTACGCACGTTTGCTCCAGGATCGTTCACGCCCACGCCGCCCAATCTCGTTTCGACCGGCTTCGTCGCGGTGACCGTGCCGCAAAGCGCAGCCACCATGGTCGGCGGCGGTACGGGCCTGCAGATCGGAGGCTTTGTTGCGAGCATCGATCAGGCGCTCATGCCCGCAAGTCCCAACCTAATGGTCGGAACGCCGAGCAACCCGGATCCGCACTTGCTCGTCCAAGCAATCGATCCGGCCGGCGCGATCATCATCGGAAACGTCCAGTTCGCAACACCGATCACGGTCATCACGTCGGATTCGACGACCTTCAGCCTCAACGGTCTGGCGCAAGTCATCATGCCCGGCCCGCTGCCCTCGCCGATCGACGTCCACTACAGCGGAGGCAATACGGCCGGCACTTCCATCTCTGCGACGTCGGTGAATGAAAACAATCAGCCGATCGCCGCACCACCGATCTCCATCAATGTGAAGGCCAAACCGACGCCAACGCCGACACCGGCGCCGGAAAGTTTGTACGTCGCAGATGCTGCGCAAGACCGGATCTACGAATACGGTCTGATCAACGGCGTCCCCGCACCCGCGGCGACGCCACGGCGCATCATTCAAGCGGTCTTCACCCCATCGTATGCGTGCTTGAATCCGAGCGGCGTCGTGTTCGTGAGCCAAGCCAATCTGGCAACGGTCGCGGTCGATCAATCTTCCAACGTGTTCGTGTCCACTGCGTGTACCGATGCCGACATCGGCGGCGACACGCCCATCTTCGAGTACGGACCGAACGCGGTTGGAAGTCCGCCGCCGACCGTGATCGACGTGCCGCAGAGCATCGGACAAGCGTCGTATCTCGCGAACTCCGACCAGATCAGCCTCTACCCGGATCCGAATGTGGCGAACCGGCTCTGGATCGGCTGGCCGGGCGGCCCGGGATCGACCACGGTCGTCTCGCTGCAGATCGCAGCCGGCAAAGCGACGCCACTTGTTCTCTTGGGCGACTTCTGCTTCCGCGAGTTCGGTTTCGCCGCGTGCAACGGTTTCGAGCCAAACGGCCCGTCCGGACCGCCTGGCGGAAATTTCGAAACGGCGCAAGGGGGCTACGCGATCAACTCGACCAACTTCGGCGTCGTTGGATCCGGTTACGAACGCGCGTTGACCGGCGTCCTCGCACCGCAGAGCGGCGCGGCCGCGGTCCTCGTGCTCAGTCAGTCGGCCTCGAACTCGAGCGCGATCCCGTTCAGCACGCTAGGAGGCTCGTCCACCGAACTCGGCTTCGCATCGGGTAATCCGCCGGCTCCACCGCTCTCGCTTGCGATCAGCGGCTCGACGCTCTACGTCCTCGCGCAGGCGAATTCGACAGTTGTCAACGGCAATGCAACCGCGGGCCTGGCCAACTGCGCGCTGGATTCGCTCGCACTGCAGTGCTCCGACGGATTCCAGCACCTCTACATCGCGGCGTACGACTTGAGTCAGCTGACGGCGCCCGGCGCGGCCGGCACGGCCGTCGATCTGGCGCCGACGTTCTTGATGGGCGCAGATCCGGCGCTCTCGCACAGCCTCATCGGCTGCAACGGCATCGGCGCCTTTGGCGCGGCGACGCAGTTCCTAGCTGCCGCGAACGGATACCTCTACGTGGCCAACCAGACCGGCGCGAATTGCAGCACGTTCAATCCAGGATCGCCGCCGTTCCCCTCAGAGATCGACGTGTACAACGTGAACGGCTTGACGGGCGTGCACCTCGATGCGACCGTTGCGCCGGTCGCACGCATTCTCGATCCGACGGGCACGGGCATCTGGTCGCCATATGCGATCGCGATTGGTCCGCCAGGCCAAGCGACAGGCGGTCACGCGCTCCTGAAGGTGCGAGCGCTGCACGCACACGTTCGTCCGCTCGGCGTCATCCATCACCCAATGCGGCCGCGATAGAATACCGCTTCATTAAAGAGCGGCGCTGCGAACGTTTAACGGAATACTAGTTGATTAACAAAGTTTGATTGCATGCTTGTGGATGCGGACGCATCAACGCTCGCGAGCATGCTGCGACATCGCTCGTCGAATAAGTATCCGCTTCCATGTGCTTCGACCGAACGCATCTGCAGTCGAGAACGCGTTAGAATACTTTTCCATTAACAAACTTTGATTGCTGGGGGGATGCGGGCCGCCTGCGATTTAGCATGCGGTTAACTTCTGTGGAGTAGCCTGAGGGTCGGAGTGTGCAACGCGCGGCCGCATTTTTTTGCGTAGACGCGGACGTTTCGCGTTGCGTACTTCAAACTCCAACCCTATGTGAGAGGATACGAGATGAGGAAAAATCAGTTGGCGTCTGTCCTCGGCGCGAGCGCTCTGATCGCGACCCTTGTTGTGCTGCCGGCGGCATCGATCGCGGCGAACAATACGGCACGATCGACGCTCGTCGCCGGCGGCGCGACACTGCCGGCACTCGGTTACATGGGTGCGACCTTTGGGACCGGCAAGCTCTCGACAGGTGCGGCGGCTAAATCGGTGTTTGGCTTCGCGTTAGGCAGCAGCCCCACGATCCAATACTGCCAGACCGGCAGCGGCTACGGCAAGAAAGTGTTGGATGGCGCGGCTAATGTGACTAATCCGCCGACCAGCACATCCCAAGAAGCCGTCAACCTTACGTGCACAAACGGAACCCCGGTGGTCGGCGTGAACGGCTTCCAAGCGCCGCAAACGGGCACCGGCTTCCCAATCACCGATCCCGACGTCGTCGCAAGCGACGCGGCGTTGCTGATCTCAGGCACCACTGACGAATACGACATCTTCCTGACCAACAAAGTGAACTCGACGCGCGGCAGCTTCCAGCCGGACCGCGGCGAGCCGGTTCAACTTCCCGAGATCGTCGGATCCGTCGGCATGATGTACAACGATCCCGATCTGACCACGCAACCGAATCTCACGCCTGCGCAGATCTGCAGCGTCGTGAAGGGCACGGTCACGCAGTGGCACCAGCTCGGCATCGGGCCCGCCAACGGACGGCTGATCAACTTTGTGTACCGGGCGGACGGTAGCGGCACGACCTTCTCATTCTCCAACTTCTTGGTCAACAATGTGCTTACGAAGTGCGGCGTCAACGTGAGCCAGCAGTTCACCGGCGGTTCCAGCACCAATGTGGTGACGACGCCGCCGCCGCTTTCGGCCGGCGCTTCAGGCAACAGCAACATGACGACGTGCATCGCGTCCGGCACGAACTGCGCGAGCGGCATCGGCGGCAGCGGCACGGAGAATGGCCATTTGTATGGCTCGATGGGCTACGTCGAGACCGCGAACATCCTCGGCTCGCCGCTGCTCAACGTCGCTAAGGGTATTTTCTACACCAAGGTCAACAACAAAGATCCCAAGCTGAACCTGCCTGAAGCGGCAGCATCGGTCGCGTCCACGCAGATCACATTCGACAAGGAAGTCGTGACGAACGGCGGCGCGGCGACGCTGCAATCGCCCGGCATGCCGATTCCTGTGGCGAAGTGCCTGCTGATCGTGAACCCGAGCGGGTATGGCAATGTGACCACGGGCTACCCGATCCTCGCTGTATCCAACCTCGACTTCGCATATTCTGACAACGGTACGAACAACGCGAACCTTCAAAAGGTCGCGCGCGCGCTCGTCAACCCGAACACGGTCTTCGCGAACGGCTTCAAGATCGGTGCGACGACGGGAGGCGGCACGCCGCAGATCACGACGGTCGATGCTTCAACAACGGTTACCGGCAAAGGCACGACGGGCTACTCAACGCTGTCCGCGAGCTTCGCTGACACGACCAGCGGCACCAAAGGACCGATCTCCACGGCCGCTGTCGCGTGCATCAACACCTAGCTCATGTTTAGCACGCTCATCGAAGTAGAACCAATGAAAGGATCAAAAATGCGATTCAGCTTGTTCAGCAAGTGGGCGGCGCTTGCCGTCGTGCTTGCAGCACTGGCGATCAGCCTGCCTGCAAGTGCCGCGCCCTACCAACTCAGCGGCAATGGCGGCGCGGGCGGCGTGAACCAGGGTGGAAGCGCGGGCGTCAACGCAGGCGCCAGTGCTAACAATCCCGGAGGCGCCACTAACGCTTCCGGCGGTATTCATCCGCAAGCAACTTCTCACAACCCATATCAGCTCACCGTCGATAGCCGCGCGGCGCTCGTGCCACCCGGACAGACTAAGGGTCATCCGCTTGTGACTATGCATCGCGCATTGCATCCGAACTTCTCAACCGAAGCAGTACTGCACTCGTTTGCTGGGCCGGACGGTTCGAGTCCGCAAGGCGCGATCGGGCAGCTCCTCAACGGTGCGCTGTTCGGCACGGCGTTTAGCGGCGGAGCATCAAGCGCCGGCGTCGATTGGTCATTCAACACCAGGAGCGCTGCGTTCAGCGTCGTCCACACATTCAAGGGTTCGGACGGCATGAACCCGGTGAATATAGATTGGGTCGGAGTCGGCGTCACACAGTTCGGCGGAGCCAAGAACATGGGCACTGTCTACGCAGTGAACTTGGCGGGGCACGTTACGATACTGCACTCGTTCGTCGGTACCGATGGAGCCCAACCCGTCGGCAATCCGATGGTCTTCGTCGACGGCTGCATCTACGGAACGACGTGGAAGGGCGGCGCGAACAGCCAAGGCGTGGTCTACCAGATCTGTGGCAGTCGTTTCCGCACCTTGCACTCGTTCAACGAGAACGTAGAGGGCGGGGAACCGTTGGCGGGTCTGTCTGTTGCCATTAACGGCTTCTCGCTGAGCCCGTACCTCTTTGGCACCACGACCTCAGCCGGTCCGAACGGCGGTGGCACGATATACCGCCTGACGCCGAATACGGGCGCCGTCACCACGTTGTACGGATTCGGTGGACCTGTCGACGGCAATGGTGATACGCCGTCAGCCGAGCTTATCACCGACTTCAGCGGCAATCTCTACGGCACGAACAACGGCGGCGGGCTCGGCGCGGGCACGGTCTTCCGCTACTCGCTCACCTCGGGCGTTCTCACCGCGTTGTATAAATTCGGTGCAGATGGGTCCGACTCAGCCAATCCCGCTGCACCTCTGGCATTTGACGCTTACGGCAACCTTTATGGTACGGCGACGACCGGTGGCAGTCCGGGTGAAGGCGGTATCGTGTTCGTTCTCCCGGCGGCTGGCGGCTACATGCAGATTTGGAGCTTCAACGCTGTCACCAACGATGGATCGTTGCCAGCGGGGCCGGTCTTAGTCGGCATAGACGGAAATCTCTACGGAACAACGCAGTCAGGTGGCGTCAATAGCCTCGGCACCATCTGGCGGATGCAATAAATCGGAGCGCCTCGCCCACGACCAAACCCCGCAGGTGTTGGCACCTGCGGGGTTTTTTATTGTCTCGTCACCTTATTTGCCGGCCGGCGCGCTCCCACATTGCTTGATGACGGCCGAGCGATAGCTCATCAGCAGCGTCTCTCCTGAAGCCGTGCGCGTGCTGTTCACGATGCTCGCATCGGACAAGTTCCACGCCGTGTACTCCGTCGGCCCGGCGCCGGACTTGCGCACGGTGATCGTCACCGTCGGAATGAGCTTGCTTGTCGTCTGCAGCTGATAAAGCTTAGGCGATGCGGAATCGGCCAGTTTCGTGATCGTAAGCGAGCCACGCTCGTGGCTCTCGGTCACGCCGGCGCTCGTCATGTTGAGCTTCGGGCCGGTCTTGAACTCGAGCGACTGCGCGGCGAAGTGACCGGTGCCCGGGATGTTTACGTCGGTGCCGGTGGCGCTCACCGGCATGCATACGAGTTGAAGCTGTTGCGAATTCAGAGCAGCTCCCGGGTGCCCGGCGCCGGGCGCTGGACTGGGTGCCGTCGCCGCTGACGCCGGAACGGTGCTTGCGAAAACGACGGCTGCGATAAGCCAGATCGAGAGGCGCATAGAGAAACCTCCTTGTCTGTGCCCTACAACGTAAAGCGCGGGAAGTAGTTCCCGGCGCGATGCCTTAGCGCTTGCTGAACTGGAAGCGCTTGCGCGCCCGCTTGCGGCCGTATTTCTTCGATTCTTTTTCGCGCGGGTCGCGCGTCAGCAGGCCGGCCTTGCGCAGCACTTGGCGCAGCGACTCATCCGCTGCTACAAGCGCGCGCGCGATACCGTGCCGGATCGCGCCCGCTTGGCCGGTGAGTCCGCCGCCGAAGGCGTTGATCGTCACGTTGAAGCGGCCGACGCTGTTGGTCGCATCGAACGGCTGGCGTACGATCTGCATGAGCGTGGCGCGGCCGAGATACCGATCGGCCGCCTTACCGTTGATCGTGATCTCGCCCGTGCCGGGCGTGAGGCGGACGCGGACGACGGCGCGCTTGCGCCGGCCGGTCGCGGAGGGAACGCTGGGAGCGGTGATCGCCATCAGTCTTCCTTAATTCAAACCTTCAGGGGTTGCGGCTTATGGGCGTCGTGCTCGTGTGCGGCGCCGGCGAACACGCGCAAGCGCTTCATGCGCGGCGCGCGCAGCTTGTTGAGCGGCAGCATGCCGCGGACCGCGCGCTCGATAAGGCGCTCGGGATGCTTCGCCTTGATGTCACCGGCGGTCTGCGTCAGCAGTCCGCCCGGGAACTGCGTGTGATGCTGATAGACCTTATCGGTCCACTTCTTGCCCGTGAGCTTGACGTGCTCGGCGTTGACGACGATGACGAAGTCGCCGCAATCGGCGTGCGGCGTGAATTCCGGCTTATGTTTGCCGATCAGCACGGCAGCGACGCGCGCGGAGAGGCGCCCGAGCGTCTGATCTTTGGCGTCGACGATGAACCACTGCCGCTTTGCGGCGTCTTTGGCGAGAATCGGAGTGCGCATTCGAGCTTGTACGGACGTCCTATCAGAAAGAAACCCCACCCGGCGGGAAGGGACAACGACAATAATACGCGAGCGGCGCCCGCCGCGTCAAGTTTGGCAGCGGCATTCCCGGCTTGTCCCTCATCGCGGTTTCGACGAGGAGCAGACTTCGCGGCATCAGTAATCGGCGCCCCATGGCGCAAGCGCCGCCAACCCAACCGCCGCCGGACCCATCAGCTGACCGCAAGCACTTTCGCCAGGTGCGTGAGCAAGCGCGTCTCGCGGCGTTGCGCGCGTGGCTGGGCAGCCAGCAGCGCACGCGCCAGATCGTGGCTGACTCGACCGACGCAAAGCGCCGCCTCGTCGCCTATCGCACGTTTTGGGGTTGGCTGCCGGCCGCGGTCATCGTGTATTGGATCGCATACATCCTCACGCGCTGGGTCGTGTTCGCGTCCACCGGGGAGATCCCCGAATACTATGTCGCGATCCTCGGCACCAAAGCCGGCCAAAGCCAAACGATGTACTACCAGACGGGCAGCGTGCAAAAACTGAAGTTCGACCGTCATCCCGAGATGCGCACTTTGCGCGTCATGAGCCCGTCCGCCGGACCCAGTTCGTGTTCGCTCGCGGATAATGGCGGCAGCAATCTGCATGCGCTGCCCGCTTCGGCCGTCGCGATTCGAACGACCGACACGATGACCTATATCGAGGTGAGCCTTGACGGCCTCGCCTCGAGCGAATCGATCGTATGCACCGTCGATTGGAAACCGCATGCGGACTCGTTTACGACGAGTTCGATCGACGTGCACAATGGCGGTGATTGGCCCGCCTTGCCCAGCTCGCTCACGAGCGAAGATGTGGTGCTGAATCTGTCGTGGCTTGCGGACGAGAACGACGTCGAGGTGTTCAGCCCGAGCGCCAAACGCGGCATCGACGACAAAGAGCGCGTGCTCAGCGCGGACACCGGCGCGATCGTCCGTTGGACTTCGCCCGAGCGGTCGGCATGGCGCGATATCATCTTCGTCGTCATCGGCGCGTTGATCGCCTTCGGCGCGGCGATCTTGCTTGAAGCGTTGCGCCATCAGATCGAGCTGTCGATTCATCATGGCACGGGCGCGCCATCATGAGCGTGCAGCCGGCGGCGATCACGGTGCCGCGACTGACGATCCTCGGCGTCATGCGCAGGGCACTGCGGTTATATCTGATGGGCTGGCCGCGCATGATCGCGCTCTACGTCCTGTTCATGGCGCCGGCGCTCGTCGTCGAGTTTTTGCTCGGCACGCAGTCGCACGGGAAGTTTTTGGAGACGCGTCTGCTCGGCTTCGGGCTCTTCGGCTTACCCGCGTCGCTGCAAATCGCGGTCTCGAACTTCGGCTTGGGCACGCCGCTGTATCTGTACGATCAATTCGACGGCCTGCTCGGCGCGCTGTGTTTGCCGCTTGCAGCCGCCGCGGTCATCGCCGTCACGCGTGACGCGATCCTCGGGGTCAACACGAACGTCATAGCACCGCTGCGCGCGACGTTGGATAACTGGCTCGGTTATGCGCAGCTCGGACTGCTCTGGTACATCTGCCTCATCGTCGTATGGGTATCGTACAACGCCGGCGCAGACGCGGTCTATAAGATGACGCACAGCAACGACGTCTTCGCGGTGATCATCTACGCGCTCGCGATCGCCTTGACGCTGCTGCTCACGATCGCGTACCGCGCGTCCATCACCGAGATGGCGATCCGCGGCACCGACGCCGTCACCTCGTCGCGGCTCGGCCTCGAGCTTGCATTCGGGCCCGGCGGCTTGTGGCAACCGTTGGGCCTGAGCCTCGCGATCGCGCTGCTCTATGCGCTGTTGTGGCTGCTCGCGCCGCTCGGCCGCTTCATCCTCATCAAACTTGGCGTGCCGGCGTCGTCACTCGATACTCCGTCGGCTCTCGCCGCCTTCTACAACGTAAGCCTGCTGGTGTTCAATCCGTATGCAGTCGTGTGCGTCGCGCTCTACGTGTTCGAGGTTTCCGCGCGCCGTGAGGGCTTCTTTGACGCACCGCCGGCTACGGCGCCGCCCGTATCCGCTTCCTAAGATATTTAGGCGGGCATGCGCACCGCGTGCCCGGCGAACAGCCACAGAGCCAGCAACGCGAACGCGACGACGACAGAAGCCACGATGATACCGGTGCGTTTTGCTCTGAGCGCCGGATCGTTCATCGCGCCGACCGCTTGCGCGACGTGGCCGCCGTCAAGCGGCGGGATCGGCACCATGTTGAACAGATTGATCAGAAACATCACAGACGCAAGCGCGTACCAATAAGGTGCGCCTGTCGCTAAGCCGGCGAACAAGCATGCGAGCGCTCCAAGACCGCCGGCGACCGGACCAGCAAGCGCGATGACCGCTTCGGTTTGCGGATTCGCCGCTTTCGGATGGGCGACGAATGCGCCGAGAAATGGGATGAACATCGGCAAGCTCGCCTTCATGCCGTAGGCTCTGATGGCGGCGACGTGGCCGAGCTCGTGCACGAGGATCAACAAGACGAAACCCGTTGCGAAGCTCCAGCCCCACAGCGTCGACCACGCCCAGATGGACACGATCAAGCTGCCCGACGACGCCAGCAATTTGAGAGCGATCGCGATCCATTTGAAGTTCAGCAAGAAGAGCAGCGCGCTCTTGAACTTTAGGGCGAGTGCGAGCAGGACCGCGCCGATGCCCACGATTCCGCCCCTGCGCTTGGTTTGCTCGCGCGGCTTGAGTTCGAAGGCAGGCTGTGCGGCAAGGCTCGGCGGCAGCAGATGGCGATATTGTGCCAGCGAATCGTTTGGCGCGGGCGCTTTCTGGGCGTTCTGGGTCTGCGTCGGATCGTCCATTCAGCGTGGTGTTCGCCGACCGGCTGGGCCGACCTGGTCCGATGCCGGCTTACAACGGCTGCGCGTAGCGCACGTGCGTGAGATAGAGGGCGTGCGCAGGCGCAGTCGCGCCGGCAGCCGCGCGGTCACGTGCGGCGAGAATCGATGCCATGTCGTCCGCAGAGCGGCGTCCGCGGCCGATGTCGATCAATGTACCGGCGATGATGCGCACCATTTGATGTAGGAACGAATCCGCGGTGATCGTCAGTTCGACGATGTCGCCGCTTCGTTCGATCGCAAGCGACTCGACCGCCCGCAGCGGCCGACCGCGCTCGGGTACCTGCGCGCAGAACGACGTGAAGTCGTGCTCGCCGAGCAACGTGGTCGAGGCCTGCGCCATCGCCGCCAGGTCAAGCGGCGCGCGCACGAACAACGCGCGTCCGCGCAGCAACGGCGATGGCGCTTGTCTGTTGAGGATGCGATATTGATACGTGCGGGCGAGCGCGTCGTAGCGTGCTGAAAAACCGTGCTCGCGCTCGACGGCGCGCAGCACCGCGATTCCGCTTCCGCGCAGGATCCCCGCAAGCGCGATCGGCCAGCGTTCGAGCGGTCCGGCATAGGATGTCTCGAAGCTGACCACCTGCCCGGTCGCGTGCACGCCTGCATCCGTGCGTCCAGCGCCGACGACTTCAACTGGCGCGCCGCACAGAACGGGCAGCGCCTTCTCGAGCTCGCCCGCGACCGTACGCAACTCCGGCTGCCGTTGAAAACCATGAAAGCGCGCACCGTCGTATTCGATGACCAACGCGATCGTGCGCATGGGATGTCTGCAGCTAACCGCGCTTCGGATTCGCCAGACGGATTTGCGCGATCAACTGCTGCCCAGCCGCATACAGCGGCGCGATGTCCGGCAGCCGTGCGATATCGCTTTCGACCAGATCGCGCGAGACGCAGATACCGTCCGTCGTCAGTCCGTAGAAATGGATGCGTCCCTTGGGGGGCAGCGGGTGCGCCTGCGTCTTGGTAAATCCCGGCGCCGCGGCGTCCAGCGCGACAAGAAAAGCGGTGCCGGCTTCACGCACTGCTGCATGACCGCCCGAGCCTATGACGCCGCCCCCACTACCGAAGTGCAAACTGGTCGTGCCATCGGCGATGGCGACGAGCGCGACCCAGTGATCGCTGACCCAAAACTCCATCGAACCAGCCCACACTCCATTGGGCAGCGGCGTCAGCTTCAGCTGTCCGGGCGAGAGGGCGAATACCAGATTGCGCAGTTTTGCGCTCACGGGGTCGGCCACCGCGCGCTACTTGGCTCTGGTCAAGGACCGCTCTTGAGCGGGACGTTCGGTGGTCAAAAGAAGGCGGAGATCATGGTGTAACAATCACAGTTGCAACGTTGGAGGAAGTGCCAGGGCCGAGCAAGACCGCTGTGATATGATATGTCCCCGCCTTCGTGATCCGATAACCCCAGTCCGAAATCGGAATGAATTCGCCGCCACTGGACTTCTCGACTATCGTCACTCCAGGATCAAGCAAGATCGTATGGCCGCTTATAGGACCGGCGCGCTGCGGAACGTCAGCAGCCTGGGGCAAAGCCACTCCGTCCGATCCTTCAATCTTGAGAAGGACATCGTTAACCGGACTAATCCTCGGCGGTATCACGAGAGATTGAGTGCTCATGTTTTGGTAGCTGATTCGCACTTGAATCTTATCACCTAGACTATATTGGCTCTTGTCAGTTGCCAGTGTAACACGGACGCTAGCTGGCACATCCCATGAGTTGGCATATCCTGAGGCCGCCGGGAGCGGACCCGGACCACCCAGGACTATCAGGGCGGTCAACGCGGTCGCGATTTGAACAAGATTCGAGTTCATTTGCGATTCCTAACCACCTGTGGGGCACGGTTGCGGACTGTTGGGCGGTGGTGCTGTAAAAAGCGCACTCCACGTAGGCGCCCCCGCAATCCTCGAAGGAACGCCCGCCGGTTGCGCGGACGATGGGACTTGCGACAGCAGAGGCGCAATTCCATGACCAGAACATGACACGAGCACTGCGGCGAGAAGCGAGAGCCCCGCAAATTAGATGAGCGCGCTTCCAAAATCTCAGTCTCATGAATCGCCCACAATCACAAGGCTTTGCGACGACCCTTCTTTCCGCGCAACGTTTCACTTCTTTTCTGCTGAGACGACTGTTTCCATCTGATGGAGTGTGCGACAGACCTGAGCTTCATATCATCAGGACCGAACTTGGCACCGTAAGGCAAGCGGTACAACATCTTCCAACGGGGTGCGCTTGTCGTTTTCAGCGACCAGGGCCGTGACGAGGTAAGTCGCATCGCAAGACGGCAACATGGCAGCGACGATCTAAACGGCTTTTCCAGGCCGGAGCCTCTCTCATATATTAGGGTCTGGCCCCACCCTTACGAGCATAGTCTTGCACGCTCGCTGATGAGGTACGGCTGATTCTTGCTCAGCCCGCTTTTTGCAGATAACGCGGGCCGTGATGATTAGGTTAAGGTCCCCGTTACTCCGGTCTTTGCAGCGGGAAGAGCAGCACGTCGCGCACCGAGCTCTCGCCGCTCAGCAGCATCACGAGCCGATCGATGCCGCTGCCCAAGCCGCCGGTCGGAGGCATGCCGTATTCGAGCGCGTGCACGTAGTCCCAGTCCGGCTCAGGCGCTTCCTGATCGCCGCGCGCGCGCTGTGCGGCCTGCGCTTCAAAACGCGTGCGCTGATCGTCCGGATCGTTGAGCTCGGAAAACGCGTTGACGATCTCCATGTGCGCGATGAACAGCTCGAAGCGCTCGACCAATTCGGCGTCGTCGCGCCGCCGCTTCGCCAGCGGCGACAGCACGAGCGGAAAATCGGTGACGAAGGTCGGGTTGAGCAACTGCGGCTCGACGACCGCTTCGAAGATCTTGTCAATGACGTGGGCGTGACCCGCGCCCGCCTCGAGACTCAGCTTGAGGCGCTGCGCGACCGCGCGCGCGCGCTGTTCGTCCAAAATGTCCGCGCGTTCGAGTCCGCCCCACTTCGCCATCGCGTCGAGGTACGCGATGCGGGCAAATGGGCGCTCGAGTTGAAACGTTTCGCCCGCAAACGTGTGCTCGCCGCGCACGCGCGCGACGCCGGCCAGATGCACGATCCAGTCCTCGGACAGATCCATCATCGTGTTGACGTCGCCATATGCCTGATAGAGCTCGAGCATGGTGAACTCTGGGTTATGCGTGCGGTCGATGCCCTCGTTGCGGAAGATGCGGCCCAGCTCGTACACCTTCTCGATGCCGCCGACGATGCAGCGTTTGAGGTTGAGTTCGGTGGCGATGCGCAGCTGCAGCGAGATGTCGAGCGCATTGGAGTGCGTCACGAAGGGTCGCGCATTGGCGCCGCCCGCGATCGAGAGCAGCACCGGTGTTTCGACTTCGACAAACCCGCGCTCGTCGAGGTAATGGCGCGTCGCGGCGATCAGCTTGCTGCGCAGCAGCATCGTCTCCAGCACGGGGCGGTTGACGATGAGATCGACGTAGCGCTGGCGGTAGCGCGTCTCGTGGTCGGTCAAGCCGTGCCATTTCTCAGGCAATTGGCGCAGCGACTTGGCGAGCACGGTGAACGCCTTGACCGCGATCGTGAGCTCGCCGGTCTTGGTCACGAACGGTTCGCCTTCGACGCCGACCAGATCGCCGCGATCGAGCGTGTCGACCAAACGGAACTCGTCGCCGAGCGCATCCGCGCGGAAATAGATCTGGATGCGGCCCGACTGGTCGCTGACGTCGGAGAACACCGCTTTCTTGCCCATCGCGCGCACGGTCCCCATGCGCCCCGCAGCGCGCACGAGCGTGCCGCTTGCGTGCTCGCCGGGCTGCAGCGCGCCGAATTTCTCGTGCAGGTCGCGCGCCTCGTGCGAGCGGTCGAAGCGGGTCAGCGCGAACGGATCGCGCCCGGATGAACGCAGCGCGTCGAGTTTCGCTCGACGCGCTTTGATCAGTTCGGCTTCAGTCGCCCCGAGCTCGTGATCCTCGCTCAACGCGCCTTCGCTTTGCCGCTCTTGCGGTTCGCGCGGATCGAGATGATCTTGAGCTGCACGTCGCCGCTCGGCGTATTTGCCGTCACCGTCTGGCCCGGCTTCGCGCCGATGAGCGCCATGCCGATCGGCGACTCGTTGGAGATCTTCGAATGCAACGGATCGCTCTCCGCGCTGCCGACGATCGTGTACTCGTTCTCCGCACCGCTGTTGAGGTTTTTGACCTTGACGGTGCTCGCCAGGTGCACTTCGTCCGCGCCGCCTTCGCCTTCGACGATGATCTTCGCGTTGCGGATCATCGCTTCGAGCTTCATGATGCGGCCTTCGATGAACGCCTGCTCCTGCTTGGCGTCCTCGTATTCGGCGTTTTCGGAGATATCGCCGAACTCTTTGGCCTGGCGGATGCGGTCGTTCACCTCTTTGCGGTGCACGGTCTTGAGCTCGTCGAGCTCGGTTTCAAGCTTGCGCAATCCATCAGCGGTCAGTACGGTCTCTTTTTCCTGCATCGCGTCCTTTCAGTCCGGCGCGCGTTAAGAGCGCGCCGCTACATCGTGTTGTGGAAACGTCTCGATCCGGGGCGCGAAGTGTAACTCGTGCAAGACGCGCATGTAGTCTTCTTCGCGCACGTCCTCCCAGCGCTTGCCGAGCAGCGCGAGCAGCGCCGCCTCCATCACGTTGGTGCCGAACGACCGGCCACCGAGGTTCGGCGTGCTGGTCACGAGCCGCGCGACGCCGCGTTCGCGCAACTCGTCGACGTTGGCTTGCGTGACGGTGTTCGTGAGAATCGTCTTGCCGCGCAAGTCGTCCGGCATGTGCTGGCGGATGAAGTGGAAGTCACCGGCGATGACGTCGGCGGCTGCGTAGTACTGCGAGAACTTCGGCTCGGGCGGCTTTTCTTGCTTCTTGCCCGTGGGATAGAAGAACTGGAACGGCAGCTTGCACGCGTCGGGCAGATAGCGCTCGGCGAGCGCTTCGAACTCGGCCAGCGACGTCACCGGCTTGTCGATGCCGAGCGCGAAGATGAAGTCGCCGAAGGTGACGCGCGCGCCCGCGTCGACCAACGCCTGCGCCATGCCGAAGCGGTCGAGCGCGCTCACCATGAGGACCGGCCTGCCGCGGAAATCGATAATGCCTTCCTGTTGAAGGCGCTGGACCGTCTCGCGCTCGAGCGTGTTCTTCAGACCGCTGCCGTCGACGACCGGCGTCGTCTTCACCGCTTCGAGCATGCGCAAACCGTCGCGCAGCGCGTAGCGTTTCTTGCCGGCGTACAGGTAGACGTCGATGCCCCCGAGGCCGATCGCGTCGACCGTGCCGTCCAACTCGCGCAGCTTCGCGATCGCGCGATCGAGCGAGCCGTCAAAACCGATGCGGTTGATGTCGAAATGCTCGCCGAGCCAGTCGACCTCGATGCGGTGATCGCGCGTCGACGAGCCGAGGCTGACCGAAACGATCTTCTTCATCGCGCGTGTGCCGTCTGATCGGGCTGCACCGCGGCCGCGACCGCAGCGCCGTTGGTCGCGGCGGCCGCGCGCGCTCTACGCGCCGCTTCGCGGGTGTGCGCGACTTGCTCGGCGCTCACCGCCTTGTCGAACGCGCGCATGCCGGCAAGTTTGAATCCGTGTTTATCCGCCAGGCGCTCGATCTCGAGCACCTTGTCGAGGTGGATGCCGCGCCCGAGCGAGTAGTTGACGAACTTGTTCTCGAGCGTCAAGATCATCGTTTCGGACATGCATGCGAGCGCGGTGCGCGGCGGCAGACCGAAATCGAAATTGAAGTTCACATCTCCCGGCACCAAGATGTTCCCGCCTTCGCTCACCAGCACGTCCGGACGCTCCGTCGCGACGCGACGCGACACGTCGTGCGGCAGCGACACCTCGCTGATGACCGCCCCAGCCTTGAGATCTTCGGGTTCGACGATCGCCGACACGGCCGAGGTCGCCGTGAGCACGAGATCGGCCTTACGCACCGCTTCGCGGACATCGATGGTCCAGTCAAGCGCGGCGCTGACGTGCGGCTGCATCGCGTGCGCAAGATTCTTCAAGCGAGTGGCATTGCGCGCCGCGAGCGTCACGCGCGCGACGCGATTGCCCAAGATCTGCGCGCAGGCAGAACCGATGCTGCCGGTAGCGCCGATCACGACGGCGCTTGCATTTGCTTCGTCGATCTCCAACTCGCGCGCGGCGCGGAATAAGCTTTGAATGCCCGCCGCGATCGTGTACGAATTGCCGGTCGTGATGGCGATCCCGGACACGGTCTCGGCCAAGGTGACGCCGCCGTCCCCCACGACCGATGAGAATCCGCCCAGGCCGAGGATGCCGCAGCCCAACTCCTTCGCGAGCTCAGCAGCGCCGACGAGACGCGCCATGATATCGGCGCGCGGCAACTCGAGCCACGACTCGGGCATGATCGGCACGCCGATGAAGTGCCCAGTGATCTCTTCGCCGGTCGCCGCGCTGCGCACGCCGGTGATGTCGGATACCCGGTAGGGCGGGATCCATTCCAGAATCTTCTTTATGATAGGGCGTCCTTTGCCGACCGCGCCGGGATCATAGCGCTCGACGTCGTCGTAGGACAAAGGATGGACGATGAATCCGAACTTGCGCAAATGCGGGGCTCCGTCGTTCAATTGCGTGCCTTTTGCGTTTCGGAGATTGGGACGAACGCTCCTTGAGCGCGCGCGCCCGGCTCAGGCCCGCTGTGTGCGTTTTTCCGCGTGCGACTTGAGCGCCGACAGCATCATGAGCGAATTCTCTTCGACCTTCTTCTGCAGCGTCGGCCCGATGAGTTCGGCCAACGTCGGCACGCCGAAATCGTAGTCGACGCTGAGCACGACGTGCGTCACGCCGTCGCGTTCTGCGAACGTCCAGGCGCCTTCGAATTTGTCAAGATCGCCCTCGATGAGCCGGTAGTCGATTCGTGTTCGTCCATCGTCGAAGACGTCGACTTCCGTCCACTCGATCGGGGCCTCTTCGACGAGCGTCTTCCAACGCGTCGTCGTGCTGTTGCCATCTCGGCTGATGACTCTGACCGACTCAACATCGGGCATGAACTCGGGGTAGCTCTCCATGTCCTTGGCAAGCTCGTAGATGACGCGCGCCGGCGCGGCGATGTCGATCGCGGTCTCTACGTAGGGCATCGGATGCGGTTCTCGTCCTCTTCGCGCACGCATCAAAACGGCCGAGTAAACTCGGCCGCTCGTTGTGACCGGGTCGATCGGCCGTTCAGCTCGTGCGTGCTAGCTCTCCGAGTTTTTCCTTGGCTTTGGTCACTCCTTGTCCGAGCAACGTGAGCGCTTCGTCGATCTCTGTTTTCGTCACGATGAGCGGTGGTTCGAGACGGATGACCTTTTGCTGGTTCAGCGTGTACGCCGCAGTCAATCCGAGCTTGAGGCATTCGGGGATGATCACGCCGCCGTACCCTTCGTTCGTCAGCTCGACGCCGACAAGCAAACCGCGGCCGCGCACTTCCGCGATGACGTCCGGATGCCGCGCCATCAGTTCGCCCGCGCGGTCCAGCATGTACGCGCCCAGCTCTCGCGAGCGCGCGACGAGATGCTCTTCTTCGAGCACGCGCAGCGCGGCCAGGCCCGCTGTGCACGCGAGTGGATTGCCGCCGAACGTCGAGGTATGGATAAGCGGCGCGTGTCCGAATGCGCGCGTCCAAACGTCGGGCCGGCTGATCGTCGCGCCGATCGGGATGACGCCGCCTGACAATCCCTTGGCCACGGTCAAAATGTCAGGCACGGCGCGGTCGTGATCGACGCCCCACACGTAGCCGGTGCGGCCGAGGCCGGTCTGCACTTCGTCCGCGATGAACAGCGCGCCGTGCTTATCGCACAGCTCGCGCACGCCGCGCAGGTACCCGTCCGGCGGAATCATCACGCCGCCTTCGGCTTGCACGGGTTCGACGATGAACGCAGCGGCGCCGGGCAGCGCGCGATCGAGTTCGTCGAGATCGCCGAACGCGACGTGGTTGAACTCGGGCACGAGCGGCTTGAACGAATCCTTGAACACGTCGCGGCCGGTCGCGGTAAGGCTACCCATCGTCTTGCCGTGGTATGCGTTGTGCGTCGCCACGATCTTCGTGCGCTTGGTCGACAAGCGCGCGGTTTTGAGCGCAGCTTCGACCGCTTCGGTGCCGCTGTTCGAGAAAAAACTGATCTCGAGATCGCCGGGCGCGATGCGCGCAAGCTCCTGCGCGAGCGCGGCGGTCTTGGCATTGAAGAACACGCGCGACGACAACGCCATGTGATCGAGCTGCTCGCGCACAGCAGCGACGACCTTCGGATGCAGATAGCCGAGCGTGAACACGCCGTAGCCGCCGCAGAAGTCGAGATACGACTTGCCGTTCTCGTCGGTGATGCGCACGCCGTGCGCAGTGGTCTCGACCGTGGCGCCGGCGAGCTTCATGAAACGCGCGAGCGGCGGATTGATGTACTGCTTGTATGCAGCGTAGACGTCGTCAAAGGACATCGCGGTGTCTTTTTCTGCGGCGCAGGGGCCGCATCCCGCGCGGTGCAACGGACACAAGCGGTGATGCTTGACAGCGCTGAGGCCGTCATCCGCTCGAAGCTTGATGACGGCGAAACGCTCGTTTGGAGCGGGCGGCCGCGTCAAGGTCTGCTTCTGCAGCCGTCTGATGCGCTCGTCATTCCGTTCACGCTGCTGTGGGGCGGTTTCGCGATCTTTTGGGAATACGAGGTCGTGAGCTCGCACGCGTTCTGGGTGCTCCAGGTGTGGGGCATACCGTTTGTGTTGCTCGGGATCTATTTGATCGTCGGCCGCTTTTTCACCGACGCGGCGGTGCGCGCGCACACGGCGTATGGCCTGACCGACAAACGTATCATCATCGTGTCGGGGCAGCAGTCGCAGAGCTACGCGCTTGCCGACATCGCTTCGGTCACGCTTGCAAGCCAGCCGGACGGCAGCGGTACGCTCGCTTTCGGCACGCCGGGAACGCCTGCGCTTCCGGCGCCCGCGTCCGGTCTATACCTTGCACCTACGCGCGTGAACTTTCCGCGTTTCGCATTGATCGAGAACGCGCAATCCGTGTACGACCAGGTCGACGCGCAGCGCACTGCGGCCGCTCACAGCGCCTAACCGCTCGCCTATCAAGAACGCTGATAGGGCCGATTGAATAAAACGATTAGACGCTCGGGTACACCCGTGTTACAATGCGTGCACTGTTTCACTGGGAGGTGTTCAGCCCGATGAACCAAGCCGATCCGCGCGATGACGCGCAGACGCCCGCGAGCAGCGAAGAATGCAATTGTCCGTTCGGCTGCAAGTGCGATCATGACAACCAGTAACAACGGACACACCAGCAGTAACGGCGACGGCGCGCACCTCGTGTCGTCGCCGTTGCTGCCCGAGGGCTACGCGATTCCACGCTCGCGCTTCACGCGCGCAAGCACCCGGATGCGCGAATTGCTGCGCGACGAGCCATACCTATTCGGGCCCGGCGTGTACGATCCGCTGACCGCGCAGCTCGTCATGTATCACGGATTCAAAGCGGTGTATTTCAGCGGCTACTCGTTCGCCATGGGCCATCTCGGCAGCACGGACATGGATCTGTATTCCAGCGTCGAGATCGCCGACGGCGCGCGGCGCACGGTGAGCGCCTTACGCAAATTCCAGCTCACGATGGCCGTCGGCGATCCCGAAAAAGGGGTGCCGCCCAAGCATCTGGACATCCCGCCGCTGATCGTGGACATGGACGGCGGCTATGGAAACATCTTCAACGTGCAGCGTACGACCGAGCTTTACGTCAATGCCGGCGTTGCGTCTGCGCACATCGAAGACCAAGTGTTACCGAAGCGTTGCGGCCACATCGGCGGCAAAGCGCTCATTCCCGTCGCCGAGATGATCGGCAAGCTGCGCATGGCGCGCGCGGTCGCAGACGATCTCGGCGATCGCGATTTCGTGCTCATCGCACGCACCGATGGTCTAAGCGCGGTCGACGCGCCGGAGCCGGCGCGTGGACTACCGCTCGCGATTGAACGCGGACTGCATTACCTGGATAGCGGGCTTCCCGACCTGCTTTGGTGCGAATTCCCGACGGCGGACCGCGCTCCAGTCGAAGAGTTCACGCAGCAGATCCGCAAGCGCTTTCCGGACGCGCGCTTCGCGTTCAACTGGTCCTCGTCGTTCAAGTGGTTCAACGAGAAGAATCCGATGACGTTCGCGGAGCTCGGTCAGATGGGGGTCAGCTTCATCTTCATCACGCTCGGCGGGCTGCACGCGGCCGGCTATGGCGTGAGCAAGCTCTTGCAAGCGATGAACGCGCGCCAAGAACAAGGCTATATCGAACTGCAGCGACAGGAATGGGCACTGGGCGACGACATTCCGTCGAAGAGCCATCACTTCTTCTCGGGCGTGCCATACCATCATGTGGTCGGCAAGGCGTATGACGCCGCGCGTCTTGGCAATGAGTTCGTAGAGGAATTGCCGGCGGAAAAAGTCGTCTAGCGCGCAGAGCGGGCGAGTTCGAGAAACGCTGCGGTGACACCGGCCGGCGCACCCTGATCGCGCCGCTGCGCGATGACGATGCGCTGCGTGACGGGTTGGGCGCCGGCAAGGCGCACGTGCGCGAGCCTTCTTGCGGCGATGTCGCGCGCTGCCGCCGAGCGCGGCACGAGCGCCACGCCCAAACGCCGCTCGACCATTCGTTTTGCGGCTTCGATGTTATCAAGCTCCATGATGGCGCGCGGCTGCACGCCGGCGCTCAAGAACAACGCTTGCGTCAGCTCGTAGTAGCTCGACGTGCGGTCGAAAAGGATAAGGCGTTCGCCTGCGAGCGCCGCAGGTTTGACCGAACGACGCTTTGCAAAACGGTGCTGCGGCGCCACGACGAGCACGAGCTCTTCCTGATAAAGCGGCCACGTCTGCACGTCTTCGTGCGCGATCGTGCGCATGAGACCGAGTTGCACCTCGTCGTTGAGCACCATCTTCAAGACGTCTTCCGAGTGACCGGTGCGCACGGCGATCTCGACGCGCGGATGCTTGCGCGCGAAACGTTTGAGAATGTCGGGCAAGACGTAGGAGCTGACCGCAGTGGCCGCGCCGATCACCAGGCGACCGGCGTTGGCAGAACGCACGCCGCCGATCGCCTCGCGGCCAGCCTGCAGCGAGCGTACCGCGCGCGCAGCATATGGCAAGAAGGCGCGACCATATTCGGTGAGTCGCATGCCGCGCGGCGAGCGCGTGAAGAGCTTCTCGCCTAATTCCCGTTCGAGCGATTGGAGACGCGCCGTCAGCGTCGGCTGATTGACATAGCTCGCCTGCGCGGCGCGATTGAGCGCACCGCGCCGCGCGATTTCGAGGAAGCTCTCCAATTGCTCGAGGTGCATGAGCCGGCTGACGTTTGGCGGCGCCAGACGAGCATCCTGGGATAAAGGACGAACGGTCCGTCAGCTGTTGTCGAAGGGACTAACTGCCGAGCTTCGTGCCGCAGTTGCCGCAGAACTTGGCGCCCGCTGGATTTTGCGTATGGCATTGCGGGCATTCGATCGTCGCTGCGACCGGTTTGCCGCACTCCGGACAGAACTTCGAACCTGCGGGGATCTTCGCTTGGCAATTCGGACACGCGATCATCGCGGTCGCAGTGCCGGCCGCAGCGGCCTGCTGCGCCGCGTTCCCTTGCGATTGCTGCATCGCCGCGTTGATCATGCCTGGTACCGCGAAGCCAAGACCCGCGCCCATGCCGATGCCGGCGGCCGCGCCTGCCGCACCGCCGGTGTTCTGCGCAGCTTCCTCAAGCGAGCGTGCGGCTTTGTACTGCATGTATTGGTTCATGTTGCCGACAACGCCCATGCCCGTGCGCTCGTCGATGACCTTCTGCACGTCATCGGGCGGCGTGATCGCGTTGATCAAGAAATCGATCAGCTCGACGCCGTACTGCGCGAAATCGTCTTTGACGCGCGTCTTCGCCGCCGCATCGAGCGCATCGTAATACTTCGGCAGATCGAGCACGCTCTTGACGGTCTCGCCCAACAGATTGTTCAAACGCGAGACGATGATGTTGCGGAAGAAATCTTGCAGTGCGTCCTGCGTGTACACGTTCTGCGTGCCGACGATCTTGTTGACGAACAGCTGCGCGTCGGTCACGCGCACGCTGAAGATGCCGTAGGCGCGCAGGCGCACCATCGAAAACTCTGCGTCGCGGAAGACGATCGGTTCGGCCGTTCCCCAGTGCAGATTCGTGAACACTTTCATGCTCACGAAGTAGACCTCGGACTGGAACGGCGACGTGCCGCCGAATGGGATCTTGAGGAAATTCGTCAGCACCGGCATGTTCTGCGTGGACAGCGTGTAGCGGCCGGGCGTGAACGTGTCGAGTGCGCGGCCATCGCGGAAGAACACCGCCGATTGGCTTTCCTGGACGATCAGCTGGCTGCCCCACTTGATATCCGTGGAGCCCGTCTCGGGCCAGCGATGCACGATCTGCTGCCCGCTGTCGTCGAAGAATTCGATGACGGAAAGACCGAGTGCCATGGTTTGAACTACCTACCTTGCGCTCACGCCGTTCGAGTGCTAATGGCTGGTACCGCGCCGCTCGGGTAGGTGTTTCAAGTACGGCCGCCGGTTGTCCCGCGGCGGCCGCGGCGTCTCTAGGACGCCCGTAAAATGAGGTGGGAGTCCCCGAACTCGTGCCACAGATAGCGCGCGTCGAGCGCCGTCCGATACGCGCGCGCGATGCGGTCGGCACCTCCGATCGCCCCAAGCATCGCCACGTGCGACGAGCGCAGGTCGTGGAAGCCGGTGAGCAGCGCGTCAACCGTATCGGCGCCGCGCTCCGGCGTGATGACGAGGTCTGTCCAGCCGCGCGCGGCGACGACGCGACAACTCGTATCGAGCGCCGATTCGAGCGCACGCACAACCGTGGTGCCGATCGCGATGATGCGGCCGCCACGCCGGCGCGCGCGCGCGATCGCTGCGGCCGTTTCTGCCGGGACCTCAAACCATTCTTCGTACGGCGGCTCGTCGTGATCAGGACTTGAAACGCCCGCGTGCAGCGTCACAAAAGCGGCATCGATTCCGCGCTCATGCATGTCTGCAAGCTGTTCGAACGTGAAGGGCCGGCCCGCGGACGGCATCTCCACCGACCCCGGTTCATCCGCATAGACGTTTTGGTATGCCGCAAGCGGCCACGTCTGCGTCGAGTGGGCGTAGCGGATAGGCGACGCATAGCGACTGACGTACGCGAGGAATGGCTCGCTCAGATACAGTCGCGTGATCCATAGCCGTCGTGAGCCTTTGTACGGCGTCAACATCTCTGCGAATGCACCGCCGGGCAGGCGCAGGCGCTCCCCCGCGGCGACGATCGCCTGACGCGGTTCGACGACCACCAGATCGGCCGGCAAACGAGTTGAGACATGAAGCTGCACATCGGAGCGATCGGCGCGCTGTGCGGTGAGGGCAGCCGGAATCGTCGATGAACGGTTGAAGACGACCAGATCCGACGGGCTCAGAAAATCCGCCAACTGCGCAAAGCTCGCGTGCATCTCCTTGCCGCGTGCCGGCGTCACCAACAGGCGCACGTCATCGCGGCCAGCGCCGCGTAGCTCTGCGGGCTCTTTTGCTTCGAGTTGCGCGGGGATCTTCAGCGAGGCAAGCGCATCGAACGCCGAGGCAGCGTCGACGCGAGTTAACGCGTCAAACGACTGCACTGGCCAGCTCCTGCGCCTGGTAGCGTCCAGCGGCGCTCTCATCTTCGATGAGCGCGACGATCGCCGGTGCGACCGCGCGTGGGTGCGCAAGGCCAGAGAGGTCCACGCCGGGCTCTGCAAGTTGGTGCATGGTCGTGTTCATGTCGCCGGGGTCCACGTAGAGCACGCGTATGCCGGCGTCACCGAGTTCAGCGGCGAGCGTGCGCGACAGGTGTTCGAGCGCAGCCTTGCTGGCGCCGTACCCGCCCCAACCGGGATATGCGTTCACTCCAGCGTCCGAGCTGATGTTCATGATCACACCGTGCCGCCGCGCGCGCATGCCTGGTAATACCAACTGCGACAGATGCAATGGCGCGATCGTGTTGACGCGCAGGATGCGCGCGAACGTCTCCCAATCGAGCGCCTCGAGCGCCGGCATGGGGCTTGGGCCAAGTTCTGAGGCGTTGTTCACAAGCGCGTCGATATGTCCGAAGCGAGCCAAGCCTGCGGACACGATCGATTCGGCATCTTCGCTCACGTCGGCGGCAACCGCCACCACGTCGGTCGATTCGCGCAGTTCGGCGGCCGCGCGTTCCAACGCCGCCGCGCCGCGCGCGGCGATGACAAGCTTCGCGCCGCGCTGCGCTAGAAGTCGAGCGGTCTCAAAACCGAGGCCGCTCGAAGCACCGGTGATGAGTACGACGGCATTTTTGATATCCATGCATGAAGTATGCGCGCGCTGCCTTGCCGGCGCACCGTGCCGGCGCACAGCGGCATGACCGTCCGAAAGGACAGGGAGGCGGCTTAGAGCAGCCGCCTGCGTGCGGCAAGCGCGACTGCCTGGGCGCGGTTCTCGGCGCCCAGTTTTGTCATGATCGAATTGACGTGGAACTTCACCGTGCGCTCGGTGATGCCTAGACGCCGCGCGATCTGCTTGTTTGATAGCCCGTCCGAAACGCAGCGCAGCACTTCGCGTTCGCGCTCGCTCAGCGCGGGGCGCGCCGGCTGGCGCATTTGCGCGGCGAGCACAGCGGCGATCGGCGGGGGTAGATACGAGCCGCCTGCGTGCACGTCGCGGATCGCTTTGGCGACGTCCGCGGCCGGCGCGCCTTTGAGAATGTATCCGCGCGCGCCCGCGCGTACGGCGCCGACTATCCGGTCCTCGTCGCCGAACGCGGTGAAGACGATGACGCGCGTCGCGGGAAGCGCGCGCGCGAGTTCGCGCACCGCATCGACGCCGCTCAGGCCCGGCATCTCGAAATCGAGCAGCACGACGTCCGGACGCCACGATTGCGCGCTCTTGATAAGCTCGCCCGCAGACCCCACCGAGCCGACGATCTGCAGATCCGTGTCGCCGCCGAGCGCTGAGACGAGGCCTTCGCGTACGATCGGGTGATCGTCGACCAGTGCAACGCGGATCATGCGCCACCGTTTCGCAACGGGATGCTCGCCGTCACGCGCGTGCCGCGGCCGCGTGCGCCCGCGATCGTCAACGCGCCTCCGGCCAATCGCGCGCGTTCGCGCATGCCGACGATGCCTTGCCCGCGCCCGGCCCGCGAACGTGCATAGCCGGCGCCGTCGTCGCGGATGGACAGCTCGACGCGCGCACCGCGGCGTGCAAGGTCGATGGAAACCTCGGTCGCGCGTGCGTGCTTGCGTACGTTCGTCAGCGACTCACGCGCGATCGCGAGCAATTCGCTCTCGACCGCGGCGGGCATCGCGATTGAGGCCGCTTGCACGCGCGCGCGGATGCCGGTGCTCGAAGTGAATCTGCGCGCGAGCGATTCGAGCGCTTGCGGCAACGGGTCACCCGCGGGCGGTGCTCCGCGCAGCGCGAGCATCGAACCGCGTGCTTCGTCGACGCCTTCACGCGCGATGTCGAGCGCGCGCGCGAACTCCAGTTGCGCCCCGGCGCCGTCGCGTTCCATGCGCTTGAGGCCGCCTTCGAGCTGCAGCGCGATCGCCGTGAGGCGTTGTGCGAGCGTGTCGTGGATCTCGCGCGCGAGTCGCGTGCGCTCCTGAGTGCGCGCCAAACGAGCGCCTTCACGGGCGAGACGCGTGCGCTCGACAGCCGCGCCGGCCTGCACGGCGATCGAGCCGAGTAAGCGCAGCTCGCTTGCGGACAACCTGCGCCAGCGCGGGCCGGTAAGATTCATGATGCCGAGCGGCCGGTCGCGAAAATACAGCGGCACGCTGGCGTGATAGCGCAGGCCGCCGGTGAGCTTGGTCAGCTTGTCCGCGACGGCAGGCGCGAGCCGGCTGCACTCGATGACGTCGACGTTGCGCGCCGCCAGGCGCCCGTCGCGGAACGATTGAGTGCATTCGCACCAGCTGCCCGACATGCGCACCGGCTCGCGCAGATAGGGCGGCAGATCGTGCGACGCAGCGAGATAGAAACGCTCGCTGTCGGGATCGAGCAGCCAGATCCATCCGCTGCGCAAGCGCAGCGCCTTGGTGACGATCGTGAGCATGCGCTCGAGCGCGCGGGCCGTGTCGCTCGTGCCGTTGAGCTCATCGGCGATCGCGTAGAGAATGCGCAGACGATCGGCGCGGCGGCGCATCAGCGCGCGGCGGCCGGCACGCGCTCAGCTCTGCGAAGCGATGATCGGGTCGAACAGATGCTGCCGCGCCTCGAAGCGCCGGTCAAATTCTGCGCTGAGCGCGTCGAACGTCTGCAGTGCACCGGTCAGCTTGGCCGGATCGTTGCCCGCCGCTTCGACGCCCGAGACCGCAGAGTCGAACGAAGGCAGCTCGTTCATGATGCCGGTGTCGTACTGATACAGGCGCGCGAGCTCAGGTTCGCCGAGTTGCACGCGGTCGAACACCGCCGAGTAGCCATAGTCGGCGAAACGCATGCGATCGATCAATCGGCTCAACCGCCGCTTTGTCTGATCGACGAGCGCGATGTTGTCGAGATTGCCCGCGCGTGTCGACGCATCAATGACCGCATCGAGACGATCTTGGATCGTAGTGAGCCGCTCGCCGATGACGGCGCGCAATTGTTTGTCAGCGATGCGCCGATCTTCGACTGCTTTGTAGCCGGCAAAGCCTGGAATGAGATGTGCGAGATTGGCGAGCGCCTCGCCGACCGGCGGGAGATGCAGCTCACTATGCGGCGGCTGCGATGCGCTCGCCGCTGCTTGCGGAGGCGTTGCGGGCGTCGCCTGCGCGGGCGGTGCAACTGGCGGGATCGTCGCTGGAGTTTGTGGTGCGTCCTGGTCAGGCATGGGAACGATGGCTCCTCCTCGAGCGAGCTCGAGCGCGATGCGTATCTCTCGTGCGGCCGCTGTTTCGCCTTACTATATCTGCCTCCCCGTCCGAAGGTTTCGTCCTTCGCGCGCCAGCCTCACGGCGACCGAGCTCCACAGCACGAGCGCTTCCAATCCCGCTCACCGGCAAGCGCAGCGCCTGCGGTGCAAGAGCCGCGATCGCCGCGCTCACAATGCCGCCGCGAGCGCCTCGTCCTTGTCACTGCCATCCGGCTCGAGTTCGCGCGTCCGCGCGTCGTCTAGGATCTCGCGCACTTCGGGAGCAGTGGGCGCGTGATTGATGCGTTCGCGCAAGCTGGACGCGTCGCGCACGCCTTTGAGATACCAGCCGAGGTGTTTGCGCATCTGCAGTATGCCGGATTTTTCGCCGTAGCGTTCGACCATCGCGTCCAAGTGTGCGCGGGCGAAATCGACGCGCTCGACGACGCTGGGAGCCGGCGGCGGCGCAAGCCCACGCATCGCCGCCGAGATGCGAGCGACCAGCCACGGATCTCCGAGCGCCGCACGACCGACCATGATCGCATCGACGCCGGTTTCGCCCAAGCGGCGCAGCGCGTCGTCGGCGCTGCCGACGTCGCCGTTGCCGATCACGGGCACGCGCAACTCGCTCTTGAGTCGTGCGATGTACGACCAGTCGCTGCTTCCTTTATAAAACTGCTTGCCGTAACGGCCGTGCAGCGTGAATGCGTCGATGCCGACCGCTTCAGCGCGTTTTGCGATCTCCAAGAACGTGAAGTTATCCGCTTCCCACCCCAAGCGCATCTTGACGGTGACTGGGACCTTGACCACGGCGCGACGCACGGCGTCGCAGATACGCACCGCGAGATCCGGATCGCGTAAGATAGCCGCTCCGTCGCCGCCTTTGACGATTTTGGGCGCCGGGCAGCCGAAATTGATGTCAACGATGTCGGCGCCGCACTCCTCGACAAAGCGCGCGGCGCGTGCCATCACGTCCGGATCGTTGCCGTGCAGCTGCACTGCGGTCGGACGCTCTTCGGGATAGACGTCGATCATCTCGAGCGTACGCGCGTTCATACGCACGAGCGACTGCGCGGACACGAACTCGCTGACCGTCAAGCCCAGGCCGAACGGTTTGAACAGGCGCCGGAAGAGCGCGTTGGTCACGCCGGCCATCGGGGCCAGCGCCAACGGCGGGCGGATCTCGATCGCGCCGATGCGCAGCGGGCGCACGGGATTCATGCTGGTCCTTTCGTGAGGCCGGCACGCGGCGCCTCGACAGGTTCGCGACACGGTAGGGCCGCGCGCGCGACGTCCGGAAACGCTCGCGCATGATCAATCAGTTGCGAAGGGGCATTGTAGCCGTCGTGTGCATGACGATTGCGCTCGGTTGTGCTGCACCGGCATCGGCCGCGCTGCGCGCAGTCGCGTTCGTATCACCGACCATCGGATGGATCGCCGGTGACGGCGTGATCTACGGCACGAACGATGGCGGACACACCTGGCAGCAGCAATACAAAGGAAGATATCAGATCTGGTCGCTCAGCTTCGTCAGCTCGACGACGGGTTTCGCGGCAGCCGTCGACCCCATACCCGGCGTCGGCGCGCTCTTGACGACGCATGATGGTGGGCGTACGTGGGCACGCGCCGGCGAACCGCGCAATCCGGCGCGGCAGATCAGTTTCGCAAATACGCTCAAAGGCTTTGCCATGGCCGGCGGTTCGCAACTAGCGAGCAGCATGCCCGAACGCGTGCCCGCATTCTTCGGCGGCAGGCTTGCAACGACGGCCGACAGCGCGCGCAGCTGGCGCATGCTCGACTCGCCGCTTCTGGTCGACACGACGTGCGCGTCGGATCCGACGCACGTCTGGGCTGCATATCAGGCCGCGGTGCTGCGCTCCGATGACGGCGGCGATTCATTCTCGAACGTCTTGTCGCCGATCGTCGACACGAAGCGCATCTGGTACGCGACGATCGAATGCGCGGGTGCCAACGTCGCATGGGTGCAGTTCGCCGGCGCCGCATCCGGCGATCAGCGGCCATACGTCGTTTTCCGCACGATTGATGGCGGTCAAAGCTGGGCGCCCGTGCTCGCCAATAAAAAGACTACCGACGCGTACCCGCAGCTCGCGGCGACGTACGGCGACGTACCCGGCCCCTGGCCCGGCCCGTTCTCGGTCGTCGACGCGAACAGCGCGTTCTTCCTCGGTGCTTGTCCGCAGTGCGGCGCGCGCGGTGCCATCTCGATCACCGCCACCAACGATGGCGGGAAGACATGGCAGCCGATCTCCACGGTGCCCGACGTCACGCTTGCCGGGCCAGTCGCGATCTCGTTCGCAGATGCGCAACATGGCTGGGTCGTCGGCTCGTCCTCAGCCGGCGCGCCCGTTGTCGCCGCCACCTGGGATGGCGGCATGACGTGGAGCAAGCAGGTGATCAAATGAGCGTTGATGCTCTCGAAGTTCCTGCGCCGGTCGTGCGCGACGTCATCGCGCTGCGCCGCGATTTCCATGCGCACCCGGAGCTCGGCTTTGAAGAAGTGCGCACCGCCGGCATCGTTGCCGAACGCCTGCGCGCGCTCGGCTACCAGGTGCGCACCGGCGTCGGTCAGACCGGTGTTTTGGGCATTCTGCGCTCGCAGCGCCCCGGCAAGACAATCTTGTTGCGTGCGGACATGGACTGTCTTCCGATCGACGAACGCAGCGGCGTCGAGTTCTCCTCGACCGTCGCAGGCAAGATGCACGCGTGCGGCCATGACGGACACACGGCGATGCTGCTCGGCGCGGCGCAGATGATCATGGAGCGGCGCGATCTCATCCACGGCACCATCGTGCTGTGCTTCCAACCTGCGGAGGAAGGCAAAGGCGGCGCGCGCGCGATGATCGAGGACGGCGCGCTCGACGATCCCGCAGTCGATCGGGTCTACGGCCTCCATCTGACCTCGCTGTATCCCACGGGCCAAGTTTTGGTGCGCCCCGGACCGGTGATGGCCTCAAGCGATTCCATCGAAGTGACGATCCGCGGCCGCGGCGGTCATGGGGCCGCACCGCATCAGACCGTCGATCCCATCGTGACCTCCGCGTATTTCATCGCGCAGTTGCAATCGGTCGCAAGCCGCAACGTCGATCCGACAGAACCGGCAGTGGTGACCATCGGCGCCATTCACGGTGGCACGATCCACAATGTGATCCCTGACAGCGTCGACTTGCTGGGCACCGTGCGCGCGTTCTCGGAGGCCGAGCGGGCGGCGATGAAGCCGCGCATCGAGCGCGTGCTCTCCGGCTGCTGCGACGCCGCGGGCGCGGGCTACGATTACCGGTATATCGACCGCTATCCGATCACGGTCAACGACGAGAAGGAAGCCGGGTACGTGCACCAGCTGGCGGTGCGCACGCTGGGAGAGCGACGGCTTGGGCATTTGGCGATGACGATGGGCGCGGAAGATTTCTCGTTCATGCTGCAGCGCAGGCCCGGCTGCTTCTTCTTCCTCGGCTCGCAGTCAGACGAGCGCACGGCCGTGCCGCATCACAACGCCCGCTTCGCGATCGACGAGCGCTGTCTGGCGACCGGCGTGCAGATGATGACGGCGCTCGCGCTGGACGCGCCGCAAAGACCCTAGCGCTCGCAAGACGTCGCGCTCTGGACAACGAATGGACCTGCATGGCGCGTGCCTTGACGGACGCTGACTTTATTTATCGCCGGCCGGCTCACGGGTTTCCTCATGTCGTGCTGCTCCCGGGTTTGGTCGCCGGCAAGTGGATGTGGGAGCCGACGCTGCATGCGCTCCACGAAGCAGGGTACGGGTATCTGACGCTGGTCGGCCCGATGGCCGGCGAGCACGATCGAGCCGAACCGATCACCGGCACCGTCATCGAGTTGATGGACCGTTGCGGCATTGGGTCGGCGGCACTGGTCGGCGGCTCGTTCGGTTCGCTCATCGCGCTCGACTGTGCGCTGCGCTTTCCCCAACGCGCGAGCATGGTCGCCCTGTCGGGCGCTCCCGGCATGTTCACCGCACGCGACGTCGCTGCGCCGTTCAAAGGAAAAGCGACGCGCACGTTCGGCAATGCGCTTGTCGACCGGCTCTTCTTCGATCGCCGCTGCGCTCCCGAATACGGCGTGAACGAGACGATGATGCTGTTCCAAGATCAGCGTCGTTTGGCGGTCGCCGCGCGCCTCATGCGCGAAAGCAACCATTACGATTATGCGGCGGCGCTTTCCAAGATCGATGCGCGCGTGCTGATGATCTGGGGCGCGGACGACTGCATCAGCCCGTGCAGGCTGTGGGAATCGCACCTCGCACCGAGCGCGCGGCGTGGCATGTTCTTCAAGATCCAGCGCTGCGGCCACGTTCCGATGATCGAGCGGCCGCGCATCTTCAACGCGCTATTGATGGACCAGCTCGCATCGGCGCCGCTCGGACGATTCGGGCACACGAGCTAGCGCTTACTCGCGCAAAAAGCCGTCTTCGATATTCAACACGCGGTCGGCGACTTCGACGATGCGCGGATCGTGCGTCACGGTGATCACCGTACAGCCGTGCGACTTCGCGAGCTCGCGCAGCATCAGCGTGATGTGCTTGCCGTTATCGGAGTCGAGCGACGCGGTAGGCTCATCGGCCATGATCAACCGCGGCGCCCCGGCAAGGGCGCGGGCGATGGCGACGCGCTGCTTTTCGCCCGCCGAGAGATCGGCCGGCGCGCGCTCGCACTTGTCGCCAAGCCCCACTTCGTCGAGCAGTCCGCAGGCGCGCTCGCGGCCCTCTGACGCCTTCACGCCTTTGAGCGAGAGCGCGAGCTGCACGTTCTCGCGCGCGCTCAGCGCGCCGAATAGATTAAATCCCTGGAACACGAAGCCGACGTTGTGCAAGCGGAACTCGGCGAGCGTGCGCCGATTCAGCCGCGTCAGCTCGACGCCCGCCACGACGACCGCGCCCGAGGTCGGCGTCAAGATGCCGCCAAGAATCGAAAGCAGCGTCGTCTTGCCGGATCCGGACGGCCCCATCAAGAGCAGAAATTCACCGGCCGGCACGTCGAGCGAGACCCCGCGTAGCGCCTCGACGCGCGTCGAGCCGATGCGGTACGTCATGCGCACGTTGCGCACCGCCACCGCCAGCGGCGCCCGCACGCTCATGCGCGGAACACCAGCGCGGGATCGACGCGCAGCGCGCGCTGCACCGCGAAGACGCCCGACGCGATACACATCGCGGTGATGATAACCAGCGTCAAGCCCGCGCTGCCGGGCGTGATGAGGATGATGACGCCGCGCGTCGCAAACGCCCAGTTCGCGATGATCGCGCTGAGAATGATGCCTGGTATGAATCCGAGCAAAGCCATGATCGTCGCCTGTTCGGCGACGACCGCATAGAAGAGCGAATCCGGGGCGCCGATCGCGCGCAACGTTCCGTACTCGCGGATGTGCTCGACGACCGACGTGTACAGGATCTGTCCTGCCACGGTGACGCCGACGACGAGTCCGACGATCGCGATCAAGCCGAGGATGAAGCCGATGTTCGTGCGCTTGATCCAGTAGTTCGACGTGCGGTTCTCCATTTCGGTCTTCGTGTACGCCGCGGTGCCGCGCAATTCGCTCGTCAACCGCCCCTTGAGCGCGTCAAGATCGGTGTGCGGCTGCGCTTGCACCATGATGTAGCTGATGTCGTCGCCGGGGTCGAGCGTGCCGGCATCCTCAGGGCGCACAGCCGCCGGCTTAGGCGCCGGCGTGGGTTTCGGCGCGGGCACGATGCCTTGCTCGATGAGGTAATGCTCGATGTCCAGCGCGTTGAGATAACGCGCGAGTTCGTCCGGGTCCAATACAGACTTGGCCGCGCTGATGTCCGACGCAGTCCCGGTTCCGACCGCAGGTTCTAGATAGGACTTGGCGTTGCGCAGCGACGCGAAGATGAACGTCGCCGACACGACCGGCTGCGCGCCGTGCGTGAGTCCGACCACGCGCACGTCGTGATTGCCGATGGAGCCGGAACCGCCCACGCCGTCGATGCCGAGGTTGCCCAGCTTGCTGTCGTCGACGAGCGCCGAATCCGGTGCGTTCAGCCGCGCGAGCTCATCGGATGACACGTTGCCGGGCGACCATAGCTCGCCGTTCGGGTCGAAGCCGATCACGCGGATATATTCGAGCTTGTGTCCGGCGCCGCGCCATGCCGACGTCTTGAGAAATAGCGCTTCAGCGCGCTGCACGCCCGTCACGGTGCGCGCGCGTGCGACCGCGTCGTAGCGTAGCGGCACGGTGAGTTCGAAGTACGGCATGCCGCGCGCCGAAACCCAGACGTCCGCGCGCGATTCCTGGATCGGCAAGATCGTCGACTTGATGAAGCCGAGATAGATGCCGGCCTCGATCGCGATCAGGCCGACGGCGAACGCGACGCCCGCCTGCGCCACGAGAAAGCGCGGCACGTCCTTGAACAACGTCTTGCGGCCGAGCGGCACCATCAGCGCGCCGCGCTCAGCTCTTCAGATACTTCGCGAACCACGCCAGCGTGCGCGTCCAGGAATCGGTGGCTGCCGATGGGACATACGATGCGCGCGTGTCGTCGAAAAACGCGTGGCCGGCCTCATCGTAGATCTTCACGTCATTGGGCACTGTCAGGCGCTTGGCCATCTCGCGCACGTCGTCGGCGAGAATGCCCGTATCGCGCGCGCCGTAGTTGCCCATCATCGGCACGCGCACTTTATCGGTCCACGCCAGCGCCATGTCCGTGATGGGACCGTCGTCGCTCTGGCCCCAGCGGACTTTGCCGTAGAAGATGTCCGCGCAATCGAAGTTCGCATCGTCGACGGCTGCGCGGATCGCGATCGCCCCGCCCATGCAAAAACCCATGACGCCGACCTTCGGTGGGCGCTGCTCCTGCGCCGCGTTCGCCCGCGTGCGGATCCATGTCGCACCCGCGGCGATGTCGCCATCGACTTGGGCGTCGACGAGCGCGTCGATGAATGGACGGAAGAGAGAAAAGTCCGTCACGCCATCGCCCGACGGAACGTTCTTCGAACGCGCGAAGAGGTCGGGCGCGATCGCGACGTAGCCCTCTTTCGCCAAGCGGCGCACCGTATCGCGGATCTGCGCGTCGACACCCCACGCATGCTGGCACACGACGACGCCGGGCGTCGTCTGCGTCACGTTCTTCGGATAAGCGGCGTACGCCGAGATCGGCTGGTCGGGGCGCGGCAGCATGACGCGCTCGACCTTGATCGCGGGATCGTGTTCTGAGACGAACGGCGCGTGCGGCTGACCCAGCGTCTCGCCGGCAAGCGCCGCCGCTGCGCCGCCTGCCGTTGCCGCGCTCGCGGCCGCCGCGCTCGCGCTCAATCCGATGAACGCTCTGCGATTGAGCTCTAACGCGGTTGCGGCCGCCGGGTCGATGTGCTCGGTCATCATGTACCCTTCATGGTGCGTGCGAAGGCGGCAAGTCCTTCGAGCAGCGCGCGCATGTCCGCCTTCACCTGCTCGTCGGTCAGCGTGCCGGAAGCATCAAAACGCTCGGCCGCACGCGACACGTGCACCATCGGCTCATCGAGCACGTGCATTCCGGTGAAGACGAAGACGGGAAGCAGCGCGATCTTGGCCCGCGCCGTGCCGAAATAACCGGACGAGCAGCCGGCCAAGCCGACCGCTTTGTCATCGAGGCACGAATCGTCGGGTGGCCGCGACGCCCAGTCGATGACGTTCTTGGTGACGCCTGACATCGACCAGTTGTATTCGGGCGTGATGATAAGCAGCGCATCGGCGGCGCGGATCGCCTCGCGCATGCGCGCGACCGGCGGCGGCGGCGGATCCTCAATGTCGGCGTTGAACAGCGGAATGTCGCTGATGTCGATTTCGGCGACGCTGACGCCGGCCGGCGCGAGCGCTTGCGCGTTGCGCAGCAACATCTTATTATACGAACCCGCACGCAGGCTGCCCGCAAACGCGGCGATGGTCAGCGCTGCATTCAGCTGCGCGCTCAGCGCTTCAGACTCTCGCTCGCGCGCGCGCAGTGGTCGCCCACACATAGATGCCGTCGAGCACGAGCCGCTCGTCTTTGACGTCGAAGATGTCCGTGTGCGGCACGATAAGGTCGGCGAGGCCGCCCGTGGCGATCGTCAACGCGCGTTCGCCCATCTCCGATGTCATACGCTCGACGATGTGCTCTACCTGGCCGACGTATCCGAAGATGATGCCCGACTGCAGGGCGGTCGCGGTGTCGGTGCCGATCGCGGCAGGGGGCTTGACCAGCGGCACGTCCATAAGCTTGGCCGCGCGCCCGATGAGGGCGTCGACCGACACTTCGATGCCCGGAGCGATCGCGGTGCCAAGATATTCCCCGCGCCGCGAAACGGCGCCAAAGGTCGTCGCCGTGCCGAACTGCACGATGATGAGCGGCGCTGCGTGCTTGGACAGCGCGCCGATGGCGCCGCCGATAAGATCCGCGCCTAATTCGCCCGCGTGCTGCGTCTTGACCGGCACGATGGCCTGCCGCGCGGCCGACAAGAATTCAGGCCGCACGCCGAAGTAGCGCGTCGACATGTCGGACAGCGCCCGGTACAGCGGCGGCACGACGCTGGCGACGGCGACTCGTTTGACCGCCGATCTCGACACCGAGTTGAGGCGCAGCATCGAATCGACGTGTGCCGCCAAGTCGTCGCCGGTCTGGCGGCGTTGCGTGATCGAGCGCCAGCTGTGGACCAGCGTGCCGGCCGCTGCTCCTTCGAGTTCGAAAAGGCCGAACTTGACGTTGGTGTTGCCGACCTCGATCGCCAGCAGCATCGCGTCAGCGCGCGCTCTCGCGCAGCGTGCTCGCGAGGTCGAGGACGGCGGCCGCGACATCGGTCTTCGCGCGCCGCCCGAGCACGCGCCGGCCGCCGGGCCACAGCAGCGTCGCTTCGCTGTCGTCGCCGCCGTACGCGGAGCCTTCGCCGCCGATCGGATTAGCGACGATCGCGTCGAGGTTCTTCCTTTGCAACTTGTCGAGCGCGTTTTGTTCGACGCGTTCGGATTCGGCTGCGAAGCCGATCACGAGACAGCCCTGCGGACGGTGCTGTGACACCTCTGCGATGATGTCGGGATTGCGCGCCAGCCGGATCTCCGGCCACGCGTCTTCCTTCTTCACCTTCTGCGCGACGACGGTCTCGGGCCTGAAGTCCGCGACCGCCGCCGAGCCGATGAACAGCGTCGTGCCCGGTAGATGTTCCAATACCGCGGCGTGCATCTCGCGCGCGCTCGTCACGCGGATCACCTCGACGTTGGCCGGATTGCGCAGTTCCGTCGGACCGGTCACGAGCGTGACGCGCGCACCGCGCGCCGCAGCTTCGGAAGCGAGCGCAAAGCCCATGCGGCCGGTCGACGGGTTAGTGAGAAAGCGTGCGGGGTCTGCGAATTCGCGCGTCGGGCCGGCGGTGATAAGCACGTGCTCGCTGCGCAGCTGCTGCGTGCGCGCAAGGACGCGGCGCACTGCCGCGACGATATCATCATCGCTGGCCAGACGTCCGCTGCCGACCTCGCCGCACGCCAAGAATCCCGCTCCAGGCTCGACGAACTCCAGACCGCGCGCTTGCAGCGTCGCGATGTTCGCTTGCGTCGGCGCCGCCTCGAGCATCGCGGTGTTCATAGCCGGCGCCACGATGACGGGCTTGCGCGTCGCGAGCACGCACGTGGTGAGCAAGTCGTCGGCGATGCCGTGCGCGAGTTTGGCGATCGTGTTGGCCGTCGCGTTCAGCACGAGCATCAGATCGCTCTTGCGCACGAGGCCGATGTGCGCGATGTCCCACGTCGACCCGGCAGCGAACATGTCGGTGTGCACGTCGTTGTTGGAGAGCGCTTGAAAGGTCAGCGGCGTCACGAATTTCGTCGCCGCTTCCGTCATGATGACGTGTACGTCCGCGCCGGCTTGGCGCAGCGTGCTGACGATGCCGGCGCACTTGTAAGCCGCGATGCCGCCGCACACGCCGACGAGCAGTGTCGAGCCGGAGAGATCGCGCGCTTCTTTCGAATTCATTGTCAGGGCGTCTGCACTTCCACGTTGTCGATCAGGCGCGTCGAACCCGCAAAGGCAGCTCCGACGGCGAGCAGCGCCGCCTTACCCGGCGCCGTGCGCAGCGGCTCGAAGACGGCGGGGTCGACGACCGCAAGATAGTCCATCTTCAAGGGCGGCAGAGCGGCTTCCGCCTGCGCTACGGCTGCACAGACGTCGCGTTGTCCGCCTTCGAGCGCGTGCGCGATCTGCACGAGCGCGGCGTGCAAGTGCGGCGCTGCAGCGCGCTGTGCGTCGTCGAGATATGCGTTGCGAGACGAAAGAGCCAATCCGTCAGGCTCGCGTACCGTCGGACATGCGGCGACGCGCACCGGAACGTCCAGATCGCGCACCATGCGCGTGACGACCGCCAACTGCTGCGCATCCTTTTGGCCGAAGTAGGCGACGTCCGGCGTGACTATGTTGAAGAGCTTGAGCACGACGGTCGCGACGCCGGTGAAAAAGCCGGGGCGGCGATCGCCTTCCAGATACGTGGCGAGAGAGCCGGGCACAACGCTGAACTGCGCGCCTGGCGGATACATCTCGGCGCGTTGCGGCGCGAAAAGCACGTCGACCCCCGCGCGCGCGAGCGCTTGTGCGTCGCGGTCCGGCGTACGCGGATAGCGTTCGAAATCCTCGTTGGGACCGAACTGCAGAGGATTGACGAAGATCGAGGCGACGACCGTCGCGCATTCCGTGCGCGCGCGCTCGACCAGCGAGAGATGACCGGCGTGCAACGCGCCCATCGTGGGAATGAAACCGAGCGTGCCCGACAGCGAGCGCCGTACGCGGCGCATGTCAGCGACCGTCGCAACCGTCCGCATCGCAGTGTCGCTACGCCGGTGCGGCCAACTCGAGCACGCGCAGCATTGTGCGCCCGACCACAAACGGCTGGCCAACAGTGATGATCACACTTCCGTCGATCGCGTGGCCGTCGACATACGTCCCATTGCTGCTGCCAAGGTCGGTCAAGCGCAGGCCTGTGAGGTCTGCGCACACTTGCGCGTGGGTTCGTGAAACTGTGCGGTCGGTCGGCACGACGGCCTGGACTGCCGACGCATCTCTGCCGATATTGATGCTCTGTTCGAACGGCCAGATCTTTCCGTCGAACGGCCCGTTCATCGCCTCGATCGCGAACATGTCGGCGCCCGCTTTTCGCGCCGCCGGCGCACGGCTCCCGCGCTGAAAGCGCGCGCAAAAGCGCGTTGCGCCAGGGACGTCACATCTTGTGTGTGCCATAATACCGCGCTCAAGTGGCCAGTTGGGGTGGCCGATAGTTAGGGTATAAGGGCGACGCCGCCAAGGAGCAGGCGGCCGGCTCTGGGCCCAAACTTCAAAACGGGCGGAGCGAAACTGGGAGTGGACAACTCAAGCGTGAAAGATCTGCAATCGGAACTTGTCGATATTGACGCAGACGCACTGCGCGAGGCAGAGCGCGTGTTCGCGCAAGGCATCTTGGACACGATGCCGGGGAAGTCGGTGGCACGAGCTTCCTATGAAGAAACACGCGTCGTCCTCACGATGACGGACGGCACCGAATACTACTTCTACGGGTTCTTGGGCGAGTCAGGTCTTCGGTAGTACGTTCGCGTCAACGAAGTCGGCGATAGCGCGCCGGTCTTCCGGGTCTATCGACGTGAACGCGATTCCATGATGGAACGTCTTCTCGGCGCCGAGGAACGCGCTTAGCACTGCGCGCCCGCGCACGCGGATCGCGCTCGCTTGGCCGGGTAGGCGGAACTTGATGTCGAGCGTCGCGCGCGGCGGCACGTCGAAGGGCGCGACCAGGCGCATCCCGCCGGCGCCCAAATCGAGCACCGAGCCCGCGCGCGCCGTCGCGTCGCCTTCCAATGAGAATTCGACCGGCAGCGATACCGGAACGCGCACGTACTGACGCCTATGCAGGTCACCCGTCATGGCGCGACTATTCGGTTTTCCACGGGCAAAACGCCTCTAGGCAAGCACACCGGCCGCGGCGCTCATCAGCGCAAGCATGCCGTGCGTCACGTCGAGCCCACCTTGCAAATATACGTCATACGGTTCGCGCAGCGGCGCGTCGCTTGAAAGCTCGAGCGTGGACCCACTGATAAATGCGCCACCGGCCATGATAACGGGATCCGCATAGCCCGGCACCGGCCCTGGCTCGGGCAGCGCGCGTGCGTTGACCGGCAGCATGCGTTGCAGTCCGCGGGTGAACCCGCTGATTCGTGCGCTACTGCCAAGCTTTAACGCCTGGATAATATCTGAGCGCGGCGCGCCGGCCTGCGGATCGACGCCAAAGCCCAGCGCGGCAAAGAGCGCCGCTGCGAAATCCAGCGTCTTCAAACTCTCCACGACCGCGTGCGCGGCGCGATGTAAGCCCGCGAAACACCAACGCGCCGTGTCGAGCGTCGGACCCACCGCGCTGCCCAGGCCAGGCGCGAAGACGCCGTCCGCGATGCGCGCGATCAGGTCCGCACGCCCCGCGACATACGCGCCGCTGGTCGCCAACCCGCCGCCTAGATTCTTGATAAGCGAGCCGACGACGAGATCTGCGCCGCCTGCCGTCGGTTCGCGCTGCTCGACAAGCTCGCCATAGCAGTTATCGACGAGCACGATGGCGCCGGGCGCGTGTGCGCGCACCAGCTCGACCAGCCGCTCTATCTGCGCGACTGAAAGCGATGGACGCGGCGCGTAGCCGCGCGAGCGCTGCACGAAGACGACATCCGGCACGCGCCGCAGGGCGTCCATGACATCTTCATCGCGTGGCGCGATCCCGCCGTTCCAGACCGCCTCGCTATAGCGCACGCCGTGCGCGTGCACGAGGCTCGACGGATGATCCGCGATCGCCATGCGCAGCGTGTCGTACGGCGCTCCCGTGATCGAGCACAGCGTGCCGCCGCTGGGCAACAGGGAGCGCAGCGCCGCGACGATTGCATGCGTACCGCTGACGAGCTGCAGGCGCGCGAGTGCTGCCGGCGCATCCATGAGGCCGGCCAGCAGCGCTTCGTACGCTTCGCGGCCGCGGTCGTGGTAGGCGTAGCCCGTGCTGCCCGCCAGATGCGATTCGTCGATGCCCGCTCGCGCAAACGCCGCGACGACTTTGGCGCCGACTTCGAGACCCAGCGCCTCGCGCGCGCGCCAGGCGGGTTGCACCTGTTCGAGCGCGTGGACGCCGGCATCGATGACGCTTGCCGGCAGCTCAAAACGTTCGGCAGCAGTCGCAAGCGCAGCGCCTAACGAGCTTTGGGCAGCCTTCATGCGCTGGGTTCCTCGTCGCCCTCAGCGGTCTCGGGATGGCGCTCGAGCGCGAGCTCGTGCTCGCGGATCGCTTCTGCCGTCTTCACGAGCGCTGCCTCTTGCTCGGGTTTCGCGCGCAGCGCTTCTTCGAACGATCGGTAGAACGGTGCGTAGAGCACGAAGGCCAGCACGATGTTGCCGAGCACGAGAACGACGGCGCGCCAGTCACCGTTCGTCGTCAGCCACGCCGCGATGGGCGCCGGTATTGCGCTGGGCAAGAAGACGACGGTCTTGTCGACGAGCCCGAAATACATCGCGACGTATGTCGTGGTCGCAAGGATGAGCGGCACGCAGATGAACGGGATCGTCAACGTCGGGTTCATGACCAGCGGCAAGCCGAAGATCAAGGGCTCGTTGACGTTGATGATACTGGGCAGCAGCGACGCATATCCGAGCCTGCGTATGCGCGGGATCTTCGAGAAGAGCATCAACAAGTTGAGCGGCAGCGTCGCGCCCGAGCCGCCGGGAAAAAAGAACAAGAACAAGGTGATGGTGACGATGTGCGGCGGCGCTTCGTGGTGCAGCAGGGCCTGGCCGTTGGCGTCGATCGCGCCGAGGAAGATCGGCGTCGTCAGCGCGGCGAGGAAGCCAGGGCCGTGCACGCCGGCGGTCCACAGCAGCACCTGTAAGAACACGACGAGCAAGAGCGCGGGCAGGGTGTCGCCGACCCCGATGAGCGGCTTGACGGTGGCCAGCAACACGTCGGCGACGCTTTGATGCGAAGGCGCGAGCAGTGCGGCGATGCCCGCAAACACGACGATCACGGCCAACGCGCTGACGGCGAGTGCCAGTGGAAGGTTACTGATGAAGCGGCGGATCCAGCGCATCATCTCGCCGCTTATGCTCGCGACGATGATGGCGAGGAACAGGCTGCTTGCCGAGAGCGTGCCCAGCAGCACCAGCGGCGAAAGCGGAACCGGCCGGGGCAGCGACAGCGCGAACGCGATGGAAGTCAAGATAATGGCGGCGATGCGGTTGTAGTGCAGCCGCAGCGCGAGGTTGTTCGCGAGCAGGAGCATCAACGCGACGCCCATCGCGCCGAATCCGATGTGGTACGCGTCGAGAAAACGCGCGAACAGCGCGGAGAGGTGCCACGCGATCGGCCGCGGAGGAATCCAGAAGTAGACGAGCACGGTCGTCGCGGCCATCACCCAGAACGCAGGCTGAATCGATGCGCGCACCGCGGCGAAATGCGGCTCGTCGGCGGCGCGCTGCAAGCGGGGCAGCAGCCGCATTTCGAGCGCGCCGACTGCGGCGTCGAGCCCACGCGCCGCGGAGAGTTTCAATCGGCCGCCTTAGGACGCGCGCGCCGTACGCTGCTGCGCGCGCTGTTCCGCGCTGGCGACGAATCCGCGGAAAAGCGCCCGGCTCGGTTCGTCGCGCTTGACGAGCTCTTCGGGATGCCATTGGACGCCGACAAGCAGTGCGCGCGAGGCCGGCGCCTCAACCCCCTCAACGATGCCGTCGCGCGAACGAGCGACCGCGGTCAACGCCGCCGGGATGCGCCGCACCGCCTGATGATGCAGCGTGTTCGTGGCGATCGTCGTCGCGCCGACAAGCGCCGCGAGTCGCGACCCGGCAGCGATCTCGATGACGTGCGTGGTTTCGTCGCGCGCATGGTCCGGCGTTTGGTAGTGGCGCACGCGCAGGCCGTCCTGCACGCGATATTGATCGTCGATGTCCTCGTAGAGCGAACCGCCCAGCGCGACGTTGATGACCTGCATCCCGCGGCAAATGCCCAACAACGGGATGCCGTCTCGAGCGGCGACTCGTGCGACGGCGATCTGGAACTCGTCGGTGCCCGCGCGCGCCGGCTCGACGGCCGGATGCGCGGCGCCGCCGTACAACTGTGGCGAGACATCTGCGCCACCGGGCAGCAACACGCCATCGAAGCCCGCTAACACATCTGCAACGGAGGCTAGATATGCGGGCGGGGTCACAAGCTCAGGACGGCCGCCGGCTTGTTCAACCGCAAAGCGGTAGGTCGCGTACGTGTTGGGACGGTCCGCCGATTGCGGTCCGACCGCGATGGCGATCCGCGGTGTCATGCTTTCTCGAGGTTACGGGCGGATAAGAAAGATGGCCTGCCATGCGGCACGCCATCTCGGCTTTCTGAACGCGCTGGAGCGCGCTGAATCCGGCTAGAGCTTGCGGATGACCGCGGAGACTTTGCCGACGATCTGCACCTTCTCGGCGTAGATCGGCTCCATATACTTGTTGGCCGGCTGCAAGCGTACGCGGTTCGCTTCCTTATAGAAGGTTTTCACTGTCGCTTCGTTCTCGCTGCCGGGTCCTTCGACCATCGCGACGACGATGTCACCGTTGTCAGCCACGTTCTGCGGCTGCACGACGATGAGGTCACCATCTAAGATCGCCGCATCGACCATCGACTCGCCCTTCACGCGTAACATGAAGGAACCGGACTTCGCCGCGAGATGCGAGGGCAGCACTACTTCGCCCTGTACGTCCTCGATCGCCGTCGCCACAGGACCAGCCGCGATGCGACCGATGAGCGGCAGTGTGACGACATCGCGTGCGACTTCGCTGCCCGTGACGAGCGCACGAGGTTTGGTTGCATCGCGATGGATGAGCCCCTTGCGCTGAAGGGTGCGAAGATGGCTCTGGACGGTTGAGCTGCTGGACAGCCCTACGCGTTCGCCGATCTCGCGAACCGAAGGCGGATAGCCGTGTTCCCGTTGGAACTCTTTGATGACGTCGAGGATGGCCTGTTGTCGCGGGGTCGTCTTGCGATCCACGAGAGTCCTACCGCCCTTTCCCTAGTCAAGGTCGTCGCCGGCGGGACAATAGGCGACGAAGACGTCCATCGTAGCGTTGTGCGCTCGACGGTACCCTGGATTCTAGCACACCGCGACGCCCGAATGCAAACGTTTGTTCGAAAAAACCTTGACACCGGGCTTTATGCAGGGGTAAGATGACACCAGAACATACGTTCGAGCCGAGCCGGCTCGGAGGATAGCTCTGATGCGCTCCTATCACCGCAAGACGCGGGTCACGCTGATTCCCTTCATCCAACTTGTCTCCCTCGTGCTGGTGTTCGCCCTGCCGGTGGTGTGGGCGTCGCAGGTCTATACGTCCAGCCCGGCACGCTACGACAAAGTGGTCGTGGGACAGGGTGATACGGTCTGGGGCTTAGTCGCACAGAGATCGGCGCAGGGCAGCGACATCAACGAGCTGGCCTACAACGTCATGAACCTCAACCACCTGAAGCCGGGTGCGCACTTGCACCCGGGTCAAGTATTATTGCTGCCGCGCCAATAGCGCCCTGATTTCATAGGCCGTACGAGCCCCGCGAAGCGCGGGGCTTCTTCATTCGGTCGAACGAGTCGGCGCTTCATGTTCAAGAAGCTGCTCGTACTGATCGGCGGGTCCGAACTCTCGCGCGCTGCGACGCGGCTGGCCATCGCGCAAGAACAGGGTGCTAGCATCGCGTTTTGTCACGCGCTCGACACGTCTAAGCGTGCCCTGCTCGACGAAGCGGTACGCGACGCGCGCAGCGGCGCAGTGAGCGCGATGAGTGACGCGGGAGAAGCCGATGCGGTCCCATTCATCCTTGCACGCGCGAGCGAAGAGCATGTCGACCTCATCGCGATGGGCGCGCATGGACGCAGCGGTCTCGCGCACGCGTTCTTAGGCAGCACTGCGGAGGGCGTGCTGCGCAGCGCCCCCGTTCCCGTCATGGTGGTGACCCGTCACTCACCGCTGCCGCGATTCGCGAAAACCGCCTTGCGACAAAAGGCATGCCCGCAACCGCAACCCCTGATTTGACGCGGTTTGCGCGCCTATGGTATCCTTAACGGCGTTACCCCGGCCGTCGGCTCCGAGCGCACACTTCAAGCGAGCGGCATTGCGGCTGACCCGTGGGCGAATGTGAGTGGAAGGAACCATCACAGCATGGCATTGAGCAAGGATCATAAGAATTCGGTCATCGCGAAACATAAGCGCGCCGACAACGACACCGGATCTCCCGAGGTCCAGATCGCGCTGCTGACCGAATCGATCAACGACCTCACCGAGCACCTGAAAACGCACAAGAAGGACCATGCCAGCCGGCGCGGTCTGCTCATGAAGGTCGGCAAGCGGCGGCGCCTGTTGCGCTATCTCGAAAGCAGCGACCTCGAGCGCTATCGTAAGATCGTCAGCGAGCTCGGGTTGCGGCATTAATCCAGGCGGAGCTCGCGTTCGCCTGTTCCCGTCGCGCAGCGACACAAGTAGGGCGCAGCGCTGCTGTGGTCCAGGGAAGCGCGGCATACATTAAGAAGAAGAAACCTGTCATATCAAAACCATATAACGAATATAGATCCGCGGTCTTGACCGCGGACGAAAAGGAGTAACCTCCCCTTGTCAGAGTCCGTCAGCATGGAGCTGGGCGGGCGCACGCTTACCATCGAGACCGGTGAGCTCGCGCGCCAAGCCAGCGGCTCCGCATTCGTACGTTTCGGAGATACCTGTATACTCGCGGCGGCGACCGCAAGCGCGAATCCGCGCGAAGGCATAGAATTTTTCCCACTCACGGTCGATTACGAAGAGCGCATGTACGCCGCCGGCAAGATCCCCGGCGGTTTTATCAAGCGTGAGGGCCGGCCATCTGAAAAGGCCACGCTCACCGCGCGCCTGATCGACCGTCCGATCCGCCCGCTCTTCGCAGAGGGCTTCCGTCATGACATCCACATCGTAGTCACGACGCTCTCGGTCGACCCCGATGCGGACCCCGACGTGGTCGCCTTGGTCGCTGCAGGCGCTGCGCTCGCGCTCTCGGACATACCGTTCGAGCAGCCGGTCGCGGGCGTGCGCGTCGGCATGGTCGACGGTGAGTACGTCGTCAACCCGACCGCCGCACAGCAAGAGCAAAGCATCGTCGATGTCGTCGTCGCCGGTACTGCCAAAGCGGTGATGATGGTCGAAGGCGGCGGCAAGGAAGTCTCCGAGGAGACGTTCTTGGGCGCCGTCGAGTTCGCGCACGATCGCATACGCGACATCTTGCGCATCGTCGATCAGCTCGTAGCCAAGGCGGGTAAGCCGAAGCGCGAGTTCCCGCTCTTCCTGCCGTCCGCCGAGATGCGCCAGTTCGTCGACGAGGCGTTCGGCGCCGACATCGCACGCGCGATGCGCGTCACCGGTAAACAAGATCGCAACCGCGCGTTCGACGCGATCACGCGCCAAGAGGCGCTCGTCCGCATCGCCGGGCACCGGCTCGAAGCGCACGTGCGGCCGCAGCTCGAAGACTCAAAGAATCACGATTTCGAGAAATGCGTGAAGGCGCGCGAAGAAGACGAGCTGCGCACGATGGTCGTCGACGAAGGCCGGCGTCCGGACGGGCGCAGGCTCGACGAAGTGCGCCCGATCAGCGCGCGCACGGGCATCGTGCCGCGCACGCACGGCTCGGGATTGTTCACGCGCGGCGAGACGCAGATCTTCACCGCCGCGACGTTGGGCTCGCTCTCGGACGAGCAGCGTATCGACGGCCTTGGGCCGATGACATTCAAGCGCTTCATGCACCATTACAACTTCCCGCCGTACTCGGTCGGCGAGACGCGTCCGATGCGCGGCCCCGGCCGGCGCGAGATCGGACACGGCAACCTGGCCGAGCGCGCGATCGCTCCCATGCTGCCGCCGGCCGAAGCGTTTCCATACACCCTGCGCCTCGTCTCGGAGACGTTCGAGAGCAACGGCTCGTCCTCGATGGGATCGGTGTGCGCGAGCACGCTCGCGCTCATGGACGCGGGCGTGCCGCTGCCCAAGCACATCGGCGGCGTCGCCATGGGCCTCATCCTCAAGGACGGCAGGCCCGGCATCCTCACCGACATCCAGGGACTCGAAGATGCGCTCGGCGAGATGGACTTCAAAGTCGCCGGCACCGTCGACGGCATCACGGCCGTGCAGATGGACATCAAGGTGCAGGGCATCACGCTCGATATCATGCGCAAGGCGATGGCGCAAGCGCACGAGAGCCGCCTGTTCATCATCGACAAGCTGAAAGAGGCGATCGCTGCACCGCGCCGCGGACTTTCGAAGTACGCGCCGCGCATGATCGTGCTCGAGATCCATCCCGACAAGATCAAAGACGTCATCGGTCCCGGCGGCAAAGTCATCAACAAGATCGTCGCCGAGACCGGCGCCAAGATCGATATCGAAGACGATGGGCGCGTGTTCCTCGCATCGCCCGATGCGGCGTCGGCCGAAAAGGCGCGGCGCATGGTCGAAGACATCGTCAAGGACGTCGAGATCGGCGAAGTCTACACCGGCGTCGTCAAGCGCATCATGAACTTCGGCGCCTTCGTGCAGATCCTGCCGGGCAAAGAAGGGCTCGTGCACATCTCGCAGCTGGCGCCGCACCGCGTCAACCGCGTCGAGGACGAGGTCAAGATCGGCGACGAGGTCGTCGTCCAAGTGCGCGAGATCGACGAAAAAGGCCGCATCAACCTGACGCGCAAGCACCCGGAAACGGCCAAGCGCTGAATCCGTCGAAAGGCATGGCGATGACCCATCTGCGATTGCGGGCGATCGCGGCGGCTTGCGCCGTTGCGTCGCTCGCCACAACGCTCGCGCTCGCGATGCCGCGGATGGCGAGCGCCGCGCAGACGATACCCTCCGGATATGGGCTCAACGGAAGCCTCAACAACGCGCTCGATACGAAGAGCTCGTATGCGGGTCAGCCGGTTTCGATATCGGTCGTCGCGCCCTATCCGAATGGCGTTTCTTCGCTCGCGGGATCGACGATCTACGGACACGTCGGTGAAGCGGTCTCCGGCGGACGCGGACGCAATCCGCAGCTCTCGATCGTTTTGGACAAGATCAAATACCGCAACGGCTCTTCTGCGCAGATCGGAGCCGTCGTCAGTAAGCTCGAGCCCAAGAAAGACAAACACGGACGAGTTCTGCTCGGCACTGCGGGCGGCATGTTCCTCGGCAATTGGGCTGGCAAGGCGCTCTTCGGCGGCAGCGCGGGCGGTGCGGTCGGCGCCGCGACCGGCTTCTTGCTCAGCTCCAACAACAAACAGGATTTCCACGTGCCGGCCGGTTCGCCGGTCGGCATTCAGCTCACGCGCTCGTTGTCAGTTCCCTGACTTAGAGCAGTCCGGCCGCGCGCTGCAACTCGATCAGCGCAGTGCTCTCATCGGCGAGAGCCGTCGCGTACGTCACCTGCGTCTGCGTGAAGGTCAACAGCGCATCGGTGAGATCGAGCGCCGTGCCCACTCCAGCGCGATAGCGCAACTGCGTCACGCGCAAACTTTCCGCGGCTGACGTCTGCCCCGACAGCGCCGCGACGGCGGCCGACTGCGCGGCGACGTAATTGAAGTACGCCTGGCGGACTTGCAGATCAACGCTGTTACGCAGCTGCTGCAGATTGATCTTCGCCTTGTCGACATCGGCTTGCGCCTGCACGACTTTGCCGTGCGTGAACCCGCCGTCGAACAGCTTCCAGTACACGGCTAGTGTCTCGGACAGCTGCGGCTGCGGCACGTTGAAGAAGTTCGGCTTGCTCGAGGCGTCTGTGATCCCGAGGCTGATCTGCGGCAGCGTCCCCGAGCGCGCTTCTGTCACCGTTTTCTCAGCGATCGTCACTGCATCGATGGCCGACGCGATCTCCGGGCGGCGCACCTGCGCCTCTTGCAGCAGGTCGGCCAGTGAATAGACCGGCGGCGCGGTCGGCGCGAACTGCGGCGTGATGACGCTGTTCAGATTGATGTTGAGCAGGTTGGCGAGATTCGCGTTCGCGAGGTACGCGCTGTTATGCGCTCGTACGGCGTCCACTTGCGCATTGGCCAGCGCGACTTGCTGACGCAAGACGTCGGCGCGCGCTGCCGTGCCGGCGGTGAACAGCTCCTGCGACGTCTTGAGGTTCTGGTTGGCGACGTCGACGGCCTCATCGCTGATGACCGCGGTGCGCTGCGCCAGGAGGAGCGAATAGTACGCTGACGTCGTATTGTTGATGACGTCCGCGCGCGCGGCGGCATAATTGCTTTGCGCGGCTGAATAATTCGCTGCGGCCGCGCCGATCGCGGCCTGCACGGCGCCGCCCGTGTAGATCGCGTACTGCAGCGTCGCGTTGACGTTGTTGATGTTCGCGGCGGAGAAGATCTCTTTTTGCAGGATGGGCGGACCCACCGGCTGCGGCACCGGGAAGAAGACGAAACCCTCGTTCTGATAGTGCTCGTACGAATAGCCGGCCGAGACGACCGGATAGGCGTTGCCGCGCGCCGAGATGAGCTGTCCTTGCGCGAAGAGCACGTCTTGCGCGGCCGATTGGTACGCGAGATTGTTGGTCAAGGCCATCGTGATCGCTTGTTGCACGCTGAGCGATACGGCCGGACCCGTTGGCACGAAGACCGTCGGCGCCGGGGCGGGTAGCGGAGGGCTCGAGGGCTGCGAGGCGGGCAGCGGCACCGGCGTCGGCGTCGGTGCCACCGGTTGGGCCGCGACCGGTGCGTGCGCGGCGAGAATCGCCAAACAGGCTCCGGCGCTTGCAGCCAACGCCGAAAGACTGCGGACGACGACGTTGATTTTCATAGGCCGCCCCATAGTGCTCAATGTTCCCAATGTCAGGGACGGCGTGATTGTTTAGTGCCTTACGACTTTTCCTGTTTGGACGCGGTGCCTACGGCTGGACGGCTTGCGAGAAGTCGAAGGCGTTGGCGAGCGGGTTGGCGTTGGCATCGCGGCTTCCCAGCGGCCGCAATCTCCAGCGCGCCTCGATGAACGACAGGATCGATACCGTCTCGTATTGCGTGTGGTCGACATAGTTGTGCTTCGCATAGGGCGACACGATGATGGTCGGCACGCGCGTCCCCGGTCCCCAGCGATCGATCACCGGCGGCGCGACGTGATCCCAGCGCCCGCCGTTCTCATCGTACGTGATGATGATGACGCTGTCGTTCCAATAGGGGCTCGTACGGATCGCCTTGACGATGTCGGCGACGTGTTGTTGGCCGCGCTGCAAGTTCGCGTAGCCGGGATGTTCGTTGTCCGGCCCGAGCGGCTTGATGAACGACACGGCGGGCAATTGCTTGCTCGCGATCGCGGCGAAGAACTCGCTCTCGTCCTTGAGATGCTCTTTCTTGCCGGACGTACCATCGGCATAGTTGGCGAAGTACGCAAACGGTTGATGGTGGAATTGGAACAGCTTGTCGGGATGGCCGGCGAGCGCGTCGTTCCAACCGCCGGCGTACCACGCCCACGACACGCCGGCCGCACTGAGCCGGTCGCCGATCGTCGGCATTGTCTGGTTTGGCACGAGCTGCGCCGGATCGGTCACAGTCGCCGGATGCGGGTTATTGACGGTGTATGCGGTGTTGACCGCATAGCCGTCGGGCGTCACCTGCTTGTCCGCAAGATTGTTCGCATCGGGATTGGAGACGAACGATGCGGGCGCGTTCGGCCATGTCGGCATGCACGCGCAGACCAAGAAGAAATGGTTCGCGAACGACCCGCCAAACGCGCTGTGGAAGAAATTGTCCGACATGACGAATTCGGCGGCGAGCTTACCTTCGGGCATCGAGCTCGCGTCGTAGTAGCTGAGGACGAGACCACCGTTGTCGCTCCACGCGACGAATTTGTCCATCTTGCCGCCGTCGATTTGCAGCTGCTCGTGATAGAAGCGATGGATGAGGTCGCCGGTCGTCTGGTCGGGTTTCACATAGCTGTTGACGTCGTACGCCGCGACGGGCAGCGTTGCGGGAAAGCGCGGATCCGGCGTTCCGTTGACGAGGGGCTGCGGGACCGAGGTCAACGGCTTGCCGTCTTTATCCAGCTGCGTGATCGCGCCGGCACTCGCGAGATTGTTGGAGCCGGGAAATTTGCCGTACAATCCGTCGTAGCTCCAATTCTCTTGATAGATGACGATGACGTGATCGATCTTGTCGATGCCCGGTGGACGCGCCGCTGCAAGCGCCGTCGCCGGCCGGTCGCCGGTCAGCGTTCCGAGCGCGACGAGCGCGCTGCACATGGCAAGAACGATCGCACGGCCACGATTCATAAAGCCTCCACTCGTACGACGATTTCGCGAGAGCATCAAGAGTGCAGGCTTTCAGGATAACCCGGCTGGGGTTATGCCTGGGTTAAGGAAACTGACTGCGCAAGAACCTGGACCTAAACGAAGAGAGCGGCGATATGCCGCTCTCGTTCTCTCGCAGGAGGGCCGGCGGTCAGGCCGCGGTCGCGCCTTGCAGCATCGGCGAGGGCGCGAGATGGAACACGCGCGACAGACCCGTGAGCTCCATGACGCGGCGGATGTGCGGCTGCGATGCCTTGACGCGCACGTCGCCGCCGCGGTTGCGCGCTTTGCGCAACGTCGCGATGAGCGCCGCAAGGCCGCCGGAGTTGAGCGTGCCCACGTTGTCCAGGTCGATCATCAGGTTGACCTTGCCCGACTCCACGGCGCGCGCCAGCTGGCGCCGCGCCAGCTTGCCGCCGCTGTCGTCCAGGTCGCCGATCAATGCAACGTGTGCATCGGCGGGGTTTCTGAGTTGAGTCAATTCGATCCGCATCATGCTAACTGCCCTTGGGAACTGTCTCGCACGGGAGGTTTGTTGGCCGCCGTACTGTTTACCAGCTTACTATAACCCGGCTTACAGTAAATTGCAAGATAGTTTCCTGATAAGTACTTACGTCCCCCATTCCGGTACAAGTTGGAACCGCTCGGCGCTTCCTTCCGGTCAACGAACGCTGGCGATCGGCGGATTGATACCCGCCTGCCCGTATGACGGTTTCAGGGGCGCCCTTGTGCGCGAGCGCACAAAGTGTGACCATCGGTCCGCTGATGTTGCCGTCCGCAAGGACTTCTTCGCTTCCTCCGTCTTTAAGACGCGCGGGCGCTGCGGCATCAGACACGGCGCTTCGAGGCTTTCGCGGAGACCCTTGAGAACAGCGGCACGCCGTGTTCGATACGCTTAGATCGTTCGTCGACGCCTTGCGCGCCGCGGGCGAGCTGCGCGAGATCAGCGTCCCTGTCGATCCGCACCTCGAGATCACCGAAATCGCCGACCGCTGCATCAAACGCGTGGACGGCGGCAGCGCGCTGCTCTTCACCAACGTCAAAGGCTCCGACTATCCGCTGCTGATCAACGCGCTCGGCTCGCAGCGGCGCATGGCGCTGGCGCTCGGCGTCGCTGCGCTCGACGATCTCGGCGCGAAGGTCGAGCGGCTGCTCGATCTCGTCAAACCGGGCGGCGGCAATCCGCTCGGGCGGCTGCTTGAAGCGCGTGAATTCTTGGGCATCGGGCCTAAGACGGTGCGTTCCGCGCCGTGTCAGGATGTCGTCGCAAACGCAAGCGACGTCGACTTGCGCGCGCTCCCCGTTCTGACGTGCTGGCCGATGGACGCCGGCCCGTTCATCACGCTGCCGCTGGTCTTCACGAAGAACGAGCACACCGGAACGCAGAACGTCGGCATGTATCGCATGCAGGTCTACGACGAGCGGACGACCGGCATGCACTGGCAGCGGCATAAGCATGGCCGCGAGCACCAAGATGACGCGGGCGCCGGCGCGAGGATGCCGGTCGCCGTCGCGCTGGGCGGCGATCCCGTTCTCACCTATGCGGCAAGCGCTCCGCTGCCGTCGGGCTTTGACGAGATGCTGCTCGCGGGCTTGCTGCGCGGCAGCAGCGTCGCCATAGTGCAGTGCAAGACCGTCGACCTAAAAGTGCCGGCGAGCGCCGACTTCGTGCTCGAGGGCTACGTGGACAACGCGGAGCTGCGCCGCGAGGGCCCATTTGGCGACCACACCGGCGTCTATTCGCTTGCCGATGACTATCCGGTCTTCCACGTCACGTGCATGACGCGCCGGCGCGAACCCATCTATTGGACGACGATCGTCGGCAAGCCGCCGATGGAAGATGCATGGCTGGGCAAGGCGACCGAGCGTCTGTTCTTGCCCGTCCTCAAGCAGATGCTGCCCGAGGTCGTCGACTATAATTTCCCGGTCGAAGGCGGCTTTCAGAATTTGGTCATCGTGTCGATCCGCAAGCGCTATCCCGGCCAGGCGAAGAAGGTCATGTATGCGCTGTGGGGACTCGGACACATGATGATGCTGACGCGCAACATCGTCGTCGTGGACGCCGATGTCGATGTGCAGCGCGTGAATGACGTCGCCTGGGCTACGCTCAACAACGTCGATGCCGGCCGCGATCTCGTCCTCGCGCCCGGACCGGTCGACGCGCTCGATCACGCAGCGCCGCTGCCGTGCCTTGGGACTAAACTCGGCGTCGACGCGACGCGCAAGACCGCGGAAGAAGGCTACGCGCGGGAGTGGCCTCCCGACATCGCGATGAGCGACACCGTCAAGGACTTGGTCAGCGCGCGCTGGCGCGAATACGGCCTGCCTGAGACGCGCACGTGAACGCCATACGCGCCTTCGTCCGCGACATCAAACCCGAGCACACGCTCTTCGCATTGCCCTTCGCGTATGCCGGCGCGCTGCTCGCACAAGGCGGTCTCCCGCCGTTGCGGATGCTCGCATGGATCACCGTCGCGGTGCTCGGCGCGCGCACAGCGGCGATGGCGGCGAACCGGCTCATCGATGCGCGCATCGATGCGCGCAACCCGCGCACCGCGGCGCGGCCGTTGGCCACAGGTGAACTGCACCCAGCCGTCATGGCGGTTGCCACCGTCGTCGGCCTCGTGCTGCTGACCATCGCCGCGTGGCAGCTGAATCCGCTCTGCCTTGCACTCGTGCCGCTCGGCGCGCTGCTGCTGGTCGTCTATCCATTCGTCAAGCGCTTTTCGTGGGGCGTGCACTTCTTGTTGGGCGCCGTCGATGCGCTCGCACCGCTCGGCGGCTGGCTCGCGGTGACCGGACGCTTCGAGTGGCCGTCGCTCATCTTGTTCTTGGCCGTGACGCTGTGGGTCGCCGGCTTCGACATCCTGTACGCGCTCATGGACTACGATTTCGATGTGCGCGAAGGCATCCGTTCGATCCCCGCGCGCTTCGGCACCGCGGCCGGGCGCATGTTGCCGCTTGTCTTGCACGTCGTGATGCTCGTGCTGCTCGCTTGGCTGGGCGTCATCGTGCACGCGCATCCGCTTTACTGGTGCGGCCTACTCGCCGGAATCGTGCTCGTCGCTTACGAAGCGGTCCTCATCCGCCGGCGCGCGGGCGATGTGTTCGCCCTCAATGCCGCGGTTTTCAACGCGAACATGACCTTCTCGGTCATCTTCCTCCTGACGACTGCGGCATCGCTGCTGATCGCGCAGTCGTCCCCCGGTTCATCGTGAGAATAAAGGATCACATGTTCTCGTCAATATCGCGAACCTTGCTCGCCGCGTTGCTCGTGCTGTCGATCGGTGCCGCTCAGGCTCGTGCAGACTTCCCGCCGTACGCGAAGATCGTGGGCATCGCATTGGTCGCGCCGCTGTCGGGCGATCAGAAAGCGTACGGCATCCAGCTGTCCAACGGCATGAATCTGGCGATCGACCAGTTCAACGAGCGCCGCAATCTCGCCGATTACGGCTTCGTGTTCCACTCATTCGACGACCAGGGCGATCCCGGCGTCGCCCAGCAGCAGGCCGACTTTTCGATGGTCGATCCACAGACCGCCATCGTCGTCGGACACGTCGGCGCTGAGGAGACGCTGCTGTCGATCCCGGTCTACCATCAAAAGAACATGCCGCTTATCATCCCGACTTCGCCGCAGGCCGCGGAGACGCGCACCGGCGATGACGACATTTTCCGTCTGTGCCCCACGGACGTCGTCGAGGGCCAGCAAGCGGCGCGCTACGCCGAGCGGCACCTGCACGCCAAGAAGGCAGCCGTCTTATATCAGGAGACGGACTACGGCGCCGACGCCGGCGGCGGTTTCGTCGATTATGCGAGCGCGGGCACGGCGCTGACCGCCAAAGACTTCGCCGTTCATTTCGATGAGAGCAATATCAAGCAAGAGATCGCGCAAGTCGTCGCGTACGCGCCCGACGTCGTGTATCTGTCCGGCAACGGCAAGGACATCGGAACCGCGCTGGCCGCATTGCGCGGCGCCGGCGTCACCGCGCCGGTGCTTGCGACGCAAGCCGCCTACGACGACCGCGCGGTGAAGGCCGCGGGTCCGGCCGCCGAGTCGCTCATCGTCAGTTCGTGCGTTCCACCGGTGCAGCTCATGCCGACGGCATCGCTATTCGTCCGCGATTATCAGGCGCGCTACGGGCAAGTCACATCCTTCGGGCTTATGGGATTTGTCGCGGCGCAAGTGGCGATCGACGCCGCGGTGCAGGCGCACTCCGGCGATCCGGGGGCGATCGTGCGCCAGCTGCAGGTCGGGACGTTTCCGACGATCTTGGGGAATTACAGCTTCGTGCGCGGCGGCGACCCGGCCAACCCGATCGTGTATTTCTATCAGTACACGGGCGGCCAGTTCAAATACCTGACCTCGTCCTATCCGAACCCGCTGGTGAGCCGTTAGGTTTTCTTCGCGACGACTCTGCGCAGGCCCGGCGCGCTGCCCGGCGCAAGCGCCGCCACTTCGAATCGCGCGGACTCGAGCAGATCGCGAATCGCGGATTCGGTGTAGTACTGCCGGCAACGCGTGAAGGCGCGCGTCCGGCCGTCGGTCGGCACCACGTACGCGCGCTCGACTTCTGCGCCGCTCTGCGCATCGAAGGAGCGCTCGTCGAGCTGCAGGTGCGGAACGTCGAGGAATAGCGACGATTCGGCCTGGACGAACTGCCACGCCCGGCGCTGCGCTGGAGCGGAAGTTGCCTCAGCATATTCGCCGACAAACGCGCCGCCCGGCACCAGCGCACGCTCGACCAGCTGCAGCATCGTGCGCGCATCCTCAGGACTGAAGTCGGAGATGCCCGCGCAGCTCAGATATGCCCCGTCGAACGCATCTTCGAATGAGATGTGCAGCACGTCGAGCTGGCGGAAGTCGATGCCCAGGCCGAGGTTGCGCGCCGTATCGCGCGCCAGCGAAACCGCGCCCGGTCCGATGTCGATGCCGGTCAGCTTGTAGCCACGCAGCGCCATCGCGATCGCGTGGCGGCCGTTGCCGGCGCACAGATCGAGCAGCCGCGCCTTCGCCGCGGGTTTGAGGTGCCCAAGGATATCTTCGACGTCATCGCCGGTCTCTTGCATGTCGTACAGCTGCTGATAGTTCGCGCGCCGCACGTAGCGCGACGAGAAATCTTCTTCGGACCACGGATAGGTGCCGACGTCGACCCACGGGCGGGGCTGCTCGCGCTTTTCTCCGACAGCGCGGATGAGTTCGTCGAACGCGTTGGGCTGCGTTGCGACGGGCTGGATGTCAACGGCCATGGCGGCACCTCGAACTGACGAGCGATGGCGTGTAGGGACCGAACGTATTGGCGTATCCACAGACAGAGTCTTGCGGACCGCACGTATGTTCGTTACCGGCGCGCGCAGCTCCGAATCGCTTCGCGCAACGCATGGGGCGATGGATCGCATGCGACCGCTGTTACCGCAATACCAGCGCCGGAAGCGGCGGCGGCAGTGACGGGCCCGATGCACACCACGGCCTTGCCGGCGAGCGCTTCGAGTCCCGGCTCGAGCGCTAACCCCTCGGCAAGCGCGCGCGCCCCTGAGCCGGATGTGAGCACGATGATGTCGGCGCCCGCGACGCTGCGCGCGAGATCGCGGTGCGCCACGGCGCGCGTCGCGTATGCGACTGCGGCATCCACGCGAAGACCGGCCGTGCGCAGACGCTGGACCAATGCCGGACCCGCATCGAGCGCGACGAACACGGCGATGCGCGCACGTTCGTGCGCGCGCCCGACAAGCTCTTCGGCCAGCCCCTCCGCATCCGGCCGAGACGGAACCAAGTCCGCCGGCCTGCCCAACTTCACGTCGACGGCGCTCGCGGTCGCACGTCCGACGGCGGCGATGAAGGTCCCCGGCCGCAGCGGTGCGTCGCGCATGCGCGCGAACGCCTCGACGCCGTTGACGCTGCTGAAGACGACCCAGTCCGCATCGTCAGCTGCATCGACGGCGGTCTGCAGCGCCGCCGCGTCGGGTGCAGCGGTGATCTCGATCAGCGGCGCGCACACGACATCGGCGCCGTCCGCGCGCAGCAGCGGTTCGAGTTGATCGGATGTGCGAGCCGGGTGCGTGAGCAGCACGCGCACGCCGGCGAGCGGCGCGCTCATCGCGCTGCGCTCAGCGATCTCCGGCCGGGAGCTCCGGCGGGCGCAATGCGCGCGCGAGCTGGGCTTCCAGCTGTTCTCCCAGTCCGGCGAGATCCGAGAGACGCGTTGCAAGATCCGCCGCGGACATGTCCATGCCGTCGGCGGCGGTCTCGCGCAATTTGGTCACCGGCGCGTGCAGCAGCCGGTTGAGGATCGATACGCTCATGCCCGCGATCAGTTCGCGCTGGCGATCGTCGAGCTCGGGCAGCCGAGCGAACAGGCGCGTGAGTTCGGTACGCCGGATATCTTCGGCCTTGGTACGCAACGTCGCGATGAGCGGCGCCGCTGCGCGCGACTGGTACCAGCGGACATATGCCGCCACGCGTTCGGCCACGATCGCTTCGACCGCCGGTATCTCGGCTTTGCGATCGTCGAGCGTCGCATCGACGATCTCGCGCAGGTCGCCGATCTGATAGAGCGTCACGCCGGGGAGCGCGCCCGCGTTCGCTTCAACGTCGTTGGGAACGGCGATGTCGACGATCAGCATGCGGCCGCCGTTGTGTGCGAGCGCGTGTGCGACCATCGGCGCGGTGACGACGTGGCCGCCGCCGCCGGTCGCGGTGATGAGCAGATCACAGGCGCGCAGGGTGCTGGGAAGATCTTCAATGGGCGCGGCTTGTACGCCGATCGCCGCCGCCAGGCGTTGGCCGCGGGCAAGCGTGCGGTTGACGACTGCGAGCGCGGCGACGCCGCGCGCGTGCAGATGTTTGGCGACGATGGTGCCCATCTTGCCGGCGCCGACGACGACGGCGCGGGCAGCGCGCAACGCGCAGTGGCGGGCTGCGAGTTCGACCGCCGCAGCGCCAAGCGACACGACGTCGCTGCCGATGCGCGTCTTGGTACGCGCGCGCTTGCCGGTCTCAAGCGCCGTGCGGAACAACTTATTGAGATGCGGACCCGCCGAGCCGGTGCGCTGGGCGAGCGTGAGCGCGTCCTTGACCTGGCCGACGATCTGCTCTTCGCCGACCAGCATCGAATCCAGTCCGCACGCCACGCGCAGCAGCTGCTCGACCGCCTCGGCGCCCAGCATCGTATAGAGGTACTTGTCGAAATCCTCGACGCGCATGCGCCGATAGGTGGTGAGAAAATCCTTGATCTGCTCGACGCCGGATTCGAAGTCCGACACGTCGGCATAGATCTCAAGCCGGTTGCACGTCGAGACGATGGCGGCTTCGCGTACGGCGGCATAGTCGCGCAAAGCCGCGAGCGCCTGGCCGATGCGTTCGGCCGGAAACGCATGGCGATTGCGCACTTCGTCAGGCGCGGTTTTATGGCTGAGTCCTATGACGACGATCGGCACGCTGTCTCGCTTTGCTGGATGGGTCCGCTCATGCCAGCTTTTCGGCCGGCGAGGGCCTTCCCTCGCGCGCGCGGGCGCCGGCAGCCGCCCATGCCGACAACAGTAGCCTGCGCGTCAGGCTCTGCTATGAAGAACGTGTGAAGCCGCACGCGACTGCGCCACATGCTCCACGATCATGTACCCGGACGCGAGAGATGGTGTGTGAGAATGGAGAGTTCTGAGGCGAGATCGATCGAGCGCACGGCGACGCGCGCGGGCAGGCGCAGCGTCGCCGGTGCGAAATTCAAAATGGCGCCAAGTCCGGCTTTCACAAGGCGCTGCGCGACGGCTTGCGCTTCGGGCGCGGGCACCGCGATGACGCCGATGCCGCAGTCGAGCACCGGCAGCACTTTCTCTAGGTCGTCGACCTGGCTGATGCGCACACCGTGCCAACGCGTGCCGACAAGCTCCTTCGCCACATCGAAGATCGCGGCGATGTGGAACTTCTCTTCGCGGTATTCCAGAAACGTCGCGAGGGCATGACCGAGATAGCCGAAGCCGACGATCGCGATGCGCCAGTCGCGATCGAGCCCGAGCACGCGCGAAAGCATGCGCACCAGCATGACGACGTCGTAGCCCTGCCCGCGCCGGCCGAACGTGCCCAAATACGAAAGGTCTTTGCGGATCTGCGCGGACGACACACCTCGGCCCACGCGCGTCGCCAGTCCGCCGGATGTGACGACCGACGTGCCTTCGCGCACCGCATCCTCGAGCGCGCGATGGTAGAGGAAAAGGCGCGGCAGGCTAAGCGCGCTTGCGTCTTTAGGTTTACGCCGCCGCGGCATCGAGCGACTCGCGCGCAGCAGCGACCGTCTGCTCGATGTCGGCCTTGCTGTGCGCAAGGTTGATGAAGGCCGCTTCGAACTGCGACGGCGGCAGATAGATGCCGTGTTCGAGCATCGCGTGGAAGAAGCGCGCGTAAGACGCCGCATCGGCGCTCTTCGCGCTGTCGAGATCGACGACCGGGTCGCGCGTGAAGAACAACGTCCACATCGAGCCGACGCGCGCGACGCGCGCCGGTACGCCGGCATCGGCGAGAGCGCGCGTGAGGCCGGATTCGAGCGCCGCGCCGCTGCTTTCCAGCCGGTCATAGACGTCGCTGTCCTTGAGCGCGCGCAGCTGCGCGATGCCGGCGGACATCGCAAGCGGATTGCCCGACAGCGTGCCGGCTTGATACACGTCGCCCAGCGGCGCAAGCTGCGCCATGACGTCGGCGCGTCCGCCGAACGCGCCAACCGGCAAACCGCCGCCGATGATCTTGCCCAAGCACGTCAGATCTGGTTGGATGTCGTAGCGCGCTTGCGCGCCGCCATAACCGACGCGGAATCCCGTCATCACTTCATCGAAGATCAACAGCGCACCGTGACGCGCGCTCAAATCGCGTGCCGCTCCCAAGAATCCCGGCAGCGGCGCGACGACGCCCATGTTGCCGGCGACCGGCTCGACGATGACGGCTGCGATGTCTTCCGCCTGATCGAATGCACGCTCGAGCGCGATCGGGTGATTGTACGGCACCACGATCGTGTCGGCTGCCGTGGCGACCGGTACGCCCGGTGAGTCTGGAACGCCGAGCGTCAGCGCGCCGGAACCGGCCGCGACAAGCATGCTGTCCGCGTGCCCATGATAGCAGCCGGCGCATTTGATGACTTTGTCACGGCGCGTAAAAGCGCGCGCCAGGCGCAGCGCGCTCATGCACGCCTCTGTGCCGGAGTTCACGAAACGCACTTGCTCGACCGAGGGCATCGCCTGCACGACGAGTTCGGCGAGCTCCACTTCCAACGCCGTCGAGGCGCCGAACGATGTGCCCATGCGCGCCGCGCGTTCGATCGCGGCGATCACCGGCGGAAACGCGTGCCCGAAGATCAGCGGCCCCCAAGAGCCGACGAAGTCGACGAACTCGTGGCCGTCAGCGTCGAAGACGCGCGAGCCTTCGCCGCGCGCGATGAACAGCGGCGTGCCGCCGACCGAGCGGAACGCGCGCACCGGGGAGTCGACGCCGCCGGGTATGACGCGCGAGGCGGCTTCGTACAGCGCCTGCGACCGCTTGAGGTTCATTTCGCGATCCTCTCGTAGTCGGCAGGTGTGTTGACGTTCAGGAGCTCGTCTTCATCCGCTCGCCCTAGTCTGTAGGCAAGCACGCGAGCGCCTTTAAGCCCGGCGGTCACTTTGCGCTTGCCGGCGCGCAACGCCGCGACCGCGCGCTCGATCAGCGCACTGCGATCGTACAGCGCGGCGAGCGGCTCGACGTGGCCGTCGCTCCATGTCGGCAGCACCGCATCCGGCCTGTCGCGCGCGCCGTCATACGCGCTCACCAGCCGCTCCGCGAAGTCCGCGCTCAAGTTGGGCATGTCCGCGGCGGCAGCGAAGAGCAACGGAGTTTGCACGCGGCGTGCGGCGCTAAGCAAGCCGCTAAGCGGCCCCGCATCGGCGAGCTCGTCCAACACGACCGAGACATCCCCCAGCGCCGCCGCGATTTCCGGCGCCAAGGGCGTGCGCGCCGAAATCACGCAGGGTAAGCCTGTCGCGGTAAGGCGCCGGAACGAACGCGCGAGCATCGGCTCGCCGGCGACGTCGAGCGCCAGTTTTCCAGGAAGCCGCGTGGCAGGTCCGCCGGCGAGCAAGACGATCGTGGCGCGGTCGCCCGCGTTCACCGCCGCGCTGCTGCCGCGCGTGCGAAATATGTGATGATCATGTCTGCGCCCGCGCGCTTGCACGAAACGAGTATTTCGTCGACGGCGCGCGGCTCGTCTATCCAACCTTTGGCGCCGGCAGCCTTGATCATCGCATATTCGCCGCTCGTGTTATAGACCGCGACCGGCACGTTGACTTCGGCGCGCACGCGCAGCACGACGTCCAAGTAGCCGAGCGCGGGCTTGACCATGACGATGTCTGCGCCTTCGGCGACATCGAGCAGCGCTTCGCGCACGGCCTCGCGCGCATTGGCCGGATCCATCTGATGCGTACGGCGGTCGCCGAATGCAGGCGTGGACGCTGCGGCTTCGCGGAACGGTCCGTAAAACGCAGATGCATACTTGACCGCGTACGAAAGGATGGCGGTTTCCGAAAATCCGCGCGCGTCGAGCGCGAGCCGAATGGCGCGCACGCGCCCGTCCATCATGTCGGAGGGTGCGACGACGTCGACCCCGGCCGCCGCGAGCGAAACGGCTCCGGCCGCGAGCAACGTAAGCGTGCGGTCGTTGTCGATGTTCGCATTCGCGTCGAGCAGTCCGCAGTGCCCGTGCGACGTGTACTCGCACGCGCACAGATCTGCGATGACGAGAAGCTCTGGAAGCGCGCGTTTGAGCGCGGCAGCTGCGCGCTGCACCGGACCGCTGGGGTCCGTCAGTCCCGACGCAGCTTCATCTTTGCGCTCGGGTATGCCGAACAGGATGACCCCCGGAATGCCCAGATCGTGCGCAGCGCGCGCATCCTCGACGATGCGGTCGACCGACTGGTGGTAGACACCGGGCATCGAGCCGATCTCGGTGCGCACGCCGCTGCCCGGCACGACGAACATCGGCTCGATCAAATCCTCAACGCGCACCGCGTGTTCGGCCACGAGTGCGCGCATCGTGCTAAAACGGCGCAAGCGGCGCGGCCGTTCGAGCGGCGTTGGTATTTCGGGCTCAAGACTCGGTTGCGGCTGCGGCTGCGCCGCCTGCACGATCCGTCGCATCGTGCTCATCCTCCCTTATGCGCGGCGAGCACCCAACGCGCGCCGGACTCGAGCATTTCCTCAGCGATATCTTCGACGGCGGCGGTCGCATCGGCTTCATCGTGCGTGATGCCTTCTGCGTCGCGGCGCATCGCGTGCTTGCCATCCACTGAGCCGACGAATGCGTGGAAAAGCCAGCGGTCCCCGAATACGCTCGCATTGGCGCCGACGGGCACGACGCAGCCGCCGCCCAGACGCGTCAAGAATGCGCGCTCGATGGCGACACCCATCGCGCTCTGCGGCTCGTTCAGCGGAGCGACCAGCTGCTGCATTCGTAAGTCCGCTTCGCGATATTGCACGAATAGCGCGCCCTGGCCGACCGCAGGCACCATCTCTTCCATCGGGATCGGGCTCGCTTCGCCGACCTCGGGTGGAAGGCCGAGCCGCTGCACACCCGCCAGCGCGACGACAAGCGCGTCGAATTGACCGTCGAGCATCTTCTTGATGCGCGTGTCGATGTTGCCGCGGCATTCTTTGACATGCACCAGCGGCTTGATCGCGTGGATCTGGGCGGCGCGGCGCAGAGAGCTCGTGCCCACGACCGCGTTGTTGGGCAGTTTGAAGATAGACCTGTGCGCGTTGGCGCGCGACAGCAGCACATCGCGCGCGTCGGCGCGCATGGGCACGACGCCGGCGCGCACACCCGCCGGCAGCTCCATCGGCATGTCCTTCATCGAATGCACGGCGACGTCGGCGCGGTTACCGAGCAGCGCTGATTCGAGCTCTTTGACGAACACGCCGTCGCCGCCGATCGACGTGAGCGAACGGTCCTCCTCTTGATCGCCGCGCGTGCTGACCTTGACGATTTCGAAATTTATCTCACCGTGAAGCGTGGTGAGCATGTCCATGACGATCTGAGCCTGTGCCAGCGCGAGCGCGCTTGGACGTGTCGCGACGCGAACCGTGGTGACAGTCTGCATGGGCTTGCCCGCCTTCAAGGCGCTAAAAAGGGCCTCCTTTGGACGCATGCTGCGAGCGCGAACAGGAGAACGCAATGGCGCGTGCCGCAAGTTTCTTGCATCCGATGGTGACGTCGCAACCGCGCGCGCCGTGGTCGATCGCAGCCGTTCGAGCCGGCTCGCTGGCGCTTGTCGCCGCGCTGTTCTTTCTCGGGCTCGGCAATGGCAGCTTGTGGGATAACAGCGAACCGACCTATGGCGAAGTCGTCAAAGAGATGTTCGTGCTGCACGACTGGCTGTCGCTGCACTACAACTACGCGCCGTGGTACATCCATCCGCCGCTGTGGATGTGGACCACGGGCTTGGCGTGCATCGCGTTCGGGCTCAACGAATTCGCGCTGCGCTTTCCGAGCGCGCTGTTCGGCGTTGCCGGCGCCGTCGCGACGTACCTCGCCGGCCGCCGGCTGTACGGTGAAGTCGCGGGCGTCGTCAGCGGGCTTGCGTTAGCGACTAGCCTCGAGTACATCGTGCTCGCGCGCCTTGCGATCCTCGACACGATGCTGATCTTCTTCATGACGCTGGCGACCCTGTGGGGTTACTTCGCGCTGCGCGACGGCGACAGGCGGGCGTTTTGGATCGCGACGGTCGCGGCAGCGCTTGGCGTGATGACCAAAGGACCGGTCGCAATCGTCATCCCCTTGCTCGTGCTTGCGGCGTGGCTGTTCTTCGTTCCGCGCGCGCGCAGAGCCGCGCTGCGCGCTTCGATACGCTCGCTTCCCTGGGTCGCCGGCGTCGCTCTCTTTGCGCTGCTTGCCGGTTGGTGGTTCGCGCTGCAAACGATCCTTCACGGCAGCGCATTCTTGGTGGAGTATGTCGGGCGCTCGACGTTCAGCCGTTATCTGACGCCGTTCGAGAATCAGCCCGGTCCCGTCTATTACTACGTCCCGATCCTGCTGCTCGGGCTCTTTCCGTACGTCGCCTTCTTGCCGAAAGCGATCAAAGAGGCGTGGCGCGCGCGCACGAGCGACGACATCTTCTTACTGTGCGCCGCGGCCGTGCCGTTCGTGTTCTTTTCGGTCGCGCAGACGAAGCTGCCCAATTACCTCGGCATCCTGCTGCCTGCGCTGTCGATTCTCGTCGGCGATCTTGTCGGACATGCGATCGAACGCAACGATCTGCGCAGTTTGCGCGGCGCGCTGATCGTGCTGCCGCTCGCACTCGTGCTTCTGACGATCGCGATCGTGCTCTACGTGCAGGCGCAGCGTTTGGGCGACGTGGCGCAACTCGCCGCGCCGCTGTCGCTGTTAGGATGGGTCGTCGTGCCGACAACAGTCGTGACCGTTGCGCTGACGCTGCTGCTGCGGCGCGCGTGGATCGCGCCGCTCGGACTGACCGTCATGATGGCCGGCGTCGTGGGCGCGCTCGTGCTTGCCGTCTTACCCGGCCTCGAAGCGCGCAAGCCGATGAAGGCGATGGCTCATCATATCCAGTCGTTGTGGCGCCCGGGTGATAAGATCGCCATCACCGGGGTGCACGGGGGCTTCTCGCTGTTGTTCTACACCGACGCCGGACCGATCTATTTCCTGCGCACCGAGACCGAGAAGGCCAACGCCGACGCGCTGCTGCGCGGGCCGGCCCGCGTGTATGCCCTTATCGTCCCGTACGAATACGCGGACCTGCAGGAGCGGCACATCCGCGTCCGCATCCTCGAGCGCGAATCGAACATGTGGCTGGTCACGAACCGCTGAGTCCTGCCGATGTAATGACAAAGGGAGGGCTTTGCTTTGCTTAGGAAATTGCCGTATCTGGTCGTGGGCGTCGCACTGCTGGCGTCAGCGTGCAGCAGCTCGTCGACATCGACCAGTCCGACTCCCGGGCCGCAGACGCTGTACGTCGGCAACTGCGGCTCGACGATCAGCATCACCGAATATCCGGCGAGCGCGACCGGTAATGTCGCCCCGACGGTCACGATCGCCGGCGCCGCCACGCTGCTTCAGTGCCCCGAGGGACTCGCATTCGACTCTGCAGGAACGCTTTACGTCGCCGATTACAGCAGCAACAGCGTGATCGAGTTCGCGCCTGGCGCCAGCGGCAATGCGACGCCCGTTCGGCAGATCACCGGGCTCAGCGGACCGGTTGACGTGGCGTTCGACTCGAGCGGCAACCTGTACGTCGGCCAGTACACGGGCAACAGAGTCGACGTCTTCGCGCCGCTCGCGAACGGCGCTGCGACGCCGATCCGCTCGATCAATACCGGCGCGGCCGGTCTGCTTCACGCAGACTACGTGCACTTTGACACTTCGGGCAACCTCTGGGTTTCCGAAGAGGTCAATCCAGCCGGTAATCACGTCGTCGCCTACGCGCCGGGTGCGTCGGGAAATGCGACGCCGGTGTTCAGCATCACCGGTGCGAACACGCAGCTCAGCGGCGCGCTCGGCATGACGCTCGACAGCGCGAACAACATCTACGTCTCCAACTACGGCTCAAGCGCGGTCACAGTCTATGCCGCCGGCAGCAACGGCAATGTCGCGCCGATCCGTACGGTAAGCGGTGCGCTTACGCAGATCCACATCCCGTATGGAATCGCGTTCGATAACGCCGGTAACTACTACGTCGCAAACTGCAGCGGTGCCGGCCCGCCGCCGGACAACGTCGCAGTGTTCCCGTCGACGGCTAACGGCAATGTCGCACCGGCGCGCGACATCGCCGGCGCCGCTACGGGACTCTCTTGCCCGTGGGGTATCACCTTACACTAGAACCTCGCGCCAACGAAAGGGAAGCGCGTGCAGGAATTGCGCGCGCTCCTTTTTTGCGACCTTGCCGGCTACGTCTTGCGTTTTCTCGGAGAGCGTGCGGCCGGTGCGATGCGCTTAGGCGGCTCGGGCAGCGCGAGCGTCTCACTTACCGTCAGCTCTGCAACGCGCAAGCGGCGCACGACGAGCTCGTCGATCTCGATTCTGCCGATGTTCGCGTGCTCGATCTCGCTCTCACGTACCTGAAGCCGGCGCACCGCGGCGGCACCGACCGCCAGCGTGCCGATCGCCAGTGCGCCGACCGCAAGCGCGCCGACCGCGGTGGCGCCCAGCGCGAGTGCGCCGGCGGCACGCGCGATCGCCGCAAACGCCTTGGAGTTCACGCGTCCCTCACTTGTAGGAGTGCAGGCCGCTGATCACGATATTGACCGCGAAATAGCTGAACAGCACGGTCGCAAAGCCGATGATCGACACCCAGGCGGTGACCGGACCGCGCATCGACGGCTTGGTATGCAGATGGACGTAGGCGGCATAGACGATCCAATTAACGAGCGCCGCTGTCTCTTTCGGATCCCACTGCCAGTAGCTGCCCCACGATACGTGCGCCCACAGCGCGCCCAAGATGATGCCTGCGGTGAGCAGAATCTCGCCGATCGAGTTGACGCGATAGGCGGCGACGTCGAGTTTCGCCGATGCCGGCAGCGCATCGACCCACGATAACCATCCGGGTCGGGCGATACCGAGATCGGCCGTTTTCGTCGAGACGGCCGCGCCTACCGACTGGCCTGCCGCGCGCGCGACGCGGTCCTCATCGGCCTTCTTGAACAGGTACATGATGCTGAGCACGCAGCCGATGAGAAACGCCGCGTACGATGCGAGGACGACCGGCACGTGGATGTAGATCCAGCTGCTTTGCAGCGACGGCACGAGCGGCTCGAGCCCCTTGTTCCACCCCTTCGCATAGGCCAGCAGCGCGTCGGAGAACGCGAAGGCGAGCGGCGCCGCGAACCAGATCCGATAGCGCGCGCCGAAGATCAAGAAAAGCACCGCAGCGAAGAGCGAGACGACGGAAAGCGACCCATAGAGATCGTTCCACGGCACGTGGCCGCTGTAGTGCCAGCGCAAGCCGAGGCTAATGGTTTGCGCGACGATGCCGAGCGACGCGAACACGATGCCGGCTCCGATCGCCGTCCAGCTGCGGAAGAACCAATAGCCGGCGAACACGATCGCCGCGATCAGATACAGAACGACCGCCGCCTCGTACCACGACATGTAGGCGGCGACGTGCGCATCCATCAGCGCCGCGGCGTTGGTGTTGTATTGCGTGTAGGAGTTAGGCATACGCGTTCACCGTTTCGCCGACGGCGCCGCTTTGCGGCGCGCGCAGGCGTTCGGCCAAGCCGTTCACCAGCGCGTTGAAATCATCCTCATACATGGCGTTGCCCTTCGTCGTCGTCGCGGCGACATCGACGACAGGCGCGCCGCCGGCGTCGCGCACGCGCGCGTACAGCTTGATCGGCATGAAGAACAGCGCCATCACAAAGCCGGCCGTGAGGATGAGCGCACCGACGCCGACCCATGCCTCGCCTGGGTCGTAACGATACGTCAGACCCGACCATGCGACCGGCGGCAGCGCTCTGATCGTGTAGCCGTCACCCGCATAGTATGTCGCGCCGACCGGCAGCAATATCGGCCGTTGCGTCGTCGGGATCTGGTCGTGGAAGATCCACAGCGCGTAGGTATCGGCCTTCGGCAGCGGCACTCCCGGAGGCGCTTGCGACGGATCGGATGGACCGAGCATCGTGCCGTATTCGATCACGCGGCTGGTGCCTGGCAGCGGCACGACATCTTGCGGTCCAAGCCGGCCGGCGGCGTCCGACGGCGAAACGACCTTGCCGTCGCGCGCGATCTGCAAGTTACCGCCAAAACCGTACGAGGCCTGGTAAAGATAGACTGAATTCGCAGTCACGAACGGGTGATTGACGAGAATGCTCGTCACCGAGTCGGTCCTTTGGCCGACGACGTGGACGTCGGATTGGAAGCGCGACGCCTGGTAGACGACACCTGCCTTCGTCTGCACCGGTTCGAAGCGTCCGACGAAGTGGGATAAGGTGACGAGCAGGCCTGCCTGCGGCACGCTGACCGTCTGGCCTTCATAGATCTGCATCTCGCCGCGATATCCCCACAGCCAACCGATGAACGCGCCGATGGCGATGACTGCGAAGCCCACGTGCGCGACCAGCACGCCGTAACGCGCCCATTTCTGCTTGTCGGCGAACAGCCAGCGCGCGCCGTCGATCGTCTGCGTCCGGACCGCAAAGCCGCGGCGCGCGACATAGTCCTCTACGGCGCTCGCGGTGGCGTCGAAATCAAGCGACGATTCGCGCGCCGCGTGCAACCCCAAGTTTTCGATGGGCAGCGCGCGGTCTTTGGGGAAACGTTTGGGAATCACGCGCCGGAACGTGCAGACTGACATCGACAGCAGCAGCAGCAGCACGAGCGCGATGTAGGGCCACGAGTGGAAGACGTTGGTCAGGTGCAGGCGCAAGATCGCGTTGGCCATCGGCGCCGGGTACTCTTCATAGTAGCGCTGCGCCGGCATGTTCTGGTCGACGCTCGTGCCGACAAGCGTCAACGCCGCCCACACGGCGAAGACGAATACGGGGAACATGACGTTCGACAGCAGATCGAGCGTCTGATCGTACAGACCGCGCTCGCGCGCGACCGCGCTCGCGCTCATGCCGGGTTCTCTTGCGATGCCAGACGCGGCTCCGTGAAGCGCACGACGATGATGCTCAGGAAGTACAGGCCTGCGAGCGGCGCCGCGAGGAGAAGCATGGTGAGCGGGTTTCCATCCGGTGCGCCGATACCTGCGAGGATGAGGATGACGATCATCGCATGCCGCCACTTATCCGTCAGCATGCGCGAGTTCACGATGCCGACGCTGGCGAGCAGCGCGAGCACGATCGGAAGTTGGAACATCACCGCGAAGATGCCCAGCAGGATGACGATGAAGCCGATCGTTGGATCGAGCTGGTAGGTTCCGACCAAACCCGAGCTCTGCGTGATGTTGAGCAACGCGCGCAGTACGAGCGGCAGCACGAGCAGGCCGCAGAACGCGATGCCCGCCAGCGACATCGCAAGCGACGGGATCGCGTACCACAGCACTTTTGCCCGCAGGCGCTGATCGAGCGCAGGCGCGACGAACGCGTAGATCTCGTACAGCACGATCGGAAATCCGACGACGACGCCGACCAGCAACGAGAGCTTGATGTAGACGCGGATGATCTCGGCCGGCGAGAACACGTGCAGCTGGATGCCGGGTATGAAGTAGCGCTCGAGCAGGACGAGCAGCTTGGGCATCAGCGGGAACGCGATGAGCGACAGCACGCCGACGGTGACGATCGAGACGATGAGGCGGGTGCGCAGCTCGGCGAGGTGTTCGGTGAACGTCATCTCGCCTTCGTCATCCGCACGGGCGCGAGGCGGCGTTGTGCTTTCCGACGTCGGGCTCACCTGCGTCGACATGTTCCTTCTATTATAATGTACGGACGCGCCGCGCGCGGCGCCTCACCGCAGGTGCTAGTGCGGCGGCGGAGCGGTGGGCGCCGGTCCGGGCGTGTCAGGCGTCGTGCTCGAGGTCGCCGAGCTGCTGCCGCTCGCGGACGGAGGCGGTGCCTCGACCGAAGGGGGAGCGTCGGGCGGAGCTTGGGGCTGCTTTGTCACGGCGGCGTCAAATTCGCGCTTGGCTTGGCCCATGGAGCGCGCGAGCTTGGGCAGCCGCTCAGCGCCGAACAGGATGATCGCCGCGCCGATGATGACGGCGATGATAGGCGCATCGATCATTGCGTAGACGGGCGACATGTATCAGAAAGCTCCTTTCCGGCTGGAGGTTCGGCAGGGAGGTAAACGCGTCCCCCGGGTCAGGATGAAAAAGCGCTCAGATCGCGCGCGAGCCCGGTGAGCTCATCGCGCGCCGGCGACGCGGGCAACGCCGCAAGCGCGTGCTGCGCCTCTTCTGCGTAGCCGCGCATCGTCTGCGCGGTGCGCTCGATCACCGCGCGCTCGCGCAGGCTTTCGACGACCTCGTCCAGCGCCGCTTGCGCGCGTTGGGCCGCGGCATCCTCAAACGTGAACAGGCGCTCGACGCGCGTGCGCACGCCCGGGCCTCCGGTCTCAATCGCGTAGATGAGCGGCAATGTCATCTTCTTCTCGCGCAGATCGCTGCCGGCCGGTTTGCCGAGCTGCGCTTGGGTCGCGACGGCGTCATACAGATCATCGCGTATCTGGAACGCCAGTCCGAAGAGCCGCCCGAATTCGCGCAGGGCCCGTACCTGCGGGTCGGAGCGCAGCGCATTGCCGGACGGCCGGCCGGCGTGCAGCAACGCGTTGATCGCGCCGACTTCGGCGCACGAGCCGAAGAGCTCCGCAGTCTTCTTGCCGATGATCTCGAGATAGCGTTGCGGCGTCATCGCCAGATCGCCGGCGGCGCGCAGCTGTTTGACCTCGCCGTTGCAGATCTCGGCGAGCATGGCCGCGAGGATAGTCGGCACGGGCGGCGCGTAGTTGAATGTGATCTTCTTGAACACCCACGAGAACAGATAGTCACCCGCGAGCACGGAGAAGCGGTTGCCGTACGCGCGGTTCGTGGATTCGCGCCCTCGCCTGACGTCGGCATTGTCGAGCACGTCGTCGTGGATGAGCGTCGCGACGTGGATGAGCTCCATGTAAGAGGCGAGCACGGGATCGTCGGGGGACGCTGGTGCGACCGCGCGTCCGGCAAGCATCGTGATGCGCGGGCGCAGTTGTTTGCCGCCCGCGTCGAGCATCGCCCAGACGGCGCCGGCGATGTGCGCGTTCTCTTGCGAGAGCTCCTCGCGCACGAATTGCTCGACGACGTCGTGGATCGAAGAGCGCGACTGCTCGATCATGCGAGCAGATCTTTGCCGGGAGCGATGCTGCGGCCGTTCGGCGCCCGATCGGTCGTGCCGATATGCATGGCGACGATCCCGCCCATCAGCCGCACGTAGCGCACGTGCGCGAACTTGTCGGCTTGGAACAACGCGGCGAGCGCATCCGCGTCCGGGAAGCTGACGAGCGATTGCGGCAGATAGCGGTAGGCCGCCGCGTCGCCGCCGGCGGCGCCGCCGATCAGCGGCAGCACGTTATAGAAATAGAAATAGAAGAGCCGGCGCCACAGCGCGTTCGGCGGCTTGCTTATCTCGAGGTTGACGAAGGTTGCACCGGGTTTGAGCACGCGCGCCACTTCGCGCAAGCACGCGCCGATGTCGACGATGTTACGCATCGAAAAGCCCATCGCCGCGCCATCGAACGTCGCGTCTTCAAATGGAAGCGCGAGGACGTCGGCTTGGTGCCACTCGATGTTGCGCGGGCCTGGCCGCGCGCGCGCGACGTCCAGCATCTTCGAGCTGAAGTCGACCGCGTCGACGCTGCCCTCCGGCACTTTGCGCGCCATCACACGCGACAACCCGCCGGTGCCACAGCACAGATCCAACAGACGCGCATCGTCGGCCACATGGAGCTGATCGGCCGCGGCCACACGCCACAGTTCGTCCATGCCCGCGGTCATCATCGTATTCGCGCGGTCGTAGCGAACCGCGATGCGATCGAACAGGTCGCGCACCACGTCGCTTTTGTGCGGCAGATAGCCCGTCAGAGCCCCGGCCTGTTGCGGTTGGGCGCCTTCCACACTCACTTCGAGCCGCTTCGAATGGTTTTCCGCGCTTTCCTGGGTTTGCTCCGCGCGGACCCTCACAACGCACTAGACGGAAGCCGCAATCCGCGTGACATGACGCGCGTGTCACAGCTGCATGCGAGCATCGGTACGGCCGCACGCACGGCGCTCTGCGATGCGATTGCGTCAGCGCGGCGCTCGATCGTCGCGCAGTTCCATAGCATGGGCGATCTCGACGCGCGCAGCCGTATGCGCGCCGGCCCTGTCGTCGACGCGCTCAACGCGGCGGCGCGCCGCGGCGTCGACGTGACTTTACACGTCGAAGCGGATCGTTGCCGTTACGATCATCGCGGCGTGCATGAGCCGGAGAACGCGCACGCGCGCCGCACCTACGAAGGCTACGCGCGCGCGCTCGATGCGCGCATCCATGTGATCGCAGATGCCGATCCGCTCGTGCTCGAGCATGCGAAAGCGGTGGTCGTTGATGGCGCGCGCGCGTTTATCGGCACGGCGAATCCGAATCGCAGCGGCTTCGACGAGCCGGGTGCGGTGATGATAGAGGACGACGATCCGTCAGACGTCGCTGCGGTCGCTTCCTCGATCGGGGACGCGCCTTCGCAAACCGCGCGCGTTGTCAGCGGTCCGGCTGCTGCAACGCGCGAACGCATCTCCGGGTTGCTGAGTGAACGCGCCGACGAACGCATCGCGATCGAGGATCTGTCCGACACGGCGGTCGTCGATGCGCTCATCGCGCGCCGCCGCGATGGATTGCACGACGAGATCCTCGTCAAGTGCGAGCGCGGTGTGTCCGCATCGCTGCAGCGGCTGACTGTGGCTGGCGTCGACGTGCGCACGATCGCGGGCGCGTATCTGCACGAGAAGTACATCGACGCCGGTGACCGCATTTATGTCGGCTCGGCGAATCTGACGCGCAACGGCCTGGATGAGGCGCGCGAGATCGGCATCGTCGCTCGACCGGATGAATTCGATGACGGCGCGGCGGCTTTGCGCGCGGACTTCAATCGCATGTGGAACGTGGGGGCGCCCGTCTAAGAGCGCCAAAAGCGCGGGCTTATGTCGCGGTACGCAGGTCCTTGCGGAAACGCACCGCCTGCTCGACCTCGGCGTAACCGAGATGCTCGTGCGCGCGCCGCCCGTTCTCGTTATCAAGCAGCGAATCCGACGCCATTTCGCTGCAGCCGCGTGCCCGCGCCCACTGTTCGGCAGCCGCGACAAGGCGACGGCCAATACCACTGCGCCGCGACGCGGGCTCGACATACCAACCCTCGATGTAGCCGACGGGACTCGTATCGCAGCCGTCGGCATATGGGCGAAGCCGCACTTCGATAAAACCGCTTAGGCGTTGATCCGATTCGCTGACAAAGACGGCATACGAGGGATCGGCGAGCAGCTGCGTGCACTCGTTGGCCGCTTCGGCATCGTCGATGTCGGGCCAGAGCAGCCTTCGCAGTCTGCTCCAGCTCGCGACGTCGCCCGATCCCGCGGCGCGGATCTGCGCGGTATCTTCTGCGTTCACGCGGGAACCGTCAGCTTTGGGAAAAGGCGCGCTGCATTCGCACTCGTCGCCTCTGCGATCGCGATCGCGCCGGCACCGCGCAACTCGGCGACGCGCAGGCACGTCAGTGAAATGTTGGCGGGCTCGTTGCGCTTGCCGCGATGCGGCGCGGGCGTCATGAACGGGCAGTCGGTCTCGAGCACCAACTGCTCCAAGGGCAGCCGCGCGGCGGCGTCATGAAGCTCGATCGCCTTTTTGAACGTGACCGCGCCGCCGATGCCGAGATACAATCCGAACTCGTCGATGAGTCGCATACCATCTGCATAGCTGCCTGTGAAGCAATGCACGACGCCCAGCCTGCCGCGTGCGAACCGATCGCGCAAGACCGCGATAAGATCGTCCTGTGCCTCGCGGCAATGCAGGATGACCGGTAGATCGCGCTGGGCAGCCATGTCGAGCTGGCGGCCTAAGACGTCGCGCTGCACATCGCGCGGGCAGTGGTCGTAGTGATAGTCGAGTCCCATCTCGCCGGCGGCGACGACGGCTGGGTCGTCGAGCATGGTACCGAGCCACGACATATCGCCGGCGGTGCGCGCCTCATGCGGATGCACGCCGACGGCCGGGGCGATGATCGGGTACTCGCGCGCAAGGCGCAACGTCTCGCGGCTCGTCGCCTCGTCTTGGCCGGCGGACACGATGGCGCGCACGCCCACCGTCGCCGCACGTTCGAGCACCGCGCCGAGGTCATCGGCGAATGCGGGCCCATCGAGATGCGCGTGCGTGTCGGCAAGCCTCACGACGCGGCGTCTTGCGCCTCGATGCGTGGGAAGAGCGGCGGCGGAATCGTGGTCGTCGTGCCGTGCGGCAGCGTACCCCAGATGAGCTGCGTTTCCCAGCGATCGCCCGGGACACCGCGTTGGCCGAGCGCACTCCACATCGCCGCCGCGCTGAAGGGCATGAACGGATAGATCAGCGCAGCGATCCAGCGCACGCCTTCGCACAGCTCGTAGAGCACGTCGCTCAAGCGCGCATCCTCATTTCGCTTGGCTAGCTCCCACGGTTTGGTCTTCTCGACGTGCAGGTTGAGCGCTCCGACGCGCTCCCATATCGCCGCGAGCGCGCCGCGATAGTCGAGCTCTCCAAGCGCCGCGGCCACTGCGTCGCGCGCGCTTTCGAACCCGGCCGCCAGCGTCGACACGCCGCTGGACTGCGGCACCACGCCGCCGCGGTAGCGCGCGAGCATCGACAGCGTGCGCTGCACGAGATTGCCCAGATCGTTCGCGAGATCGGCATTGTAGCGGCGCGACATACCTTCGTCGCTGAGGCTGAAGTCCGTGCCGAACTGCGCTTGTGCGAACAACAGATAGCGCGTTCCGTCCACGCCGAAACGCTCGACCATCTCGTCGCCGGTGATGATGCTCTCCTTGATGCTCTTGCTGATCTTCAGGCCTTCATTAGTGATCCAGCCGTTGGCGAACACGAGGCGCGGCAGCGGTACGCCCAGACCCATGAGGATCGCCGGCCAGATGATCGTATGGAAGCGCGCGATCTCTTTGCCGATGAGATGCACGTCTGCGGGCCAGAGCGTTTCGAAGCGCGCCATGTCGTGCGGATAGCCGGCTGCTGTCGCATAGTTGCAAATAGCGTCGAACCAGACGTAGATCGTGCGCGTGTCGTCGCCGGGCACGGGGATCGCCCATTCGACGCTCGAGCGCGATACGCAAAGGTCTTCCAGTCCGCCTTCGAGGATCGCCATCATCTCGTTATAGGCGCTTTGCGGACGCACCCAGTTCGGGTGCGCGCGAAAATGTTCGAGCAGCCGGTCGCGATACGCCGACAGCTTGAAGAAGAGCGCGTCTTCAGAGACCCATTCGACCGGGCGGCCGCATTCGGGATTCGGGCAGCGGCCATCGATGAGCTTGCTCTCGACCCAAAACGTCTCGTCGGTGCGGCAGTACCATCCTTCGTACTTGCCCGGCACGATGTCGCCGCGATGGCGCAGCGTCTCGAAGATGCTCTGTACGGCGGCTTCATGCTCGGGATCCGTCGTGCGGATGAATTGATCGAATTCGATGCCGAGCAGCCGCCATTGCGCTTTCCAGCGCTCGACGATCTCGTCGACGAACGCTTTGGGCGTTTTGCCTTGCGCGGCCGCCGCATCGGCGATCTTCTGCGCGTGCTCGTCTGTTCCGGTCAAAAACCACACTCGGCCCGTGCCGGTCACGTGTTTGAAGCGCGCGAGGATGTCGGCCGCGATCGTGCTGTACGCATGGCCGATGTGCGGCGTGCTGTTCGTGTAATACAGCGGCGTGGTCAGGTAATACGTATCTTTGGCCATGGTTCAGAGATTGGTTGGCGGTTAGCGGTGGAGCGCCTGCAGAAGCAGCCGCGCCGCCAGCACCCAGACCAACGCGAGAAAGACGTAGCGCACGAAACGCGCGCCGTGCGCGAGCGCCAATCGCGATCCCGCGAAGCTGCCCGCGATCGCGCACGCGGCCATCACGACGCCGATGCGGTAGTCGATGGTGCCCGCCAGCGCAAACACCACGATCGCGCCCAGATTCGATGCGAAGTTGATGAAGCGCGCGACGCCGGCTGCCGCCAGGAAGTCCAGGCCAAGCCAGACGACGAGCAGGAAGATCATGAACGCCCCCGCTCCGGGGCCGAAGAAACCGTCGTAGAAGCCGGTGGCGGCTCCGATCGCACCCGAACGCCACAACGAGCGTTCGGCCGGTGAGCGCGAGGTGACGCCGATGTCAGGGCGCAGCGCGATGACGGCCGACACGACGATCAGCAGCACCGACACGATGACGCGTTCGGCGTGAGGGTCGAGCGCGAGAATGGTACGCGCACCCGCGAGTGCGCCGGCGAATGCGGTGATCGCGCCTGCCGCGACCAGCGGCCACCTGATGGCGCCCGCTGCCGCATACGTGATGGAAGCGGTCGCTGTGCCCGCGATTCCCGCAAGTTTGTTCGTGCCAAGCGCGGTCGGAACGGGCAAGCCGAGCAGCAACAGCACGGGCAGGTTGATGAGTCCGCCGCCGCCGACGATCGAATCGAGCGCTGCAGCGACGAACGCCGCCGCGCCGAGCACGGCGAACATCCACAACGACTCGTGCACGCCTAGCGCTTCTTCGCGCTGTCGATCGCCAGCCGGTAGAGCGCGTTCTTGGGCGCCCCGCTCGCGATCGCGATGGCGGACGCCGCATCGCGTGCGCTGACGCCGTGCGCAAGCAGTTCTGCGAGCGCCGCGCGCGCGCCGGCGCTCACTTCACGCTGCGCGGCTGCATCAACCGTAGACGACGCGCCTTCGAGCACGATCGTGAATTCGCCGCGCGGCGGCCGCGCGATCTGCACGCTCACCTCCGAGGCAGTGCCAAGCGCATGGTGCTCGAACATCTTCGTGTATTCGCGCAGCGCGAACACCTGCCGGCCGGGAAGCTCGCGTTCGACGTCCTCGAGCAGACCCACGACGCGCGTCGGCGCCTCGTACCAGACGATCGCAGCGCGTTCTGCGCGCAGCGCGCGCAGATACGCCTTTCGTTCGCCGCGCTTGCGCGGCGGAAAACCTTCGAAGCGAAAGCGGCTGATGTCGAATCCGCTGAGCACGAGCGCGCCGACGAACGCGCTGGGACCTGGCAGCGCATCCACCGCCGCGCCTGCCGCGCGCGCAAGGCGCACGAGCTCGCTGCCCGGGTCCGAGATGCCGGGCATACCCGCGTCGCTTGTCAGCACGACCGTCTTGCCGGCGGCCAATGCCGCGCGGATCTCGCGCTCGCGCGCCGCACGCACGCGCTCGTGGAACGACCGAAGCGGCTTGTCGATGCTGAAATGCCGTAACAGCGCGCCCGTGACGCGCGTGTCCTCGGCGACGACGAAGTCGCATTCGCGCAGCGCGCGCAGCGCGCGCGCCGTGATGTCGTCAAGATTGCCCAGCGGCGTCGGGCACAAAACAAGCCGGCCGGCTGTCATATGTCAGGCGGCGACTTCGGGGAGGCATGTGCCATCCCTCGGCAGCCGACGGGCACAAGCCGAGGCCGCACTAGGACCCGCGCCGAAGTCGCCCGATATTGACAGCATGACCGCGCCATCATCGCCACGCTCCGATGCACGCCTCGACGTGCTCGACGGTCTCCGCGGCATCGCCATTTTAATGGTGGTGTGGTGGCATTTGTGGCTGTTCTCGTGGCTCACACCGTATGTGACGATCAAGGGCACGCAGTACGGCTTCTTGCTCATCATCCCCGGCACGGGACTCATGGGCGTCGAGCTGTTCTTCTTCATCAGCGGCTTCGTGCTGTTCTATCCGTACGCGCGTTATCTGTTCGAAGGGCGCCCGCTGCAGACGGTCAAGCATTTCGCCGAACGGCGCTTCTTGAAGATCGTGCCGTCATACGCGATCGCGCTCGTCGCCGCCGCGATCATGATCGGCCAGTTCACCTCCGTGCGCGACGTCGTCTGGCAGATCGCATCGCACCTGTTGTTCATCCACACGTTCTGGGTGAACACGTGGGTCGGCGTCAACGGCGTGCTGTGGAGCCTTGGCGTCGAGATCCAGTTCTATCTGATCTTCCCCGCGCTGTGCTGGGCGTTCCGCCGCCAGCCGGTGCTCGTCTATCTGGGGATGGTGGCGATCGCGGTCGCGTATCGCATCGTCGCGAGCCACATCGATGTCGCGGACTACGTGTTGATGGGCCAGCTGCCCGCATATCTCGATCTCTTCGGCACGGGCATGCTCGCGGCGTACGCATTCGTGTGGCTGCGCAATCGCTCCAAAGCCGAGCAGGTCCCGTGGCTTGCGACGATCGTCGCCGCCGGCGCGGCGGTCGGCTTGTACGCGCTGCTCGCCAACATGCTCACCAAGATCTATGTCACCAATGGATACGCTGCATGGCAAGCGGTGAACCGGCCGTACTTCGCGCTCCTCGTCGGCGTGTTCACGGTGGCCGCGCTCTTCTCGTACCGCTTCGTTCATCTCGCGATCGCCAACCCGCTGTTCCGCTACCTGGGCATCATCTCGTACAACTTGTACCTGTGGCACAACGTCATCATGCTGTACATGCTGCAGCGGCGCATCCCCGCGCCGTCGACCGCCGATCCGCATCTCGACGATCACTGGAAGTGGATCTATACGTTCTGGTCGCTGCTGATCTCGCTCGCCGTCTCGACGCTCGTCACGTACGCGATCGAGCTGCCCATCCTGAAGAAGGGCTGGCGCGCCTTCGGCGATCTTTTCCAGCGCCGCCCGCAGCAAAACCCGGGCGCGCCGGTCGCAACCGCAAGCGATGGTTGAGACACCGCGCGCCGCCGCCAAGGGGCCGCTCGATTCAGCCGCGCATCTCGCGGTGCTCGACGGCTTGCGCGGCATCGCGATCTTCGTCGTGCTGTGGTATCACGTGTGGGAGTGGAACTGGCTCGCCGCAGAGTTCCACGCGTTCGGCCGCACGATCAGCTTGCAGTTCATCGCCGAGACCGGGTTCACGGGCGTCGACTTGTTCTTCTTCATCAGCGGATTCGTGCTGTTCTATCCCTACGCTCGCGCGCTGTTCGAGGGAGCGCCCCTGCAGACGGTCGCCCATTACGCCTACCGCCGCTTCATCAAGATCGTTCCATCGTACTATCTGCAGCTGCTGATCCTGACGCCGTGGATCGTCGCCGCGTTTTCCGGCGCGACGCTGCTCAAGGTGTACGTGACGCACCTGCTGTTCATCCACAACTGGTTTCGCGACACGTTCGGGTCGGTCAACGGCGTGTTGTGGACGCTGGCGGTCGAAGTGCAATTCTATGTCATCTTCCCGCTGCTATGCTGGGCGTTTCGCCGCCGCCCGTTCCTGACGTTCGCCGCCATACTGGTCATCGCCAACGGCTATCGCATTCTGCGCGGCCATTGCTGCCTCGGCGACTACGTCGTCATGACGCAGATGCCCGCGTTCTTAGATCTTTTCGCGTCAGGCATGCTCGCGGCATGGCTTTTCGTGTGGCTGCGCACGCACGTAGCCGGCTTGGCGCGTTGGCAACACTGGCTCACCGTCGTCGCGGTTGCCGGTTTCGTCTGCTACGGCGTGCTGCTTTACTCGCAGTTCAAACTGCGCGTCGTGCCCAACTGGCAATACGTGTGGGCGAATGGCCACATGACGCTGCTCGGCGCGACGTTCATCGTCTTGACCGTCGCGTCGTGTCTGGCAGCTTCATGGTGGCGCGCGTTGCTCGCGAATCGTCTGCTCGTCTTCTTATCGGTGATCTCCTACAATCTTTACCTGTGGCACCAGCTGATCGCGACGTTCATCGCGCGCCACGCGCTGCCGTTTCCGCGCACCGCGGATTTTGCAAGCGATCGAGTGTGGCAATGGACGTACCTCGCCGAAACGGTCGCGATCTCGATCGCGGTGGCTTCATTGATCACATACGCGTTCGAGCGCCCGCTGCTCAAGCGCGGCTTCAAAGCGGTGACCGATCTGTTCTCGCGGCGCTGGCCGCCGGCGCCGGCGAGAGCCAATGGCAGGCCGTCTCCGGTCGCCGATAGTCCGCAGACGCGCGCATGATCCGGTATCCGTTCGATCACGTCGACCACCGCGTGCGCAGCATCGAGCGCGTCCGCCCGTTTTACGACGCGCTCATGCCCGCGCTCGGCTACACGCACGTCGACAATTGCGGCAGCGCCCGCGAGTACTATTGCGAAGACGACGCCAACCAGTTCTTCGGTTTGCACGAGCGCGCGCATCATACGCCAAGCGAAACGCGCATCGCGTTCGCGGCGCCGAGTCGTGCCGACGTCGATCGCATCGGTGCGTTGCTAGCCGAGATCGGCGCGCGCGCGATCGAGGGCCCGCAGGACTGCCCCGACTATATCCAGCCCTACTACGCCGTTTTCTTCGAAGATCCCGACGGGAACAAGCTTGAGGTCTGCTGCCGGCGCTGACCTCCAGACCGGGGGTTGACTTTGCGCCGAACACGAGACGCTGATCTTCGATCTTCCCGACGACGTGAAGCCCGCATTCAACCTGCGCTACGACTAACACCGGATAACCGATCGGCGCATCCGAAAGATAGGTTGACACCAGCCCTAGATGCCGGGTATTATCGGGCAGTAGATTCCTCGTTAGGTGAGGCGTCTGCACAAAGATAGGCCGCTACCCGGAAAGGTCGAGAGACCCCAATGGGTGACCAGGCATCGCCGAACCAAGGCGGTACCTAACGCGGCTAGCCGAACCGGCTTCATGTTGTGCAGTGCCAAAACTCGACGCATGAGGAAGCCGCTGACCCTAGGGTCAGCGGAAACCGCATGGACTGTCGAGTGCGAGGAGCGCGACAGTCTTTTTGATTTTGTCCAAGCCTTATCGGCGCCGCTGATAAGCCGAAAAGGGGGTGATCGGACCGTGGACGGCTGTGAAAATATCCGCCATTTATTTTTTCCCGCATCGGGGGGCGGCCTCGCCTGCCGCCGCGGGAACAACTACTGACGAAACGGAGACGCGTGCAATGACGAACTTCATCATCATTCTTCGCCGCACGGGCACCGCAGTGCTCGGCATCTTCGACGCGCTGTGCGATCGTTATGAACGCAGCCAAGCGTGGTCGGACAAGCTCTTCCTACGCTGAGCGCAGACCGGCCCTATCCGATGCGACATGGCTATGGGTATGACCATAAGAACGACGTGCGCATGGGCCGCCCTGCGTTCATAGGCCTCGTCTTCATGTTCGCCGGTACGCTAGTAACGTACGGCACGCTTGGCGCACGCATCGCTCTCGCATCGCCGTCGCCCGATGCGTCGTTCGCGCCGACACCGGGTGCAACGCCATCAGTAGCGGCAACTGCGACGCCGTCGCCCGCGCCGCCAAATGGTTTGCGTTATTCGGGCGACGCGTTCGTATCGTTCGCCGATCACGCGCAATCCGGACCGGGTCTCACCCCACCCGAGGGACCCGCGTTCGCCGCTGGTTCGCCGCTCTCGCCGATGACGCCGTACGACGTCTTCTCGAGCGCGCCGGATTCGCCGGGCATCGCCGGCGTTGGCCAGTTCGATCTGCGCGCCGATTATTCGAGCCCGGCCTTGAAGGCGTCGGCGACGATCGGCGCGGCATACGCCACCGGCAGTATTCAGAACGCGGCGTACTGGGGCGCAAACTTGCTCCCCGCGCTCAATCCTCATCTCGGTTCGACTGCCTTGCCATACCAGATCGCATTCACGACGCATGCGGGTCAAGATGATGGAAGTGCTGCCCGCGTCTCGCTGCTCTCTGGTTCGCTCGGAACGCACGACGGCGTGCTGAACGTGCGGGGCGGCTGGTTCGACCTCGTACAATCCGATGCGTTCGTCTTCGCGCCGCCGCCGCTGACGAACGTCACGCCGAACATCGGTCTGCAGCCCGCTGAGTCGTTGGGCACCGGTCCGCCGGCACTCGAGGTGTGGCCGGCCGCACCGCCGGGTTTGCCGCTCGACGGAGCCGATCTCGTCGGGCACACGGGCGTCGCGACGCTGGAGGTCTCCAACGCATCGTTGCCGGCATTGCCCGGCACGTCGGCGCGTCTGACGCTAGGCTCGCTCGTGCTCGATCACGGTGAAGGAACGCGCTGGTCGGCGGATTTCTTGCACGTCAGCACGGGAGGCGCGACGCTGTCGACAACGACGATGTTCGGCGCAGGAGCGATGACGAAGCCGGGGCCGCAGGGCCCGCTTCCAATGAGTCAGCTTGGCGGACAGCAGCAGACGGTCGCCGGTTTGCGCGGCGCGTTCCACGCCGGCCGGCGCGTAGACGCAGTCGTCGAGATCGGACAAGCGTGGTACAACGCGCAAGACGTGCTAGAGCCGGGCACGCAAAAGCCGGGTGGCTTCTATCATGCAGGTGCTTCCGACTCGTTCGGGCGCGCGAAGATCGGGCTCGATCTCTATCGGTTCGAAGCGCGCTATGCGTCAGCGATCCTGCCCTACGGCGCGCCCGAGAACGTATGGAGCGTCGCCTGGTCGTGGCCGGGCGTGTGGCTCAAATCGAACTATCAGCTCGCGAACAACACCACGATCGGTTCAAACCGGCAAGGCTATCGCATCTCATACGCGCTGGACCACGGTGCGATCGACATCCATGCCGCCTACGCTCAATACTGGCAGATCGACCCCGCTGTGCTGAGCACCGTCAACCAAGTCGGTTTTGTCGAAGGCTTCTTTCTGCCGCAAGACGATGGAGCGGGCACGTCGGGCGTCATGCACCAGTACGCGCTCTGGACCGCATGGCATCCGCGCGTCGGCGATCTGATCATCGATTACGTCAATGATACCGAGCATCGCGATTTTCTGCCGGGCCACCCGCAAGACGCGGTGTCGTATCAAGCGCCCCAAGTCGTCTTCACGTTCGCGCACGCTTTCGGCAAGCGCGCCATCGCCGACGCCGGATTTGGGAATTATGCGATGCGCGGCTCGTGGGCGTTCGGCGCACTGACGAACGTCGATTACCAGCAGAGCACATTCTTTGCCGGTGCGCAGTACGCTGAAACGCAGCACGCGTTCGTGCTCGTGCAGTACCGCCTTTCAAATTTCACCGGGTTGCCATCGCAGCCGGGCGGTCCGTCTCCGGATTTCAGCGGCGGCGTCTTTGTGCTGGAGCAGCGCTATCACATCTGAAGTTCACTTGCAGGCGTTGGCGGCGTTCGACCACTCCAGCTGGACGGTGTATGCGCCCACCTTCTTCGTCTGCCACGCGCAGATGTCGCCGATCTCGCCGTTCGCATCGTCGTACCATCCCTGGCCGGGGACCGGATCGGTCACTGCTTCGCACAACTCGTGCGACGAGGTGATGGTCAGCGCGTCGAACTCGCTCGCGCCCCCGAGACATCCCTGGCAATCCGGATATGGCTCGACCGCATAGAACGTCGCTTCGTTGATCGCATCGTGATAGCCGCAGAACGCCTGGCACGACGCCTGGCCGCTCATCGTCACGGTGACGCCGCTGGGCAGATAGATGAAGTACAGCGAATTCTTGCCGGCGGCGGGAACGCTGCCCGCCTTGAGCTGCGCGTCGAGGAACGATCTGATCGCGGTATCGTCGACCGTCGTCGCGGGCGACTGAGCGACCGTCAGCGTCGCGACGCGCGAGCCGTGGCCGATCTTCATGCCGGCCACATCGTATTCGGCCAACTGATCGATGAGCGCGCTCGTGAGGATATAATCGAAGAACGCGTTGAGCTCACTTGCCGTGGTGCTCTGCGGCGCCTGCTTCCACCACGCTCCCCAGAAAATCGTTGTCACTTCGACTGCGGTGAGCAGCGCGCCGCCCCGATAGGTCAGCTGCGGCGTTGTCGGCGGCGCGGCGCCGGCAAGACGCATCGGCACGATGCGGATGATGTCGATCGGTTGGCGTCTGCTCATAGAGCGGACGAGCTTCGGCTGCGACGCGCGCGTGCCTGCGTGCGGTTTTCAGGAAAAAGTGTGACGGTTCGATGCGTTTCGAAGCGGGTAGAATGAATGACACGGTCGCGATTTGGGGGAGGGAAGATCGTGGATGCGTTGATCATCGTGTTGCTGGTGCTGATTCTTCTAGCAGTGACCGGCCATCTGAAACTCTAGCCCGCAAAGATTGCGCGCGCATGCGCGCTGACGAAGAGCGCGTCACAGCTACGGCAGTGGCGCGTTTCTCTTTATGCTTTTGTGGGTATATGTATAACACCGAATCAATATTGAAGGAGAGTGACAGCAAGTGCTGACAGCGATCCTCGTAATCGTCGCCCTTATCTTCTTGATAGTCAGTGGACACCTGAAGCTCTAGGGGAACCGGCGAAACCGAAACCTCGAAACGAGCCTGCGGGCGGTGCACACGCGCCGCCCGCGGGCTTTTGCGCATACGCCCATCAGGCTGTCGACCTCTGTGGCGGCGTCCACGACACGCGCTGGGCCTCATATCGTCTCAGATCGGGCAAGTGATAGTACGTTGCAAGTCCGGTGAAGCGCATGCCCGCTTTTTCGACGACGCGGCACGAGCCGACGTTCCCGGGCATGACGATCGCGATGACATCGTCGAGTCCGACCGACCGAAACGCGTGGTCGAGCACGGCGATCGCAGCTTCGGTTCCATACCCCTTGTTCCACGACGCCGTGTTGTAATGATAGGCGATCTCAATCTCGGGTCCTTTGCCCTCTGCGGGAAAAAGACCGCACTGGCCGATGAACGCGCCGGTCTCCTTCAGCTCGACGCTCCACAGCGTGTAGCCGCGCTCCTCTTCCATCTTACGGCGCCGCTCGAGCACGCCCGTGTAACTGTCCAACGTCATATCGGGACCGGCCGGCAGAAAGCGCTTCACTTGCGGGTCGTTGATCATCGCGAGCCACGCTTGCGCGTCGCGCGGCTCCGACGTGCGGATCACTAAACGCGCTGTCTCGATGTGCATGCAGGTGGGCCGCGTTTGCACGAAAGCCCTCCAAAACCTCGTCGGCCTAGCGGCGAACGGCGCCGGTCTTGACGACAAACGTATTTCCATCGCTGGTCGCGGACACTCCGCCATCCTCATCGGTGCGATACACCGCTGCACGCACGGCCAAGAGCGCCAAGAGCGTGCGCGGACTTGGATGGCCAAAAACATTGTGGCGGCCGCAGGAGATGATCGCGATCTTCGGGCGCACTGCCGCCAGAAACTCGGGCGTCGACGAGTAGGCGCTGCCGTGATGCCCTACCTTCAAGATGTCCGCTCGCAGATCGATGCCACCGTGCGAGAGCAAGCGCGCTTCGGCTTCCGATTGTGCGTCCCCGGTCATGAGCATCGCGGTATTGCCGAACTGGATCCGCAGCACAACCGAGTTATTGTTGATGTCCGACGACGTGCCGGTGATCAAGGGAAGTTCAGGAGCGAGAATCGCGACATGCGTTCGTGGCCCAAGATCAAACGAGCCGCCGCGGGCGGCGCGGCGCCACGTGATGTGGCGATCGCGGACGACGTCAAGCGCGCGGTGGTAGGCCGGCCCACCGTACAGTTGCGCGGAATCCCACAGCGTGTCGACGCGCTCGCGCGCTAAAATAACCGGTAGTCCGCCGGCATGGTCGCCGTGCGGATGCGTGAGGACAACCGCATCGAGATGCAGCACCCAGTGGCGCAGCAAGAACGGCAAAACGGTGCGCGTCGCGACGCGGTCGCCGATCGGCTGCGCGACGACTCCGCTGCCGGCGCGCTCCAATTTTCCGCCGCCGTCGACGAGCATCGCATGCAAGCCGGGCGCGCGCACGAGGATGCAATCCGCCTGGCCGACATCGATCGCGTCGACGTGCAACCCGCGGTCGCACAGCGCGTACAAGCCCGGCGTGCAATACACGACTGCGAGCAACAGTATCGCGCCCGCGACGCACGCTGTCAGACGCCGCCTAGGCACGCGTGCATGCACCCCCCATGCGAATGCGCACAGACATGCCCAATAGAGTGCGATGAACGCGTTGGTTGGCGGCGGCACGTCGATGTGCGCATGGGGCAACGCCGCGAAACGCTCAACGGCGCCGGTCATGATCGTCACCGCCCAATACGTGATGTTCGACAGCGGCCATGCGAGCGGCGTGAAGAACAGGGCGCAGGCGGCATATGCCGCGCCAGCGGCCATCACCAAGCCGACGAGCGGCACAACGACGAGATTTGCCGCCACCGCGTAAGGCGTGAACGCGTTGAAGTAGAGCGCCTGAAGCGGTGCCAGCGCAACTTGCACGGAGATACCAGTACGCGCGAGCTCGGCAAGCCATTGCGGCCCCCAGTCGCCTTCGCGTATTCCAATTTGCGCAAGCGCGGGCCCGATCAGCGCGATGCCGCACACGCAGGCGAATGACATCGAAAATGACGGCGACAGCAGGGCAAGCGGGTGGGGCAACACGACTGCGAACGCCGCCGCAGCCAAGACGGCGCTGGCGGTTCGAGCGCGCCCGCTTTCGACGGCGACGAGGCCGACGGTGAGCATCGTGGCCGCACGCAGCGTGGGAATGTGCAGACCGGCGAGCGCCGCGTAGAACCAGGCGCAAAGCACCAACAATACCGCACGCGCCGGCCGCGGCAGCGGCGTCTGCGCCAGCAGCGCGGCGACGAGCGCCGCCATGATGCCAAGATGTAGGCCGGCGGTCGTGAGCACGTGCACTGTGCCCGTGTCTGAAAACTCTTGGCGCAAACTCCAAGGCAGGTCGCCGCGATCGCCCCATAGCACGCCCTCGAGAACCGTCGCTTGTAACGCGGGGAGGCGGGACTCTACCGCCTCTGCGAACTGGCTGCGCATACGCGTCCACCACGCGCGCCAACCGCTCGCCGGGCCGATCACCACCGCGTCGCGCGCGCGATGAACCGTGAGCATCACCGTGACGCCTTGGTCGAGGAGCTGCTCGCGCTCGCCAGACTCGCCGTCGTTGCGCGGACCAGCGGGCAGATCGACGCGCGCGCGGATGCGTTCGAGATAGCCCGCGCGCCAGCCAGCGATGTCGGCCGGTAGCTGCAGCAGCGCCGTGCGACCGCGCAACGTGTCAGCATCCGCACCCGACGACTCGCGTAGGAGCACGCGCGTGGCATCGCCTCCGCCTGAAGGATGGGCCCGTTCGAGCGTTTCGACAATCGCGACGACGTGATGGCCATCGACTCCAGCGAGCTGCGCGTCGGCTCGCAAGCGCTCCGCGCCCCATGCCGCCCCAGCGCCGGTCGCCGCGCAACAGCCGAAGAATGCGACCGCTTTCTTGATCTCAATCGGGGTGCGCCGCGCGAAGAAGCTGACGGTTATACACAGGGCGCAAGACGCTGCGAGCGCCGCATTGTGGCGCGCAAAGAGCATAATTCCGCCGGCATAGCCGGTGAAGGCGATCGCCAAAATATGCGCACGCACCAAATCCGCCATACGATAGACCGTCACGCCTGCGCGGTCACGCTGCCGGCCTCGGCGGTCAAGCAGATGCTATCTACGCTGCGAGGGAAACATATGTTCGATGCGGAACGAGCCAAACCCAAAGGTCCGTCAAGACGGGCCCCGAGAGGAGGCTCATCGTGGGCACAGCGTTGATCATCATCCTACTCGTGCTGATTCTGCTGGCCGTATCTGGGCATCTGAAGTTATAGCTTTGCGCGCCGCGCTTCGCTTCTCGGAAGGGAGTGAATGGCCATGACGACGTTCATCATCGTCCTGCTGATCTTGGTTCTACTGCTGGTCAGCGGCCACTTGACGCTCTAGGCGCTGTTTGCGCGTCCTTGTCACCGGCGGCGCGGGCTTCATCGGCTCGCACATCGTCGACACGTTTGTCGCCGCCGGGCATGACGTCGCGGTCGTCGACAACTTCTGGGAGCATGGCGGCGGCCGGCGCTCCAATCTCAACCCAAAGGCCAGATTTTTCCAGCTCGATATCCGCGACCCAGCGCTCGCTGACGCCTTCGATTCATTCAAGCCGGAGGTCGTGAGCCACCACGCGGCTCAGCACAGCGTCGCCATTTCCACCAAAGATCCGCTGTACGACGCGGACGTCAACGTCAAAGGGCTGATCAACGTCGCGCAAGCCGCCGCGCGCAGCGGCGTAGGCAAGATCGTCTACGCCTCATCGGCCGCGACGTACGGCACGCCCGAACGCATTCCGATCGACGAAGACCATGCGCAACGGCCTGAGTCGCCCTATGGGATCACGAAGATGGCCGGCGAGCATTACCTGCGCTATTTCGCCGCCGCGGGCGGGCCGGCGTTCACCGCATTGCGTTATGGCAATGTCTTCGGCCCGCGACAGGATCCAGCCGGCGAAGCCGGCGTCATCGCGATTTTCGTGTCGCGCATCCTAAAAGGCGAACCCATTCGCATCGACTGGGATGGCGAGCAGCAAAAGGATTACGTGTATGCGGGCGACGTTGCGCGGGCGAATCAGCTCGCGCTGAGCGGCGCTGACGGCGATGTCATCAATATCGGTACCGGCATCGGCACATCCGTCAACGAGCTGCATCGGCTCATCGCGCAGGCGGTGGGGCGCGATGTGGCCGTCGAGCACGCGCCCAAACGTGCAGGCGATATCGGCTTGTGTGTCTTTGCGAACGCGCGCGCGAAAAAGGCGCTGGGCTGGGAGCCGACGGTTTCATTACGCGACGGCATTGCCCGCACAGTCGACTACTTCAAATCTCTCTAGAGCCGTCCGTTAGGAATCGCGCGCGCCGGCAAACGTCACCTTGCCGGTTTTTAGATCGTACATCGCGCCGGCGATGACAAGGCCACCCTTTTTCTCGAGCTCGGCGAGGATGCGGCTGCGCCGGCGCACGCTTTCGACCATGAGCATGACGTTGGTCTGCGCGACCGCATCGACGTACGCCGCGTCGCTGCTCGAGCGTTCGCCCGTGAACGCCGTCGCGGTGATGGCGGCTTTGATCTGCGCGAGCAGAGCGGTGAGCTTGCCGAGCTTCACGCCCGCAATCGCTCCCTGAATCGCGCCGCAACCGGTGTGGCCGAGAACGACGACGACCTGTGCGCCCGCGACCGCGCAGGCGAATTCTAAACTGCCGAGCACGTCGTCGTTGACGACGTTGCCCGCGATGCGCACGATGAACGCGTCGCCGATCCCCAAGCCGAAGACGATCTCGGCGGGCACGCGTGAGTCGATGCAGCCGAGGATCACCGCGGATGGATGTTGTTCGGTAGCAGTCGGGCGTCCGCGCGCGATGTACGTGCGCACCAAGCGTTGCTTCGCTCGGAAGCGGTCGTTGCCGCGCTTGAGCGCGCCCAGCACCCGCGCGGGCGTCATCGAACGCTTAGCCGACAACGATGTTCAGCAGCTTGTCTTTGACGAAGATCGTCTTGCGCACGGTCTTGCCGCCGAGCTGCGCGCTCACGGTCGGAACGTCTTTGGCCCGTTCGAGTACGGCGTCTTGGGATGAGCCGGGCGGCGCTTCGATCGTGCCGCGATGCCTGCCGTTGACCTGGATGACGTAGGGGATGAGCGATCGTGCCAGGGCGCTTTCATCATACGCGGGCCACGCTTCGAGATGCACGCTGCGCATCTGCCCCGCACGCTCCCATAATTCTTCGGTGATGTGCGGCGCAAACGGGGCAAGCATGAGCACGAGCGCGCGCAGACCGGCGGCGAATGTCGCGGACTTTGACGCGTCTTCGTGCCGTTCCGCATACGCTTCGAGATCGTTGAGTAGCGTCATCAGCGCCGCGATGCACGTGTTCAGGTGCATGCGGTCGCCGATCTCATCGGTCAGCTGCTTGATCTTCGAATGAATGCTGTAGCGCAGGTCCGCATCTGCGCTGCCGTTGGCCGCAGCGGCCGTTGGCGGGTTGCGCAGCGCATTGATATGCGTGAGAACGAGCCGCCAAACGCGGTTGAGCGTGCGCGTCGCTCCGGCGATGCCGGTGGTCGACCATGGGTAATCGGTTTCCGGAGGGCCCGCGAACATCTCGAACAGCCGAAGCGCATCGATGCCGTAACGGTCGGCTGTCTCGTCGATGCCGATCACGTTGCCCCGCGACTTGCTCATCTTCTCGTGATTTTCGCCCAGCACAAAGCCTTGATTGAACAAGCGCGTGAACGGTTCGTCCGCCGGCACCATGTTCTCGTCGTGCAGCACCTTATAGAAGAAGCGCGCGTACATCAAGTGCATGACCGCATGTTCCGCGCCGCCGATGTAATGGTCGACCGGCGCCCAATAGAACGCTGCGTCGCGCTCCCACGGCGCGCGGGCATCGTGCGGGCTGAGATAGCGCAAGAAATACCACGAGGAGCACATGAACGTGTCCATCGTGTCCGTCTCTCGTTTGGCCGGGCCACCGCACTGCGGACAGGTCGTGTTGACGAACGACGGCACGTTTTCGAGCGGACTGCCTTGCGTGCCCGTGAACGGCGCATCGTAGGGCAGTAAGACGGGCAGCTGATCCTCTGGCACGGGCACAAGGCCGTGCTCTGGACAGTTGACGATTGGGATCGGTGCGCCCCAATAGCGCTGCCGCGAGATGAGCCAATCGCGCAGTTTATAGTTGATGGTCTCTTCACCGATGCCGCGCTCGATGAGCTCTTCTGCGATCGTGCGGCGCGCGTCTGCACTGGTCAGTCCGTCGAACTCCCCCGAGCGCGTCAGGACGCCATCGTCGACATAGGGCATGTCGCGCGCGACAAAACTCGGGTCGTTCGGCGGCACGACGACCGTCTTGACGTCGATATTGTGCGTGTGCGCGAATTCGAAGTCGCGCTCGTCGTGTGCGGGCACCCCCATGACCGCGCCGGTGCCGTAGCTTGAAACGACGTAATTCGTGACCCATATCGGTACGCGCTCGCCGGTCAGCGGATGACGCGCGTGCACTCCGCCGAACACACCGAGCTTCTCCATCTGCGTGCGCTCGAGCTCGGTCTTGCCCGCGATCTCCGCTACGAACCGGCGCACCTGAACCGCATGCTCGTTGCCCTCGAGCAATCGTTCTAGCAGCGGATGGTCCGGCGCGAGCGCGATAAACGTGACGCCGTAGACCGTGTCTAAGCGCGTCGTGAAGGTGCTGATCGACGCGTTGGCCGCCGGAATATCAAATGAGAACGTGACGCCTTCACTGCGTCCGATCCAATTGCGCTGCATCGTCTTGATGCGCTCGGGCCAGCCTGGCAGTCGATCGAGTCCCTCAAGCAGACGATCGGCGTATGCGGTCGTCTTGAAAAACCACTGGTTGACCAAACGCTGCTCGACGCGTGTGCCGCACCGCCAGCACACGCCGCCCTCGGCCTGCTCGTTGGCCAGAATCGTCTGGTCGAACGGGCACCAGTTGACCGGCGCTTCCTTCTTATAAGCGAGTCCCTTGCGATACATCAACAAGAACAGCCACTGCGTCCACCGATAGTATTCGGGCGAGGAGGTATCAACGACGCGCGACCAGTCGTAGGCGACGCCCAGGCGATGAAGCTGGCGCGTCATGTTCGCGATGTTCGCTTCGGTCCAGTCCTGCGGGTGCGTACCGCGCTGGATCGCGGCCGCTTCTGCCGGCAATCCAAACGCGTCGAAGCCCATAGGATGCATGACGTTGAACCCGCGCATGCGCCGGAAGCGCGCGATGACGTCGCCCAGCGTGTAATTGCGCGCGTGGCCGACGTGCAGGTCTCCGCTGGCATACGGCAGCATCTCGAGCAGGTAGAACTTCTGGCGCGCGGGATCTTCGCGCACGTCGTTCTGGCAGCGCTCTTCCCAAATGCGCTGCCACTTAGGCTCGATCGCCTGCGGCTCGTACGGCGAGATATGAGCGGTCTTCATATGACTGGGAACTATTGTACCATGAGCAACGCAGCAAGCCCTCGGATGACGGCGTGATCGGACCGCTGCCGCGGCTGGAGAGCGAGCGCTTTCGCGCGTTCCCGTTGACGCCAGAGCACGGTCTAGCACTGGCGCGCCTGCTCGACGCGAGTGCGGACTACTCGCTGCTCGTGATGGGGCGCGCGCCGGAGCCCGGCGACGCGAATACCGTGTACATGGCGGGTCCCGAAGACGGCCGCGAGCCAGGCGACAAGGTCTTGCTGGGCATTGAAGCGATTCCGCGCACCGCCGCAGCCGACGAACTCAGCGGCGTGCTCGACGCCTTTCGCGACTACCCCGAGCCGGGTGTGTGGTACATCGGGCTGCTGCTGTTCTCTCCCGAGCAACGCGGACGCGGACTGGGCGAGGCGGTCGTTGAGGCATTCGCGGCGGCTGCCAAAGCGGGTGGCGCGCACGAGCTGCAGCTCAACGTCGTCGAACAAAACGGAAACGGCCATCGTTTTTGGAAGTCGCGCGGCTTTATCGAAGCGCGGCGTTGGCGGGCGCGGTTCGGCGAGCGCGAGAGCATTTTCATTCGCATGCGCCGTCCGCTCTGACGGCTCAGCGCGGGTTATCGCACCATTGGTCTTGACGCCTGCGCTCGGGTGAGGGATGCAGCAGGCGATGCAATCGTTCGACAAGCGCTGGCTTGCTGCCGGCGCCGGCGTCGTGGCGCTGGTAGTTGGAATACTGTTGCCGCGCCAAGGCGGTTCTGTTCAGCCGCAAGCACACGATGCGACCGTTCCGCCCACGCTGATCCATGCTACCGGGCCGCCGCTTGCCGGCGATCCGTCGCCGACGCCGTCATCGTTGACGGTCTATGTCTGCGGTGCGGTGCGCTCGCCGGGCGTCTATACCTTCGCACCCGGCTCACGCGTTATCGACGCACTCAAAGAGGCCGGCGGTCCACTTGCGGATGCCGACGTCGAGCAGATCAATCTCGCTGCGCCGCTCGCGGACGCGATGAAAGTGACCGTACCGCACAAAGGGCAAACGCTTGCGATCGATCGGGCGATGACTGTCGACGGCGACACGCCGGCCACCCATCGACATCGCGGTCACTCACGCGGCGGGCGCAGTGCGCATAAGCTCTCGGAAGGGGAGTCGCTCGACGTCAATACCGCCAGCGCGGAGGAGCTCGTCCAACTACCGGGCGTTGGTCCAAGTTTGGCGCAACGCATCGTCGACTACCGGCAGCAGAACGGTCCGTTCCAGACCGTTGACGATCTCCAAAACGTGCCAGGGATCGGTCCGTCCAAATTCGACCGGCTTGCGCCCTTCGTGCGCTTGTAGTTCAGCCCAGAATGTTGACGGCGCGAGCGGCGACGATGACGATGGTGATCAACGATAACGCGCTTTCGCCCATCATCAACAACTTCGCGCGCTGCGTGAGGGGCATATCGTCGGTCGAGCTGAACGCGGTTGCGGTTTCATACGCCAAGTAGAGGTAGTCCAAGAAGACCGGGCGCCAGACACCGTATCGGTCCGGCAAACTCTGCTGAGGGAAATACCAGTCGGAGGATTGGCCTGCGGCGCGCGCCTCCGGACCTCCGCCGTCGATCGACCAATAGACGAGCGAGAACAGCAAGAAATTGCCAACCCATATCACGATCGCCGACGCCAGCAACGTCAAGCCGGTGATCTGCCCCGCTCGCCCAACGATCGACAGAATCAAGTGATAAAGGCTGATCAACAAGAGCACCTCAGCGATGGCGACAAACACAAATATCGCAAGTCTCTCAATCTTACGCCACAGCTCCGTGCGGAAGCGCATGAAAGCGATCATCGATCCGACCGGAAGCAACACGGTGGCGAATGCAACCCACTCCGGCGCGACGCGATAGCGACCTGGCAGCACTGCGAGCAATCCTAACATGAGCAGCAGCGCAATGATCGGAACCCAGCGCGATTCGATCGAGTCGTAGCGGTCGGGCGCCGGTTGCCGGATTCGCGTTTGGACGCCGCTCATGCGGCCTCGACGCGATCAGTGGCGATATCCCGCTCTTCGCGCGTGAGCGAGATGGTGATGACGATGCGGATGGCGACGATGGCCGCGAGCTGGCCGATCTCGACCCACGATGGCGCGACGCCTGTGCGCAAAATGTCGCCCGCGATCAAGAAATCGAGCGCAAGCGCGAGCCACCGGCCGAAGCGCCAGCGGATCAACTGAACGCCCTGCCGGGCTTGGCGGAAGTGCGCAAACGCGATCGCCGAGCGGATCGCCGCTTCGAGCGTCGCGACCAAGATCACGAAGGTGGCGCACGCGTCGGTCAAATCCGCGACGCGCAAGCTCCATGTCAAGATGAAATCCTGCACGAGAAAATCCTTGGCGTAATAGGAAGCATGAGCCTGCGCGGCAGGGCAGCGCCGCGTGGTGATGAGAACCGCAGGTCCTTCACTCCGCTTGAAGGAGCCACCACTGATGTCCGATTCCGCACGTGACTTGCAGCGCGAAGTGCTTCCTATTCCTGACCGGCAGTACGTCGGCGTGACGACGTACGATGCGAAAGATCCGGATACGAAGTATCCGCCGATCGAGCCGGTGCGCCCGCCAAAAGATGCGCCCAACGTGCTCGTTGTGCTGATCGACGACGCGGGCTTTGCCGCCTCCAGTCCGTTCGGCGGCTTCATCAACACGCCGACGGCCGACCGCTTGGCCAAAGGCGGCTTGCGTTACAATCGTTTTCATACGACCGCGTTGTGTTCGCCGAGCCGCCAGGCGCTGCTCACGGGGCGCAACCATCATGCGGTCGGCATGGGTGGGATCACCGAGCTTGCGACATCTGCACCCGGTTACAGCTCCGTTCGACCGAAAGCCGCCGCGCCGTTGCCGGAGATCTTGCGCCTGAACGGATATGTGACGGCGCAATTCGGCAAGTGCCATGAAGTGCCGGTGTGGGAGACGAGTCCGATGGGACCATTCGACCGCTGGCCCACCGGCAGCGGATTCGAACACTTTTATGGTTTCATCGGCGGCGAGACCAATCAGTGGGCGCCCGCCATTTATCAAGACACCGTGCCGATCGAGCCAGAAAAGCCGCCAGGTTATCATTTCACCGTGGACATGACCGATCGCGCGATCGAATGGATCGGCCAGCAGCGCGTGCTCATGCCCGACAAACCCTTCTTCGTCTATTTCGCGCCGGGCGCCACGCATGCGCCCCACCACGTGCCCAAAGAATGGGCGGACAAGTACAAAGGCAAGTTCGATCAGGGTTGGGATGCGATGCGCGAAGAGATCTTCGCCCGTCAAAAACAGCTCGGCGTCATTCCTAAAGACGCGCAGCTGACCACTCGGCCGGCCGAGATCCCGGCATGGGACGATATGGATCCAAAAATGCGCCCGGTGCTTGCGCGCGAGATGGAAGTCTACGCGGGCTTTCTCGAGCATACGGATCACAACGTCGGAAGACTGATCGACGCCATCGACAAGCTCGGCCAGCTCGACAACACGCTGATCTTCTACATCGTCGGCGACAACGGCGCATCGGCCGAAGGCACGATCAACGGCACGTTCAACGAGATGTTCACGCTCAACGGCGTAACAGGCGTCGAAACGCCCGAATTCCTGACGCAGCGCGTGCCCGAGTTCGGAGGTCCGTACGCCTACAACCACTACGCGGTTGGCTGGGCGCACGCGATGGACACGCCGTACCAGTGGACCAAACAGGTCGCATCCCACTGGGGCGGCACGCGCAACGGCACAATCGTGCACTGGCCGAAGGGCTTTCGCGCGAGAGGCGAGGTCCGCTCGCACTTCCACCACGTCATCGACATCGCCGCCACCGTGCTCGACGCCGTCGGCTTACCGCATCCCGCCTTTGTCAATGGCATCCAGCAGATGCCGCTGCACGGCTTTTCGATGAAGCACTCGTTCGACGATCCAAGAGCGGCCGATCGCCACGAGACGCAATACTTCGAGATGTTCGTCAACCGCGGCATCTACCACAAAGGCTGGACTGCGGTGACGCGCCATAGCACACCGTGGGTCATGGTGCCGCAGCTGCCGCCATACGACGATGACGTGTGGGAGCTGTACGGCCCCGACGATTGGACGCAGTCGCGCAATATCGCCAAAGAGAACCCTGACAAGCTGCGCGATCTGCAGCGCCTCTTCTTGATCGAAGCGACCAAGTACAACGTGTTGCCGCTTGACGATCGCCGCGTCGAGCGCTTCAATTCGGATCTGGCCGGCCGGCCGACGCTCATCAAGGGCGATTCGCAGCTCTTGTTCGGCAGCATGGGCCGCCTGCAAGAGAATTCGATCGTCAACATCAAGAACAAGTCGCATTCAATAACCGCGCAGGTGACCGTTCCCGCGGGCGGCGCGCGCGGCGTTGTCATCCATCAAGGCGGCCGCTTTGGCGGCTGGGCGTTGTACGTCAAGGACGGCAAACTCTCGTACTGCTACAATTGCTTCGGCTGGAAGTCGTTCACGGCGCGTGCCGACAGCGAGCTGCCCGAAGGCGATCATCAAGTCCGCGTTGAGTTCGAATACGACGGCGGCGGACTGGGCAAGGGCGGGAACGTCACGCTGTTCGTCGACGGCAAGAAAGCCGGGTCAGGACGCGTCGACATGACGGTGCCGATGGCGTTCTCCGCCGACGAGACGTGCGACGTCGGCAGAGATACCGGCACGCCGGTCAGCGACGAGTACACGATCGAGGGCAGCGCGTTCAACGGGAAAGTCCTGGGCGTGCAGATCGACACCGGCAAGGCCGACGCCGATCGATTTATCACCGCGGAAGAGCGCCTGCGCATCGCGATGGCGCGTCAATAAGATTGTTCGTAAGCTATGGATCCGCTTGAGAACTTCACATTCCGCGTCAAGTGGGATAATCAGTATATCGCCGGCGTCAGCAGGGTCGGCGCCTTGCGGCGCGTCACCGAGGATGTGCAATATCGCCAAGGCGGCGGCGATACGCCGGTCGTGCGCGATGCGCCCGGGCGCACGCGCTACGAGCCGATCACGCTCGAGCGCGGCATCACGAGCGATCGCGCCTTCGAGCAGTGGGCGAACCTGGTCCTAGACTTGCAGGCCGGCCAAGGAGCGGCGAACTATCGCAAAGACGTCATCCTCGATGTCTTCAACGAGGCCGGGCAAAAAGTGCTCTCGTATATGATCCGACGCTGCTGGGTTTCCGACTATCAGGCGTTGCCTGTCCTCGATGCGAACGCGAACGTCATCGCGGTCGAACAGATCACGCTCGAGAACGAAGGTTGGGAGCGCGACGCGGCAGTGGTATGGCCGCCGAACTGAGAACGACGCGCGGATGAGCGACCAGAATCAATACGTCCGCGAATATCTCGCGAACGAGCGCACCTATCTCGCCTATCTGCGTACCGCGTTGGCATTGCTCTCGCTCGGCATCTCCGTCAATCGTTTTTCGCTGTTCTTGCTCGAGCGCAATCGTATCCCGGAGACGAGCACCTCCGGTCAAACGCTGGTCGGTGCCGAACAACTGGGGATCGGCATGGCGGTCATCGGTCTGTTGCTGCTCGTCTGGGGAACGGTGCACTACGCGATCGTCTATCGCCAGATCGCCAGCCAGAGCTTCCGGCCGAACATTCTTTCGGTGTGGGTGCTCAGCGGCATCGTGTTCGTCGCCGCGCTTGTCGGATTCGCGTGGCTCTTCACGCGTTAGATGCCCGCGAACCACTCGTAACCCTGGTCTTCCCAGTACCCGCCTTTGCCATTTTCGCCGCCGAGCGCGGCGACCAGCTCGATCTTGCCGACGTGTTTGGCGCTCTTGTAGCCAAGCTGCGTCGGAACGCGCAGGCGTACGGGCGCGCCGTTCTTGAGCGGCACCAGCTCGCCGTTGAGATCGTAGGCGAGCAGCGCCTGAGGGTGCGCGGCCTGACGCATGTCGAGCGATTCGTAGTATTTGGTACCGGTGCCGTCGTCGTCAAGACAACGGAAAACGACGAATTTCGCGTCTGATTTGGGCGCTGCAGCTGCCACGACGTCGCGCAGGCGGACGCCGCGCCACTTGCCGATGACGCTCCAGCCTTCGACGCAGTCATGGCGCGTCGTCTGCGTGAGGGGAGTGAACTTCGTGCGCAGGTCCTCGACGCTGAAAGACGTCGGGTTGTCGACGAGTCCGCTGACGAAGAGGCGGTAACCGTGCCAGCCATTGCGGCTCCATTGCGTGAACTGCGGATCCGACGGCGGATCAAAGCCGTTATGGCGGAAATCCGGCGAGATTGCGCTGTCGGGATACTCGTATGCCAGCGGTTGGCCGGCGCCCAAGAGGGCGAGATTTAGGCGTTCCGGTGCATCGAGCACTTTGTGAAACGTTTCGTTCTCGGTCAGCGCGGTGCCGATCCGCGCACAGCCCGTCAGCGACGACGCCGCCAGCAGACCGAGGAAGTGTGCGCGGCGCAACGTCACGAGCGTTCCTCCACGAACCAGCCGCTGATCATCGAGCGCAGATTATTCCAAAAACCCGTAAGCGCGACCATCATGAAGTGCGCGACAAAAAACCCGAGGATGCCGAACATCGCAGCGAAGTGCCAGATGCGCGCGAACTGCCGGCCCCCGAGCAGCGCGGGCACCCACGGCGCCCATGCGTCGAACGACGGCGACAGCGCCAGCCCAGAGACGATCGCCAGCGGCACGAGCAAGAAGACGACGGCGAAGTACGAGGTCTTCTGCAAGGGATTGTAGTCGGCGGTCGCTTTGACTTTCCACGGAAGCGCGTGCTCTTTGAGGGCCTCGGGCAATTCGCTGACGTCCGCTTTCGTCGGAAAAAGCTTGAATGCCCACACCGCATATGCGAGCGCGCATAGCCCAAGGATCCATGCGAAGAAGATGTGCCAGCGCCGGCCGTCGGCGAGATCGCGATATGCGGGGATCGTGGCCCAGGCCGGAAACGCGCGCGGTCCCTGACCCCCCATGCCGTCAGACGTCCAGCCGAAAAGACCGGTCGTCGTGAACACGGCGCGCCCGATCTGCACTTTGCCGACTGCCTGACCGGACGCGTCGACATCGCTGAAAATTGAAAAGACGGGCGAATGGAAGTGCGAGGCGTCGGAGGCGTACAGCGCGGGGTGCGCCATGAAGATCTGCAGGCCGCTCATGGTGAGCACGAGGATGGCCAGCGCGACGAGCCAGTGGGTGATTCGAACGACTAAAGGATGTCGGTAAACGCGCTCCGTCACACCTGAGGATACGACTGGGCGGTCCCTTCGGATGCCTGCCGCGCGCGCAACATCGTAAAGGCCGGTGCGGGTCCGGCTTGCTCCCCTTCAACCCAGCTTGGCGGACGGAGCGCTTCGGGCTCCTCCTCCGCAACCTCGTGGTGCTGCCCGAGACGGACCTGGAGAACGATCGCCCCCGCCACAAGAGCGATTTCCAGCACGAGCCCCGTCAGGATTGGCTCTAACGCGTTGTCGACCGCGCCGACGTGAACGAGCGTCGCGAAGAAAACGGTTTGGACGTAAAAGCCAAGGCCGAACAGCATCAAGTTCGGGCCGTCTTGCCAGCTTCGCCGCTTCATGATGTTGGTGTAGGAAACGATCACGCCGAGCCATCCAAGGACGAAGACCGGCAGCCAAAGCTTCGCGCCGGCGATCGCGCTCAGCAACAAGAACGGAATGACGGTCGTCAGTCCGAGCACGAGCGCGAACGGCTTTGTCGATGCAGCGACCGGGTCATCCGTGCGCTGCATGCGCCACGCCGCAAGTGTGCCCGCGACGATCAGCGATTCGAAGATCGCGAGTTGAACGAGCGTTCCCGCCTGCTTGTACGGCTGCATGAACGCAAACCCGGCAAATGCCAGGAGCACGATGGCCGATAGTACCGCCAGGCGCGGGTCGAACCACGGCTTGTCACGCTCCTTCGGGAAAATCGTGTTCACGAAGAGGATCGGGAACAGCACGGACGCGAGCGCGTGCCAGATGCCGATGCCAAGAGCCCAGGGAACGGCGATGCCGAGAATCACGCCGTAATCGCTGTACGAGGCGACCGGCGTGCTCGAGGTGAGAATCATCGTTTTCGCCCACAAACCTTCGTTGTAGAATGCGTAGGCGAAGCCGGCGATGACAATGCCCGCCGTGCCCAAGTTGCGGCGCACTGCAAGCTCGCGAATGAGCAGGACTGGGATGCCGTACCCGATGATGGTCAGGAAAAAGAACGAATGCGGGCTTAAGAACGCAGAGATCGGCGTGTTGCCCGATCCCACCTCCGGCAAGAGCGCGGCGAGGACAACCAGCGACAGTACTGCGGCGACGCGGCGTGGCCAGGTCTTCTTTTGCGCGCTCATCTCTCTTTAGTCATCGGCTCGTTTCGGCTTTGGCTCATTCTAACGCATAAAAGGAAGCGCGTGGTGTTAGGCCGGCTTCAGTTTGCGGCCTGTGATGAAGGTCACATGCGGGCCCGGTGAGGGAACAGAACACGGCTCGCCGATGGTCCCATAGAAGCTATGGCACGGATGAGTCGAGGCCCCGATTGGATGCCGTCGAGACTAGCTGCCGCTCGAGCCGGCCTTTCTGTCGCGTGCGCGATCGCGTTGGCGGCGCTCGTGGCATCATGCGCGGGCGGGGGCGGGGCTAATCCCGGCGTCGTGACGCCGCCCGCATCGCAATCGACTGCGACTCCCGCGCCGACTCCGACATCCAAGAGCACGCCGACGCCGACTCCGCACCCGACCGCCACACCGACTCCGACGCCGGTTCCAACGGCCACCCCGACACCGACTCCGACGCCAAGCGGAACGCCGCTCAACTGCATGACGTCCAAAGCCGTGCATATGAGCCGAGCGCTTGCGCGCCTGATGGCGCGGATCGTGCCTAAAATGGCCGCCGTTCCTGCGAAGATCGGTCCAGGGCCAGCTTCACGCGTGTGCGGCGACACGAGACGTGGCTTCATGCACTGCATGTCGTGGGTCCGCACGGATATCGCTCCGCGGCCGGCGCCTGCAGGCTATGGCCCCACGCAATTGCAGTCTGCTTACTCGCTGCCTTCGGCGACTCAAGGACTCGGGCAAGTCGTCGCGATCGTCGATGCGTATGACGACCCGAACGCGGAAAGCGACCTTGCCGTCTATCGTTCAACGTTCGGCCTGGCGCCATGTACGACCGGGAACGGCTGCTTCATCAAAGTGAACCAGAACGGCGTCGCGTCAGGGTATCCGTCAGCCGATTCGGGCTGGGCCCTCGAGATCTCGCTGGATCTTGATATGGTCTCCGCAGTGTGTCCGAAGTGCGATATCATTCTGGTTGAGGCCAATTCGAATTTCGACAGCGATCTCTATACCGCTGACGATACGGCGGCCACGACCTGCGGCGCGAATGTCGTTTCGAACAGCTGGGGCGGCCCCGAATATTCAAGCGAACAACTCGACGAGAGCAATTTCAACCACGTGGGAGTCGTCATGACCTTCGCGAGCGGCGACAATGGATATGAGTCGAGCTATCCGTCGTCATCGCAGTACGTCACGTCAGTCGGCGGAACATCGTTGAGCGGCGGCCCGCCGTGGAGTGAGACCGTGTGGAGCGGGTCGGGAAGCTGGTGCAGCCAGTACATCGCACAACCATCGTGGCAAGCGGCGCTCGGATCGACGTATACGAGCGTGTGCGGGATGCGCATCAGTAACGACGTCGCCGCGGTCGCCGACCCGAGCACTGGACTCGCAGTGTACGACACGTACCCCAGCGGCGGCTGGTTGGTCGTGGGCGGAACGAGCGCGGCGACGCCCATCATCGGATCGGTCTACGCGTTGGCAGGTAATGAAGGTTCTATTACCGCCGGCTCCTACCCATATTCGCACTCCGCGTCGCTTAACGACATCTTGTCAGGCTCTAATGGATCGTGCGGCGGAACATATTTGTGCACGGCGCAACCCGGCTTTGACGGCCCATCGGGTTGGGGCACTCCCAACGGCACAGGCGGCTTCTAACCAAAGCCCTTTCTGTGTTGTCGTGGCCGGGGGTGACTTGGGCGTGGCGCCGAACCCGCCTGGATGAGCAGGGCCGCGGGGATCCGCAAGCCGACCACGATAGCCGCGATCGTCCTGGCGGTCGGGGCGCTACTTGGATGTGCCGGCGGCGGTGGCGGCGGCACGAACAGCGGCGGGCCAACGATTCAAGTGCCGACGCCCACGCCCACGCCGAAACCGGTCAGCTGTTTACTTGCACATCTCATGCACGCGTCGACGGCTTGGGTCGCACCACGCCCGGTCAAGCCGGCTGTCATCCCCAACAGGATCGGTTCGGGACCCGCGCGGCGTGTTTGCGGTTATGCAGGCCCCGGCCAGATGCGTTGCATGGCGTGGAAACGCACTGACGCCACGCTATCGCCGGCCGTCGCGTCCGGATACGGGCCCGCGGACCTGCAAGCCGCGTACAGCTTGCCTTCGAATTCGAACGGCATCGGCCAAACGGTCGCCATCGTCGACGCGTTCGACGATCCGAAGGCGGAGTCAGATCTTGCCGTCTATCGTTCGACATTTGCGTTGCCGCCATGTACGACCGCGAACGGCTGTTTTTTGAAAGTGAATCAGTCGGGAGCAACCAGTCCGCTGCCGCCGACCGATCCGAGCTCGTGCAGCAGCCCGCAGGGATGTTGGGAAGAGGAAGAGGCGCTCGACATCGACATGGTGTCGGCGGTGTGCCCGAACTGCCACATCGTCCTTATCGAAGCCGACGGACAAAACGGCGGCGGCGACCTCTACGTGGCCGAGAATACGGCAGCTCAAAAGTGCGCCGCGACCGAGATCTCTAACAGTTGGAACGGCTCCGAGTACGCTCTCGAGAAAAACGATGACGTCAATTTCGACCATCCGGGAATACCGATCACCTTCGCGAGCGGCGACAGCGGTTATCCGGGCGGCTATCCGACCGCGTCCACTTTCGTCACTGCGGTCGGCGGAACGACGCTCAAGAACGCCGGTCTGCCGACGCAAACAGAGACCACGTGGAACAGCAGCGGCGCGTTGTGCAGTCAGTACATCGCGCAACCATCGTGGCAAGCGAACGTACCGACGGTCGTCAACAATCCCGGCGTATGCACGATGCGCATCAACAATGACGTCGCCGCGGTCGGTGACCCAGGAACGCCCGTCGCCGTCTACACGACGTACGGCGGCGATAAAGGGTGGCTAGGGTTCGGCGGCACGAGCGTCGCCACGCCCATCATCGCCTCGGTTTATGCGCTCGCCGGCAACGGCGCCTCGATCAACGACGGCTCATACTCTTACAGCCACAAGACTTCGCTGACCGATATCATCGCGGGCAGTATAACGCCGTGCTCTGGTTATTCAGGCACATACATCTGTAATTCGAATATTGGGTATGACGGGCCAACAGGCAATGGATCACCCAACGGTATCGGCGGTTTCTAGCGGCTCGCTTAGGGCCTTCGTATCATCGTGGTATCTTCGTGGATGCGCGCAGATCGCGGATGCGCAATTCCTTCATCTGAGTGTCTAAGCCCAAGCGCTCCTCGAGCTGCTGCAGCGGAAGCACTTCAATGCGGTTGGGCGACACCTCCGTGTCATTGAGCACCTTGCGCGCCACTTTCTCTTCGATCGCCTTGTGGTCGGCTCGCGGGTCGACCGCGATGTAGAGATCGAGCTCGTCCAAATCGTCAGGATCGTCGTTGTGCTTCTTGACGATCAGTTGCCATTCGATCACCTCGGGAATGCCGGCCATCGAGGGCAGGAAGTTGTTCAGATCCACCAAGGTGCCGCGGATCTTCGTCAGATTGAGCTCGCCCATGTCGCTGCGCCGTGACAGCGTCGTCGACACGCGCGGTACGATGCGCCCACAACCCGGGCACGGGTCGTACACGATGCCGCTTTCTGCGATGTCTCCCGTGCGATACCGCAGGACGCACGAACCGCGTCCTTCGAGACCCGTGTAGACGAGCTCGCCGCGCTCGCCCGGTTTGACCGGCTCGCCCGTTTGCGGATCAACGATCTCGAAGACGTCGAGTTCGGGATACGTGTGAAAGCCGTAGGACGTCTCGGCGTCCGGCGGCGGACACTCGGCCCAACATTGCCGCGCTTCAGTGAATCCGTAGATGCTGTGCACGCGCACGCCCGGGCGGCCCATCTGCGCGCACAGTTCGCGCAAGCGCGCGCGCAGCGGACCGGGCACGCGTTCGCCGCCGAGCGCGATGCACACCAAGTTCACGAGCTGCAATCCTTCGCTTGCCGCTTGGCGCAGCATGTGGTACACGTAACCCGGCACGCCGATGATCACTTGCGGCTGCATGCGCATCATCGCGGTGATGTTACCGGCCGTACCCATCACCTTGCCGCCGCCGGTGTGCAGCATCAAACTGCCGCCCGCGGTGCCGACGGCGTACGTCTGCCAAAACGCCAGGTGCGGC
>JAFAKE010000007.1 GCA_019235715.1 Vulcanimicrobiota bacterium
GAAAGCGCTGCAGCGCTTCGGCGCGCTCGCCTATCGCGAATTCCGGCTGCTGTGGTTCGGTTTGCTCGTGTCCAACATCGGCGGCTGGATGGCGGTGCTCGCGCAGGGCTGGCTGGTCGTGGAGCTCGCGCCCAACGCCGCGCTCGCGTCGCTCTACCTCGGGCTCGTCGGTTTCGTGCGCGCGATTCCGGTCTTCGCGCTCTCTGGCTTTGCGGGCGCGCTTGCTGACCGGCGCGATCGGCGGCGCATCCTCGCGGTCTGCGAACTGCTCCTGGCCGTTCTGACCCTGGCGCTTGGCGTGTTGGCGCAGCTGGGCGTCGTGCGCGTGTGGCACGTGCTGGTCATCGCGGCCGCCTCGGCGGCGGCCAGCTCGTTCGAAGCGCCGACGCGCCAATCGCTGGTGTCGCTGCTGGTCGGCAAGCGCGAGCTCATGAACGCGATCGGCCTGAATTCGGCGGCGTTCAACGGTCCGGCGATCGTCGGACCAGCGCTCGGCGGTGTCATCGTTAGCGCGTTTGGGGTGGCGGATTGCTTCTACATCAATGCCGCATCCTATCTGGCTGTCTTCGCGGCGGTCCTGATGATGAAGCCCAAGCCGCCGACCGGCGCGCGCGGCGAGACCGACATCTGGCATGACGTGATCGAAGGCTTCCTCTACGTGCGCGCCAACGCCGTGATCTTCGCCGTCGTCGTGCTCTCTGCGATGCAGGCGCTTTTCGCGCGCCCGTACATCCAGCTGCTGCCCGCTTACGCCAAAGCGCATCTCGGCGCCGATGCGCGCGCGCTGGGCATTCTCATGGCGGTGGCTGGAGCGGGTGCGCTCGCCGGCTCGATAGCGACCGCGTTTATCGGCGCGCGCGTGCCGCGCGGCGGCATGCTGATCGGCAGCGCCGCCGCTTCCGGCGCGTTCCTCGCCCTGTTGGGCGCGACGCGCTCCGTGGCCCCGGCCGCTGCCGTCTTACTGTGCTTGGGCGTCGCAGCGATGCTCTATCTGGGAACGGCGAACACGATTCTGCAGACGCACACGCCGTTGGCGATGCGCGGGCGCGTCATGGCGATCTACACGATGATATTCTTGGGCTTCATGCCGCTTGGCTCGTGGCTGCTTGGCTCGATCGCCAGCGTGACGACACTGCCCGTGGCATTCGTGCTCGGCGGCTGTGTGCTCATCGTTGCCGTCATCGTCACAGCACGCCGTCCTGACGTCCGCGCGCTGACCTAAGAAAATAAAACGGCGCCCTTACGGGCGCCGTTCGTTGCAGTCGTACTTCTTCCGTTAGCCGTTCGGGTCTGCCAGGATGACCAGCGACGATGGCCCACCGGGGGGGACCAACGGCGGCACGCTGGGCGCATCGATGAGTATGAAGTCCGCATTGATTCCTGGTGCGGCGTTGACCCCAGGGGAGGGGCATTGCGCGTTCTGAGGATCTGAGCCAGGTGGATCAGGCTGGTTCACTCCGCCAGGAACTAGCGTCGTGGTACCGTGGAAATATGCGGCGAAGCAATATTCGTTGTTAGTGGACGGGAACAGGATTTTGTTGTTGACCCACGAGGTTGGCGACGCTGCCGGCGAGCCGACCGTGACGCCAGCCGCGTTGGTGAGTTCCTGTCGGCACGCGGGGCCAGGCGTCGGGCAATTGTACCAAAAGTCCGTCGTACCCGCCTTCGGCGACGCGTTGAGATAACTGATCGCGATCGATCCATTCGCCGTCGCATACGTCGGCAGGATGAAAACGCCCAAGGTAGTCGTGTGGAAACCGGCGTCGCCCTCGGCGACCATCGCATACTTCGTGTTGGCTTTGAGGGTGACAACCTGGTCGAGGAACACTGGGTTCAGAGTTCCGGCTTGCACGAGCTTAAAGTCGTGAGCTCCGATTGGCAGCTCGATGAACGGCGTACTCGCCCCGTAGGGAACTCCAGGGAACGCTAGCTTGTTGTCGATATAGACGTCGACGGTAGAGATACCTAAGTTCAGGTTCGGAGAACCTTGTACGAATTCTACGCGCGCGGAGCCGCCCGGAAAACTGATGGTCTGCGGGTTTGGCCCAGTTCCGGGCATCGGTGCGCTGCTGCTGGCACAGGACGCCAAAGTTACCCCGGCCACAAGCGCAAGCCCTAACGCGGCCAAACGTGATAAGCTCATCCGCATAGAGGTCCTTTCCTCAAGGCGTTAGAGATACGGTCGCAAAGGCAACTTTGCGATTGACTACGGGTCGGCTGTTCCGCTCGGGCGCGAAGCGTCCCTGCCCCTTACCGCATGGGGCTTTCGATGACTAGCCGCTGAAGCTTTCGAGCCGCTTTTTGACGGCTTGCAGGAAATGGGACGCAACTGCGCCGTCAAGGACCCGGTGGTCCAACGACAAGCACAGGTTCATTATGTCGCGGATGGCGATCGCGTCGTCGACGACCCACGGTCTGCGCACGATTGCTTCCGTCGTGACGATGGCCGCTTGCGGCGGGTTGATGATCGGCACCGACGCGATGCTTCCCAAACTGCCGGTGTTATCCACAGTGATGGTGCCGTCGGTGAGATCGTCCATTGTCAGTTTGCGACTGCGAGCGCGAGCCGCCAGCTCGTTGATGGTCGTCGCCAGGCCGGCCAAGCTATAGCGGTCGGCGTCCTTGATCACCGGAACGATCAGCCCTTCCTCGATGTCCACAGCGACGCCGACGTTGATGTGCTTGCGCTGGATGATCGAATCGCCCGCCCACGTCGCGTTGACCATTGGATACTCGCGGATGGCGGCGCAAACCGCCTGGATGACGATCGGCAAATACGTGAGGTTGACGCCCTCGCGCGCTTTGAACGCGTCCTTTTCGCGTGCGCGCCACCTGACGACGTTCGTGACATCTGCTTCCACCATCGACCACGCATGCGGAATCGTCGTCTTGGACAGCACCATGCGTTCGGCGATCGTCTTGCGCATCTGCGACAGACGGATTACGGTATCTTCAGACCCAGGCGGCGCAACCGGCACGGGCGCGACGGTCATCGGTTTGGGTACCGTTGGCGCTGCCGGCACGCTCGGCGCCGCTGGTGGGGCGGGCGCCGTTGAAGCCGCGACTGGGGTGGCCGCCGGCGTAGGAGGCGCAGCCGGGCGAGCAGCCGGTGCCGGCGGTGCGGCCGGACGAGGACTGCCCGATTCCACGTGCGCGATGACATCGCGAGCGGTCAAACGGCCGCCGCGGCCAGAGCCGGTGACGCCGGACAGATCGATGTGATGCATGCGCGCGAGCCTGCGCACGGCAGGCGAATGGCGCGCACCGTTTCCACCGCTTTGGTCAAAAGGCTGGGCAGCGGCCGCGCTCGGCGGCGGTTCGGGAGCGATGGCTGCGCCTGATTGCGCAGGCACATTTTCGGCCGGAGCGGCGGGCGACGGCTCGGGAGCGGCGCTTAGTTCGGCTGGTGCAGTGGCGCGCGGCGCTTCGCTCGATGGGCTTGGCGCTTCGCCCGACGGGCGCGGCGCTTCGCCCGCAGCGGCGATTTCACAGACGGGCGAACCGACCGGAACCGTTGAGCCTTCTTCGGCCATGATCGCGGACAGCGTCCCCGCAAACGGCGACGGGATTTCTGATGCGACCTTATCGGTCTCAACTTCGAGCAGCGGTTCGTACTTGGCGACCGGCTCGCCGACTTTCTTGAGCCAGCGGCCGACGGTGCCTTCTGTCACCGTCTCGCCGAGCTGCGGCATCACTACCTGCGGCATGGTCTCCTCTTCGTGCGGTCCCGTCAAGCGACCGGGCTCAAAGAGCCCGGTCCTACATCATTCAATACGCTGCCAGCTCGCGCATCGCGGTGGCAATGCGCTCGACGCTCGGCATGAACGCCTCTTCATACTCCTTGGCGTATCCCATTGCCGGCACATCTGGACCGCACACTCGCCGGATCGGCGCGTCGAGTTCGAACAGCGCCTCTTCGGCGATGATCGCGGCCACTTCCGCGCCGACGCCGCCGAACTTGTTGTCTTCGTGGACGATCAGCGCCCGGCGCGTCTTGGTGACGCTGCCGAGGATCGTCTCTCTATCCATCGGCCGAATCGAGCGCAAATCGACGATCTCCGCCTCAATGCCCTCTGCTGCAAGCTTTTCCGCCGCCTCGGTGGCGGTGTGGCGCATCAGTCCGTAGGTGATGACCGACAGATCCTTGCCTTCACGCGCGATCGCCGCCTTTCCGATCGGCACGGTGAAATCACCCTCGGGCACTTCGCCTTTGATAAGCCGGTACGTCCGCTTGTGCTCGAGACACATCACCGGGTCGTCGTCGCGTATCGCGCTCGTGAGCAATCCTTGCGCGTCTGCCGGCGTCGACGGCACGACGATCTTCAATCCCGGCACATGATAGAACAACGCTTCCACGCTGACCGAATGTGACAGCGCACCGCGCACGCCGCCGCCGTATGGCGTGCGGATGACCATCGGACATGTGTTGCCGCCGGCGCTGCGATAGCGGATCTTCGCCGCCTCGCCGACGATCTGGTTGTACGCTGGATAGATGAAGTCTGCGAACTGGATCTCGGCGACCGGTCGCATGCCGGCCATCGCCGCACCGACGGCGACGCCGACGATCGAGGCTTCGGCAAGGGGCGTGTCGATGACGCGCTGGCGCCCGAACTTGTCCATGAAGCCTTGCGTGATGAGAAAGACGTTTCCGCGCGCGCCGACGTCTTCGCCCATGATGAACACGCGCTCGTCACGCGACATCTCGTTGTAGAGCGCGTCGCGCACGCCTTCGAGGACGGTTTTAGTGGCCATTATGACAGCGGTCCCGACGCGTAGACGTGCGTGTACAGATCTTCTTCTGTCGGCGGCGGCTGCGCCTCGGCCCAGTCGGTCGCTTCGTCGACTTCGCGCTGCGCCTTTTCGCGGATCTCCTCGAACATCGCGTCGTCGGCAAGCCCGCGGTCTTTGAGCCACGCCTCGAACTTCGGAATCGGGTCGCGCGTCTTGACGGCCTCGATCTCCTCGGGCGTGCGGTAGGTCAACTGATTGTCGTCGGACGTGTGCGACATCGCCCGATAGCACTTGGCTTCGACGAGCGTCGGACCATCGCCGCGGCGCGCGCGCTCGATCGCTTCGTGGACGCACGAATAAGTGACGACCGGGTCGGTGCCGTCGCAGATCACGCCGGGCATGCCGTAGCCCGCGGCGCGGTCGGCGACGTTTTGGATCGCCATCTGCATCTTCTGCGGCACCGAGATCGCGTATTCGTTGTTCTCGCACAAGAAGACGCACGGCACTTTGTGGATGCTCGCGAAATTGAGCGCTTCGTGCCACTCGCCTTCGCTGGTCGATCCCTCGCCGAACGTGATGAGCACGACGGCCGGTTCATTACGCATCTTGAACGCAAGCGCCATACCCACGCCGTGCGTCACGTGCGCCGCGATGATGCTCGAGATGCTCGCGATCTGGCGGTCGGGCACGCTGTAGTGATTCGGGAACTGGCGCCCGCTCGAAAAGATGTCGCCCTTGCGCGCGAACAGGCACATGAGCTGCTCTTTGGCGGTCACGCCCGACGACAGCGCAAGGCACGTGTCGCGATAGTAGGGCACGAGCCAATCGGTGCCGCGCCGTAAGGCGAAGGCCGCGCCGGCCTGCACCGCTTCATGGCCTTGGCACGTCGCCGCGAAAGGTATCTTGCCCTGGCGGTTGAGGGCGAACGCGCGGTCGTCGCACAGACGGGTCAAGACCATCTTCGCGTACATCTCGCGCAATTTGTCAGGCGTCAGCCCTTCGGGCAATGCCGCGCGGATGCGGGGCTCGCTCTTCATAGCCCTATCGGTTACTCCCCGGCCGCGCTCTTCCCCTTGAGCACTGCCGTGCGATGCGTTGATGTGTCTTACAGTCGCGCGGTCGGCCGCTCGGAGTCTTCGAGTTCTTCGCCCGCAGACGCCCGGCGCGCAACGCCGGATTCCTGCGCGGCGTTCGCAACCGCTTTGCTCACTGCTTCGACCACGCGCGAGTCGAACACGCTCGGGATGATGTATTCCGAGGACAATTCGTCAGGCGCGATCACCGACGCGATCGCATGCGCAGCCGCAAGCTTCATCGCTTCGTCGATGCAGCGCGCACGCGCGTCGAGCGCGCCGCGAAAGACGCCGGGGAACGCGAGCAGATTGTTGATCTGATTCGGATAGTCCGAGCGCCCAGTGCCCATGACGGCGACGTACGGCTCGGCCACGTCCGGCGCGATCTCCGGCAGCGGATTGGCCATCGCGAACACGATCGGGTCTTTGGACATCTTCTTCAGGTCGTCGACGCTCAACATGTTCGGCGCCGAGAGTCCGATGAACACGTCGGCTCCTTCGATCACTTTGGAAAGCGGACCGCTGCGCCGCTCCTTGTTGCTGTGATCGGCGACCCATTGCATCGCAGCATTGCCAGAGTAGTCCCAACCTGCGACCAGCGCGCCGTTGCGATCGACACCGATGACATCGCCGGCGCCTGCCGAGAGCAGGATCTTCGCGCATGCCGAGCCCGCCGCGCCTATACCGAGAATGACGATGCGCACGTCTTCGATGCGCTTGTGCACGACTCTGAGCGCATTGAGCAGCGCGGCGAGGATGACGATCGCCGTGCCATGTTGATCGTCGTGCATGACCGGCATCTCGAGCGCCTCGCTCAAGCGCCGCTCGATCTCGTAGCAGCGCGGCGAAGAGATGTCTTCGAGATTGATGCCGCCGAACACGGGCGCGATGTAGAGCACCGTCTTGACGATCTCGTCGGGATCTTTCGTGTCGAGGCAGATCGGAAAGGCATCGACGCCGGCGAACTGCTTGAAGAGCATCGCCTTGCCTTCCATCACGGGCAGCGCCGCATACGGCCCGACGTCGCCAAGTCCCAACACCGCCGTGCCGTCGGAGACGATCGCCACCATGTTGCGCTTGACCGTAAGACTGTACGCCTTGGACGGATCTTCCGCGAGCGCAAGGCTCACGCGCGCGACGCCGGGCGTGTAGACGCGCGACAACACCTCGCGGTTGGTTACCGGCGTCTTCGGATTGACTTCGATCTTGCCGCCGAGATGCGCGAGAAACGTGCGGTCAGTGACGTGGATGATGCGCACGCCCTCGACGGTCGCGATCGCGTCCACGACCGCGTGCAGGTGCGCCTCGTCTGCGACATCGACGCTGATGTCGCGGATCGCGCGCTTCGTGCCGACGCGGCTGACGTCGACCGCGCCGATGCGCCCGCCGAGATCGGCGATTTTCGCCGCGATCTGCGCAAACGTTCCGAGGGTGGTCGGCGCCTCGATGCGGACAATCGCCGAGAAGGCGATCTTGAGCTGGCTCGCCATGGGAAGCGACGGCTTCCGCGGCACGTAGGTGGGCGCCCTCCGAACGCGCAACTTTTGTCGTATGAACCGCGCGCGCCGGCTGCATGCTCCTGACGACGTGCTCGCTACCGCTGCGGGGGCCGCGGCCGCCGATCCGGCGGCGCTCGACGCGTGCCGGCGTTTGCTGGCCGGTTTGCGCCGCGCCGATGCCGAGCGCGGCAGCGATCTTGAGAGGACGTTGCGCACGTATTACACGTGCGGCGCGAGCGTTTCGGCGGCGGCTGAAGCGCTTTTCTTGCATCGCAACAGCGTACGCTATCGCTTGGACCGCGTGCGTGCGTTGCTCGGCGCGGAGCTGGAGCACCCGCTGATCTCTGCAGCACTGCTTGCGGCGTTCGCCATCGATGACGCCAGCCGCAAGACTGCGATTGACGATGAAGCTCAGCGCGCGCAATAAACTGCCCGGGATCGTCGAGACGATCGTGATCGACGGTCTGCAGGCCAAAGTCGGTATCCGGGTCGGCGACAATCACATCGTCGCGGTCGTCACCGCTGAGGCCATCGACGAGCTCGAACTGAAAGTCGGCGACGACGTCACCGCCGTCATCAAATCCAGCTCGGTGATGCTCGCGAAATAGAGTTACGACAAGTATTGCTTGGCTGCCGACGGGACTGACAACGGCAGTCTTTCGAGATCGCGCGGATACGTGACCGGGTTTGTGGCGAGATAGCGCTTTGACAGCGCCGCGAGATACTCGAAATTCTCGTAGATCGAGATCTGCCCCGTCGATGCGCGCCCCATCGCGATCAAGCCGGCCATGCGGTCCCAATAGCTCGCGACGATCCAGCTATAGATGTCCATCACGAGATGCTTATCCAAGATCCCATTCTTGACCATTGAGCCGATGTTCTCAAACGTGTTCCCCAGCAGGTTGGCCGAAGAACGCACCTTCAGATAGTTCTCGTTCATCTTGCCGGCGAATACGCGCCGGCTCAACGCGATCTCGAACGCGCAGAAATCCGGATCTTCGAGCATCGACCCCAGCTGTTCGCGCACGGTCACTTCAGCCTCGCGGAAGTCGCCGCTGTCGAGCTCGTTCTGCACCGCCAACAGCGCGGCGATCTGGTTCGCCGCACGCAGGTGGCGCAATTGGATGAGCGCAGCGATCGCCGTGGCGGCGATGACGAGGGCGGTCGTCGTCGTCGCGATCGTGTTGATGACCTCGAGGGACAAGCACTCTCTCCTACATCTGACTGAAACGGATTTCGCCCGCGATCACCGTCATGAGGACGCGCACGCGGTCGATCGCGTCAACCTCTACCGCGTCAAGCGGCTGCTCCAGCAGGACGAAGTCGGCGTCGTATCCCGGTGCGAGCATACCTCGACGGCCCTCGTCGAACGACAGCGCCGCCGCATCGGTTGTGTATGCGCGCAACGCTTCCTCCATGCTGCAGCGCTCGGCTGCGATGTGATGATCCGTCAGCGCGCGGATCCCGAGGAGCGCCGAAAGCGGCGTGATCGGGGAATCGGACCCTGCGCAGATCGTGCAGCCCGCGCGCCGCGCGGTCCTAAAGCGATTCATCATCTGAGCGACAGGCGCGCCCAAGCGCCGCTCGTACATACCGTCCGCCCCGCCCCACAGCAAATCGAATGCAGGCTGTATCGACAGCAGGATGCCGGCGCGCGCCGCACGCCCGATCTGGTCGTCGCTTGCGATCTCGAAATGGTCGATCGACGGGCGCACGCCGTCGAGCGGCCCGCGCTTTGCGATGACCGCTTCCCATGCCGTGATGGCCTGTTCGATCGCACGATCGCCGATCGCGTGCACCCCGAGCGACAGACCCTGCTCTGCGGCTTCGTCAAAGAGCTCGTGCAGCTGATCGGCACGTAGGTAGAGGAAACCCGAGCCCGCGCCGTCATGGTATCCGGACGTCAGCGCGGCGGTACGCGATCCGATCGAGCCGTCGACGTAGATGTCGCCGCCGAACACGCGCCGCCCGAGCTTCTTCACCTTGCCGACATCGGTCGAACACGTCTTGGGGATCACGCGGATCGGCAAGGATTCGTCGCGCCGATAATGTTCGCGCAGCGCTTCAAAGGGCTCGTCGACGACGATCACGTGATGCGCGGTGGTGATGCCCGCACGCAAGGCGATCTCCGCCGCGCGCTCGTCCGCCATGCGCTTGGAGGCGGCCGAGAGTTTTTCGATGATGCCGTTTTGCGCAGCGTAGTTCGCCGCGGCACGCAACAGACCGGTCGGGGCCCCGCTTGCATCGCGTTCGACACCGTCGAGCCCCTCGAGCCGCAGCAGCGCGAACGCGGCGCTGTTCGCGGCGCACGAGTGGCCGTCGACGCGCGTGAGCACGACGGGAATGCCGCCTGAAACGGCGTCGAGCTCTGCACGCTTCGGCGGCCTGCCCTGCACGATGTTGGCCTCATCGTAATTGCCCGCATACAGCGGTTCGGTCCGGCTTCGTCCGGCGCACAGCATTTGCGTACGGCGCAGCATCGCTTCAACGTCAGCGCACCCCCGCATGTCGTGATCGCCGGCAAGCAAACCGGTGTCGGTGAGGTGCATGTGGCAGTCGTGCAATCCGGGCACGATCGCAGCGCCGGCGCAGTCGACGACGCGCACGTCACGCGCAAGGCCGACGGGTTCGTCGAAGAGCAAGCGCTCGATGACGCCGCCGGCGCAGATGATGCCGGCCGCGCGAGGCGATGCCGGATCGAGCGTCGTCACCTGCGCGTTGACGAAAGCGGTGGTCATGCGCTGGTTCGGTGGGAGTTTCTAGCGGCGCGCTTTCGAGCGTGCACCGTTCGGGCGAACCGGCGCCGGTTCGAATTCCGCGAGCTTCGCTTCGAGCTTCGCGTTGGCCGCCCGCAGCTGATCGACGTCATCGCGCAGCCGGCGCAGCTCGTCCGCCGGTTCCTTCCCTGCACGGATCTTCTGCGCCGCTTCCATGGAGACGATACGCAGGCGCCCCTCGACGTCGAGATTGGCCAAGCGGTCGAGCTCCGGCAACGCATCCACTGCGTTCATCTTGCCGAGGGCATCCGCGGCGTTGATGCGCACGCGCAACTGCGGATCGTCGAGCAAGCCGATGAGCGCGTCTACGACGTCCTTGCGGCGTTCGCCGAGGCGTGCGAGCGCTTGGATCGCAGCGCGGCGCGTCGACGAGGAGTGTCCGTACTTCGTCCAGTCCAGCAGCGCCGGAATCGCGCGCTCGTCGCCCAGCGCCCCGTATCCGGTAAGCGCGCCTGCGCGCACGACGTCATTGAACGAGTCCTTGTCCAACGACTTGCGCAGCAGTTCAAATGCGCGCGGCGATTTTGTCTTGCCGATCGACGTCGCGGCGGCGGCCTCGACGAAGTACGAGCGGTCGGATTTGGCGAGCGGCTCCAACGCCGCGCATGCTTGCTCTCCGCGAAATTCGCCGAGCGCTTCGGCGACGGCGCGACGCGCCTTCGGATTCGCGACTTTGACGGCCGCGATGAGCGCCGCGCGCGCGTCGTCTGTTTTGATGGCGCCGAGCGCCTTGGCAGCTTCGGCCTGCACGCCCCAAAACGCATCGCGTTTGAGCGCGCCGCGCAGACCATCGATCGCCTCGGGGGACGCGTTGCCGGCGAGCGCGCGTGCCGCGGCGACGCGCGCGCCGACCTCTGCGTGCGCCGCGAGCTGGCGCAGCAGCATCTCGACAGGCACATCGAGCTTGACCGTCTTGAGCACGTCCGCGCGCGGATCGAACACGAATGTTTCAGGTCTCGCCGGCAGCGGCACGCGGATCGAGTGTTCGCGCGTGTCGATGTCCACGGCGACTGTGTGGCGTTTGCCGCGCGCCAATCCGAACTCGAGAACGGCCGGCAGGGCGAAGACGCTTGCCGTGTTCTCCTCCGGCTGTTGCGTCTGCCGGATGTCGATGATCGCGCTTTTCGCGTCGGCATCCCAGCGATAGGCGACCGCAAACTCCGGATGGCCGGCTCCGAAGATCCATTGGTCGAAAAACCGCGCGAAATTACGCCCGCTGACGCGTTCGAGCGCGCGCGCGAGATCGACCGTTTCGACGCTGCCCTGCGCGTTCGTGCTCACATAGTCGTTGATCGCCTTCCACCACAACTCGTCGCCGAGCTGCACGCGCAGCATGTGCAGCACGCAGCTGCCTTTCTCGTACAGGTGGCGGTCGAAGAGGTCGACCGGCTCGGCATACACGTTGGTGACGATCGGCCGGCGGTAGTGCTCGGCGTCTTCCTTTAGATACAGGTCCTGATCGAGGATGCGCTGGTACGCGAACTCGGCCTCGCCGAGGTCATGTTCTTTGAACAGCGCGTCGAAGTAGGTCGCGAAGCTCTCATTGAGCCAGGCATGCGACCAATCTTTGCAGGTCAGCAGATCGCCGAACCACTGGTGTGCCAGCTCGTGCGCGACCAGCCCGTCGCTCGAGAAGTCGAGCGCGGCGCGCGCGTCGTGCAGCGTCGCATCGGTCTGCGTCGTACACGTCGTGTTCTCCATGCCGCCGAACACGAAGTCGCGCACGGCGATCTGCGAGTATTGCGAGTACGGATACTTCACGCCGATGCGCTCGCCGAAGAACGCCACCATCTTGGGCGTCTTACCGAATGAGCGTTTGCCGTCAGCTTCACGCCCTGGTTCGACATACCACGAGACCGGGATGGCTCCGGCCTTGTCGGTGCGCCCGACGAATTTGCCGGCGACGACGCTTACCAGGTACGTCACGTGGGGCACGTCCATCTTCCAGCGATACGTTTTCGTCTTCTTCGTCGCGTCGGTCGTCGTCGAAACGAGCGTGCCGTTGCTAAGGACGAAGAAGTCCGACGGCACGGTGGCGGTCACTGCGGTCGTCGCCTTGGCATTTGGATGGTCGATGCAGGGGAACCAGTAGTGTGCGTCCGCGTCCTGGCTTTGCGTCCACGCCTGATATGGCTTGTCAGGATAGTCTTTGTCAGGCGCGATGAAATAAAGCCCTTGCTGCGGCCGGCGCACCTCATAATCGACCGTGACGGTGGCCGACTTGCCCGTCGCAAGCCGCGGCAATTCGATGCGCAGCTCTTGGCCGACCAGTTCGTACGCAAGCGCTTTGCCAAAGCCGCGTACGCCCTTGATCGACATGCGGCCCGCTTGCAGATCGAGCGCGCTCAGTGGACCGCCGATCGCGGTGAACGTCGTCGCGCAGCGGCCTTTGAGGATTTTGCGTTTGAAATCAAACGCGAGCGTCAGCGCGATGTGGTCGACGCGCGCGCGCCGGTCGGGTGCGTAATGAGGACGGCTTGCCGGCAGCGCGAAGGGCCGCCGCGTCACGTGCGCCGGCTCGTCGCCGCTGCGCCGATGCGTCACGCCCACTAGCGCGCGGCCGCTGCTTCTTTGCGCTCGGCGGTCACGCTTTGCGTCACCTTCGGCGGCGCGAACTCGAAATGGTCGTGCTCTGCGACGTAGTAGCCAAGGCCTTGCGTCGCGGTGCGCAACTCGGTGAGATAGCGCGGCAGCTCCGCCTGGGGAACCAGCGCCTTGACGGTATCCCAGCCCGCGCGCTCGTCACTCGCGCCGTAGTTGAGGATTTGGCCGCGATGCCCGGATACTTGCTGCAGCACCACGCTCGTGAAATGGGTCGGCACCGTGATGTCGACGCGCAAGATCGGCTCGAGCAATGCCGGGTTGCACTTGGGCAGCCCTTCGCGCATCGCGAGCGACGCGGCCATGCGGAACGACGCCTCGTTCGAGTCGACGCTGTGGTATGAGCCATCGAAGAGCGTCACGGAAACGTCGACGACGGGGAAACCGGCGATCGGTCCCTTTTCAAGTGCTTCGCGGACGCCTTTCTCGACGCCCGGGAAGAACTGCTTGGGGACGACGCCGCCGACGATACGTTCGTCGAACTTAAAACCGCCGCCGCGCGTCTGCGGCTTGATCTCGAGGTGGACGTCGCCGAACATCCCGTGTCCGCCGGTCTGATGCTTGTAACGCCCTTGCTGTTCGGTCTTGGCGTTGATCGTCTCGCGGTAGGGCACGGAGGGCAAATGCGTGTCCAGCTTGACGTTGTACTTGCGCTGCAAGCGCTCGACGGTGACGGCCAGATGCATCTCGCCATGCCCGCGCAGCACCAGCTCATCGGTGAACAGCGCCCGCTCGGCTAGTGCGGTCGGGTCCTCTTCCTTCATTCTGACGAGCAGTTGCGAGAGCTTGGCCTCATCGGCGCGATCGTGCGGCCTGATGGCCAACGAGAATGCCTGTCTTGCCGTCGTCGGCCGCGCCATCGCGGTCTTGCCGCTCCCCGTTGTCAGCGTATCGCCGGTGTGCGTCGCCTCAAGCCGCGAAATCGCGACGATGCTTCCCGGCCCAGCGCTGGTGACCGCCGTCTGATTCTTGCCTTGCAAGAAGAACAATCCGCCGGGCCGTTCCTTCGTATCCGGATGGGCGGGGCTGGTGAGCTGGCTGTCGCCTGTGACGGTGCCCGCGAAGACGCGGGCGACGGAGATCTTTCCGCTTTGCGGGTGCACGAACGTCTTGCACACCTGCGCGACAAGCGGTCCCGCCGGGTTGGGTTCGACCGGCTTGCCTTGATCGTCGAGCCGCGGTGTGATGAGCGCATCCGGGAACTGGCGCAGCATCAGGTCGAGCAGCTGCGCTGCACCCCAGCCGCGCACGCCCGCCGCGACGAGCACGGGGATGATCTTGTCGGCGCTGACGTCGGCCATGAGATCGCGCTCGACCTCGTCGAGCGGCGGTTCTTGGCCTTCGAGGATCTCTTCCATGAGATGATCGTCGAAATCCGCGAGCGCTTCGAGCAGCTCTTCGTGCGTCTTATCAGCGACATGTTCCGGCAGCGTCGCCGGATTGGTCGCGCCGTTGTCGCCGTAGGCGAATGCCTTCATGGTGACCACGTCGACGTACCCGGTGAAGTTCTCACCTTGACCGATGGGCAAATGTTCGGCGACGACGTGATTGCCGAAACGCTGGCGCAGCTGGCCGTAGGTGGCGGGGAAATCTGCGCCCGGCCGGTCGAGCCGGTTGATCACAAAGCAGTGCGGCATCTTGCGCGCTTCCAGATAGTCGATAAGGATCTCGACCTGTGGGATGCGCGCGGGGTCGGCCTCGACGACGACGACCGCCGCGTCCGCGCCGAGCAGCGCGTATTTCGTCTCCTCAAAAAAATCAATGGCGCCCGGACAATCGATGATGTTGATCCGGACGCCGTCGGTCTGAAGGTGCGCGAAACTTGGTGTGACCGACATCTGGTGCGCGTGGGATTCAGGATCGTGGTCGGTCGTGGTGGTGCCGTCCGTCACCGATCCTTTTCGCGGAACCGCGCCGCTGTGAGCGAGCAGGGCCTCGATCAGCGTCGTCTTGCCGCTGTGATGCGGTCCGACAAAGGCAACGTTTCTGATCCCTGCGGCCGCAGGAGTCGCCATATGATATCACCCCCCGACATGTGTGAGCCCGATAGGCGTTCTTCGATCGTGTTCGGACTGGCGCAGTTCGACGCGGCGCCGTGCTGCCCTTGCGGGCGGCGCGGGCAAACGCGCGGTGCAAAAGGCCGCACACATGCGAGCGCGAACAAAGGACTTCGATGCTTGCGACCGCGACGCTGCGCGTCAACGAGACCTTCTACTCGCTTCAGGGCGAGGGCTCCGCGATCGGCGTGCCGGCGTTCTTCATCCGTCTCGATGGCTGTCCGCTGCGCTGCGCGTGGTGCGACACGCCGTACGCGCTGGAAGGAACGGCGGGCACGGAGGTGACCGCCTCTGCGCTTGCCGCGCAAAGCGCGCACGCGAACGCCGTGATCATCACAGGCGGCGAACCGCTCGTGCAAGACGTCGCACCGCTCGTGGAAGCGCTGCACGGCAAGCACATCACGATCGAGACGAGCGGCACCATCTTCGCAGATCTGCCCGGCGTCTCGCTGTTCTCGATCAGCCCCAAGGTGGGCTCATCGGGGTACCGGCCTAAACCGCTCACGCTGCGCAAGTTCTGTGCATCGGCGCCGGGCCGCATGCAGCTGAAATTCGTCCTCGCGGATGACCGCGATTACGAAGAGGCGTTGGCGTGCGTGCGCGATCTGCGCGATGCTTTGCCGCCCGACACTCCGATCGTCTTGCAGCCTGAAAGCGCAAGCGCCGGCTCAGGTGCGGGGTACGTCACGACGCTGCGACGCTTGAGCGAAAAAGCGCTCGGCGACGATCGCTGGTCCGGCTTGTCGTTGCGCGTGTTGCCGCAGCTGCATTACTTGCTTTGGGGCGGCGAGCCCGGCCGATGATCACCATCTCGACGAGCTGCCATTTCGACGCGGCGCATCAGCTCGCGCTGCCCTACGAGTCGCCGTGCAACCGTCCGCACGGACACCGCTATATCGTTGACGTCGTCGCTTCTGCGGAAACGCTCGAGCACGGCATGGTCGTCGACTTCAACGTGATCAAAGGCGTCGTCGATGAATTCGACCATCGCGATCTCAACACGCTGGCGGATTTTGCGAGTATGCCTTCGACTGCCGAGAATATCGCGATCGTCCTCGCGCGCAAGCTGCAGGAAGCGGCTGGAGCGCGCGTGAGCATCGATGAGGTGACGGTGCGCGAATCGCCGCAAACGTCAGCGCGCTGGAAGAAATAGTCGTAGCTCCGCGCTATGCGGAGCTCATTCCGTCTCGGTTTGCTCCGGAACTTGCGGTTCCGTCGAGACATCCAGCCTGCCCTCGGCGATCTCCGTGAACGCGGTGCTCACCGCTTTTTCCGGATTGGCGTCCTCGATCATCGGCTCGGCGCCGTTGACCAGCTGTTGCGCGCGCACGCGCGCCGTATTGACCAGCAGGTATTTGTTCGGGATCTCACCGACGAGGCGATCGATATTGCCGAACGAGGCGGCCTTCTTTTCGGTTCCGTCCATGAGGTTCGATTATACCAACATCGTACCGTGCGCGGCAAGGAGGCCGGCGCCGGCGAGCGCGGCGAAAGCCGCATCACGATGAGACTTCTCGCAACGGCCGCGCTCTGCGCGGCGCTTTTCATTCTGGGCACAGCGCCCGCTCCGGCCGAGCGCCACATCAGTGCGCCGCCGATCACGGTCGCCGTCAGCTATCCGGGCCAGATCGTGCCGATCGCGTCGATCGATCGCACTCCGGTCGGCGCCGACATCACCGTCGTCGGTTACTTCTCGCACAAGTCGCCCGAGACCGACGGCGATCTCCAAGTCTTCCTCATCGATCATCAAGGCAGCTTTATGGTCGTCGAAGCGCCGCGCATCTTCCGCGACATGAAGCGGCATATCCGCGGGCTTAAGCTGCACCGCGACGAACTCATCATCGCGCGCGGCACGTTGACGCGCCAATTCGACAAACCGACGACGAAATATCCGGCTGGCTGGATGGAGATCAACCCGGTCACGATGATCGAGCGCTACGCAGGCGAGGAGCCTGCCGATCTGCATTACGTGCAGGTGACGCGCGGTTTGTTCGGGCGGACGCACGTCGTGCAGCGCTGATGGAAGTCGTCGCGATTCTCGGCGAGCGTCTGTATCACGCGGCCGGCAGCCAGTGCCACCGTAAGCTCACGCAAGAATCCGGCGATCGCGTCTTGACCATCACCGCCGCGCTGGCGCACGAAGTAGGCATGGAACCGTGCGGGGTGTGCATGAGCGGGAACGAAGAACAGCGCGCTACTCCATAAACGGTGCGAGCGCCGTTCGCAAACCGTCCGGCACGCGTTTGCCTTTCCAATCCGCGCGATCGACGCACACGAGCACGATCTCGCAATCCGCAACGCGCACGCCGTCTTGACGGTCGATCGTGAACTGGAGCGCGATCGACTTCTCGCCGATGCGCGGCACGCGCGCGCAGACGTGCAGCGTCTCGCCCAGACGCGCGGGCGCGCGGAATTCGCACGCATACTTGACGCGCGGCAGCCATATGTCGAAGCGGTCGAAGACGACGCCATACGGCACGCCGGCTGCGCGGAACAGTTCTTCTTCCGCGATCTCGAAAAAGCGGACGAATGCGCCGAAATAGACGACGCCGGCGGCATCGACGTCGCTCCAACGGACCGGTTCGTCGATATGGAAGCGCATCAGACCCCGCGTGGCCTTACGATCATGTTGGTCGCGGTCACGCGCGCGCACACGGTGCCATCCGCGCGCTCGACGGTCGCCTCGCCGACCATCAGCGTCTTGCCGCGGTGCGTGATGAGCGCACGCGCCACGATCGGGCCGGCGGTGATCGTGCGCAGGAAACGGATGTGCAAGTCGGTCGTCACGACATCGGCGCCCGCGGGGACGAGCGACGTGACGGCGACCGCCATCGCGGCGTCCGCATACGCGGCCTGGATGCCGCCCTGCACGGTGCCCTGATATTGCGAAAATTCTTTCTTATAAGGAAAGCGCAGAACGGACCGGCCATCGCCATAACTGACGACTTCCATCTCCGTCGAATCGACGATCGGGTTATCGGTCAAGAGCCGGCGGAACTGCTCGGGGATCTTCTCGGGGTCGATGCCGCGTGCCGACACGTCGCGTGCGTCTAGCGCCGCACGGCGGCGTGCGTGCGTGCGCGCGCTGGTTCGAAGCGGGCGGTGAAATGACGCAACGGCTGCGATTGCCAGACGATGTTCAGTCCGTGAATCGAGTCGCGTCGCGCATAAACATCGGCCATCACCTCGATGACGTAGTCGATGTGGCTTTGCGTGTACACTCGCCGCGGAATGGCCAGACGGACCAGCTCCATCGGCGCAAAGCGTTCCTCGCCGGTCTGTTCATCGGTCTTGCCGAACATGACGCTGCCGATCTCGACTGCGCGGATGCCGCCGGCGACATAGAGTTCTGCCAGAAGCGCCTGCCCCGGGAACTGCGAGCGCGGGATGTGCGGCAAGAGCGCAGCGGCGTCGACGTAGATCGCATGGCCGCCCGGCGGCTGGACGATCGGCACGCCGATCTCGGTGAAATGCCTGCCCAGATACGCGGTCGAGACGATGCGATAACGCAGATAGTCGTGGTCGAGCACCTCGCGTAACCCAACTGCGATCGCCTCAAGATCGCGGCCCGCCAGGCCGCCATACGTCGGAAAGCCCTCGGTGAGGATGAGCAGGCGCTCTTCCTGTTTGGCAAGCGCGTCATCGTTGGTCGCCAGGAAGCCGCCGATGTTCGCGAGTCCATCCTTCTTGGCCGACATCGTCGCGCCGTCGGCGTACGAGAAGAGCTCGCGCGCGATCTGCGCGACGCTGTGCTCCGCGTGACCCGCTTCGCGCTCGCGGATGAACCAACAGTTCTCCGCGAAGCGGCAGGCGTCGATGTAGAGGGGCAGCCCGTGCGCGCGGCACACGGCGCTGACGCGCTTGACGTTCTCCATCGAGACGGGTTGGCCGCCGCCCGAGTTATTCGTGATCGTGAGCATGACGAGCGGAACGCGCTCTGTGCCGACGCGCTCGATCAGCGCTTCGAGCGCTGCGACGTCCATGTCGCCTTTGAACGGGTGCACGGTCGAGGGTTCCAGCGCTTGCGGGATCGGGATGTCGAGCGCCTCGGCGCCGGTCGCCTCGATGTTCGCGCGCGTCGTGTCGAAGTGCGTGTTGTTGGGAACGACGTCGCCCGGTTTGCACACGGTCGAGAACAGGATGCGCTCGGCGGCGCGCCCTTGATGTGCCGGCAGCACGTGAGTGAATCCGAAGATCTCGCGCACCGTGTCCGCGAAGCGGTAATAGGACTGTGCGCCGGCATACGACTCGTCGCCGCGCATGAGCGCCGCCCATTGCTCCGCGCTCATGGCGCCGGTGCCGCTATCGGTCAAGAGGTCGATGATCACGTCGCGGGCGGGCAGCAAGAACGGATTGTAGCCGGCGGCCTCGAGCAAGCGCTCGCGTTGCGCGCGCGTGGTCATCTTGATCGGTTCGACGGTCTTGATGCGGAAGGGCTCGATGATCGTGCGGTAGGTCATGGGCTCACTTGGCGCCCGAAAGCCGGCCCTCTTCGAAGTCGATGAGATCGGTCCGCGATTTCACCTTTGGGTGATTGTTCGCGATGCGTTTCAGGTCGTCTTTGAAGTGATCCCAACCCTCGGGGGTGTTGGGGTGCCACTGGTCGATGCGCTGGTTGTGGGCTTTCAACGTGTCATCGGGGATGCGGGCCTGTACGAGCAGGTCGAGGACCTCGGCGTCGGTAGACGAGACGCGCACCGCCGACAGAAATTGTTCGGCATCACAGCCGATCGTTTCGAACAATTGACGGTCCATCGAGCAATCGTAGATGTATTCGCCGAGCGTGCCGGCCAGTTTGGCGCGCGCTTTGTCGATCGTGCGCGGGAACATGGCGATACCGCCAACCTTTTCTCGCGGACTGCGCGGGAAATTTTTGGTCAGGTCCATGACTCGCTCGTTCTTCGAGCCGGGTGCCGGCTCATGCACAGGAAACGCGGGGGATGCGCTTGTAGTGTGCGCTCGTGATCGCCGATCTCACCGTCGCACTGCACACCTGTCCGAAATGCCGCGCTCCCGGCTTGGAACGGCGGCTGTATGCCTATCCTATCCTCGGATACAGCGAAAGTGAGTTCGCATGTTTCATGTGCGGTTTGACCCTATGGCCGCACATGGGTGAGTCGCCCAAGCAGAGCTATT
>JAFAKE010000075.1 GCA_019235715.1 Vulcanimicrobiota bacterium
GCTGTGCGAGGACCCATCAGCGGTCACGCAGCTCGCCCTCGACGTAGGCGTCGGAGACGAACGGTCGCGTGCGGCAAGCGAGCGCCAGCGCACCGCGCTGGCCCGCAATTTGCTCGAAGGCCGCGTAGACGAGCGGCTACCCGACGAGGTGCGCGATCTGCTCGCGCGTTTGCGCGCGCGTTTCGCGCGCTGGCAGGCGCAGTACGCGGGCTTGCCGGCCGCGGGCGTGTTGGCCCGGTTGGCCAAGTCGGCCGGCTTCGATCGCCGCTGGGCACAACAGCCGCTGCCCGCGCGCACGCGCCTGGCGGACGATATGCTGCGCGTCATCGAAGCGTTTGCAGGCGCCCAAGCGCACGGCGCCGCCTCGCTGAGCGCAATCGTGCGCGCGTTTGAAAACGGCGACGTCGCCGTGCGTGACGCGCGGCGCAGCGCCGGCGCGATCGCCTGCGATACGATCGCCGCCGCGAAAGGCGAGCGCTGGACGCACGCGTTCGTGGCCGGCGTGGCATACGAACGCTTTCCGCGCGTCTACGTGCCGCGCGCGATGGCGTTTTCGCGCACCTACGGGTTGATCGTACGCGAAAACGTCGCACCGGGTGCCGCGCAGACGGCGAAGTTCGCGTGGTACTACGCGCGCTTCGACGCGAAGGGGCTATATCTCGCGCAAGAGCGGCGCGCGCTCGCCTATGGCTTGTCGCGTGGCTCGCACAATTCGTGGGCGACTGGATTCGGATCGCCGCCGCGCTGGGCGAAGGACTACGATCTGCTGCCGCGGGAAGAGCGCGCGCCATGAGCATGCGCCTTTTTCGAGTTGGTGTCGCCGCAGCGTGCGCGCTGCTGCCACTGAGCGTTCGCGGTGAGTCTGCCGGCGCGCTCTTGCTAAGCGACGATTTCGCGCAGCGGCCGCCCGGGCTTATCAGCAACGCGTTCGCATACCATCACCCGTCGGATCCGCAAGCGCGCAAAGATACGATATGGGAAGTCACCGCCGGATCGTTCTTCGCCGATCGCGGCAGCGGATTCAGCGGCGTACCGGACAGCGTCCAACCCAACGCGCTCTCGACCAACGGCAGTGGTTCTGCGATGTTGCGCGTCCGCAGCCAGCGTGCGAACTTCAACAACGTCAGCGTTTCATTCGATCTCCAAACGGTGGCCTTTTTCGACCATACCGGCATCGCGCCCAATGGCCATGACGGAGTCGGCGCTGTCTTGCGCGAGAAATCGACGTCGGAGTTCTACGTCGCGCTTGCGAATTCTCGCGATGATAATGCCGCGATCGTGAAGCTCATGCCGGGCAAAGGCCCGAACGGGATACGCGCGACGGAATTGGCGACCGCGCACTTCCCGACCCGGCGCAACGCCGTCCAACATGTCCAAGTCTCGGTGCAGACGCTGCGCGACGGCTCAGTGCTGCTGGTGCTCATGGTCGACGGCGAGCGCGTCGCGCGCGCGCGCGACGACGGCCGCATCGGCGGACCGCCGATCTTCGGTGATGGACGAATCGGATTTTACGGCGACAACGCGGAGTTCTACGTGCGCCGCTTCGCGCTACACGATCTGCCCACGCACTAATCGGCAGGGGCTCGCCGTGCGCGGAACAGACGCCTGGCCTTGGGCTTGGCTGGCGCCGCCGACGGAACCGGCAGCGCCGAGCTGTCGAACGGCACGAAGGTGATGATCGCGGCACGGATGACGCCGGCGACGGGCACCGCGATCAACAATCCGCGCAGGCCCATGAGCTCGCCGCCGATCAACAGCGCGAGCAGCACGAAGATCGGACGCAGCCCCACCTGATCGCCGACGATCAGCGGTGAGAAGATGTGTCCGCTGAGTTGATTGATCGCGACGAATCCGATGGCGACGAACAGGGCGTTCTGCCATCCGTTCGTGAGCAGCGCGACGCCGACGCCGGGAATCGCGCCGGCGATCGCGCCGGCGTACGGTACCAGTTCGAAAAGTCCCGCAAACACGCCGATCGCCAGTGCGTAGCGCACGTGGAAGATGAAGAGGAGCGCCGCGACCAGCGTACCGACCAGGGCGGCGACGAGCAGTTGTCCACGGATGTAGCCGGCAAGCACCGAGTTCACCGCGTGGACGAATTCCTCGAACTTCGGACGCTTGGCGACCGGTATGAAACCGATCGCCGCGCCTTTGAGCCATTGCGCGTCCATCACCGCGTACGCCGTCACGATCGGCACGAGGACGAAGAGCACAAGGCCCGACGCGGTTGAAAGCAGGATCGAGACCGCGCTCGAGCTGATCGACAAGCCGTTCGTCGCGACGGCAGCCGAAATCTGATCGGGCAGTGTGAGCAGGTACGCTTTCACCGAACTCGGCAGATGCGCCGCAAGCGGCCCATTGATGCTGAGGTCGTCTTTGATGCGCGTCGCGAGAGATGGAGAGTCGGATGCGAATTGGCGCAGTTCGCTGACGATCAAGGGCACCGCGATCCACAACACCACGAACAGCGCCACCGCGATGCAGGCGTAGACGACGAGGATGGCGGCCCACATCGGCAGGCGCTGGTGCGCGAAACGGATCGCCGGCGCGACCAAATAGGAGAAGAAGACCGCACCGATGAGAATGCTCGTCACGGTATGAATGCGACCGAGAAAGTCAAGCAGTAGCACGAACGCCAGCAGAAGCAGCAGCACGAGTGCGGTCACGCCAAGGGCGTGCAGCAAGCGCGCATTGCGCAGTTGGATATCCTGCTGTTCGCTCATCGGCCCCGCAGCGCGCGCCAAACTCGCTCGGGCGTCATCGGCGTCTCATGCGGCGCGGCGCCCACCGCGTCGCGGATGGCGCACGCGATCGCCGCGGGCGGAGTCGTGATGGGCGGTTCACCGGCGCCTTTCAATCCGAATGGACCGGCGCCCGGTGACGACTCGATGATGATCGTTTCGATGTGCGGCGCGTCGACGGCGGTCGGCATCATATAGTCTTTAAGATCGGGCCGGATGTGTCCGCGCTCGTCGAATCCCAGCGCTTCAGTCAGCGCCCAGCCCACGCCCATGACCGCCCCGCCCTCGATTTGGCCAGTGACGCCGACTGGATTGATCGCGAAACCGACATCTTGCGCGGTCACGATCCTGCGCACGCTCACCGCGCCCGTCTCGCGATCGACATCCACTTCCGCGGCCGATGCGGTGTACGAGGGCGCAAGCCAGCTGGAAAAACCGTGCGTCTCGGTCAAGCTCTCGTCGAATTCGGGATCGTCTTGTTCAGTGCTCTCGCCTTCCCCGGCGATCGTGCCGCCGGCCGCACGCGCGAGCGATTCGAACGGCACGCTGTGGTCGGGCGCACCGCGCACGTGCGCGCGCCCGCCGCGCAGTTCGATGTCGTCGGCGCGCGCCTCGAGCGCCTCTTCGGCGCGCGCGAGCAGCTTCGCACGCGCATCGTTTGCCGCTGCACTGACCGCCATACCGGCGCCGAACGTCGACGAGCTGCCGCCCACCCCGGAATCATACGTGTCGGTTGCCGTATCGGCGAGCACGACGTCGATCGCCGCCGGGTCGACGCCGAGGATCTGCGCAGCCATCATCGGCAGCGACGTCGATGATGCGCCCGTGCCGACCTCGGGATTGCCCGCGGCGAGACGAACGCGCCCGTCGGCGCCGATCTCGATGCGCGCGCGCGACTGTCCGCATGCGGAGAACCACCACGTGCATGCGATGCCGCGGCCGCTTCCCGCGCTCACCGGTTTTTCCCAACCGATCGCGTCGGCGCAGGCGCGTAGCGTCTCTTGCACGCGAACTCCGGACAGCGTCTGTCCCCCGGGGCCTTCATCGCCGTCGCGCCACGCGTTGTGCAGCCGGAAGTCAAGCGGGTCAATGCCGAGCTTTGCGGCGAGCTCGTCGAGATGCAGTTCTTTGGCATAATTGGCTTGCGGACCGCCGGGCGCGCGTACCGGGCCGGCGACCTGTTTATTGGTGTACACAAGCGTGCCCTCGAGATCGATCGCCGAAATTCGGTACGGTGCGGATGCGAGCATCGTCGAGATCTGCGACGTTCCGGTGCCGTAGCCGATGTAGGCGCCCGTGTCGTACACGAATGATGCACGCATCGCGACGAGCGTGCCGTCTTTCATCGCCGCCGTCTTGAACGACGCATGACCGGCGTGCCGCGGATAGGCGTGCAAACCGTCCTCGCGGCGCGACCAGATCACGCGCACGGGTCGTTCGCAGTGCAGAGCGAGCGCCGCTGCATACCACTCGGCCGCCATGAGGATCTTGCCGCCGAACGCGCCGCCTACGAATTGATTGATGAAGCGCACGCGCGCCGGCTCGAGTCCGAAGAACTTGGCAAGCTCATCGCGGTTATCGTATGGCGATTGCGAACCGCACCAGACCGTCAGGCCGCCGTCCGGCTCGCGCCGGGCAGCAGCCGCGCGCGGCTCGATGTAGCCCGGCAAACCAGCGGAGAACCTGAATTCGGATTCGTGGATGACGACATCGGTGCGCGAAAATTCCGCATCGACGTCTCCGCGGCGGATGCGGTTGTGTCCGCAGACGTTGCCGCGTAGAACGCGCGTCGCCAATTTTTCATACGTCTGCCAGTCGGGATGGACGAGCGGCGCCTCATTCTCCAGGGCGCGCTTGGCGTCGAGCACCGGCTCGAGCACCTCGTACGCTATTTCTATCGCGTCGGCTGCCGCGCGCGCTTGCGCTTCGGTCTCTGCTGCCACTGCGGCCACCGGTTCGCCCGCGTAGCGCGCGTAGGGGAGCGGGAACAGGTGCTGATCCTTGATGCCGAGATCGAACGGCGTTTGCGGCGTGTTGCCGGCGTGTACGACGGCGTGCACTCCTGGCATCGACTCAGCCCGCGATGCGTCGAGCCGTTTCACCCGTGCGAAGGGATGGGGCGAACGCCTGATGACACCGCATAACGCGTGCGCGATCTCCACGTCGGCCGTATAACGCGTGTCGCCTGTGACTTTAGGCGCGGCGTCAAGGCGCGGGCGCCTGGTGCCGACGATCGTGCCGTCGCTCATGCGCGCGCACGCACGCGGCCGCGCCTGCCCGGCCGCTGCCCGGCGCGACCGGTGGCCCGCACTTGATTCGCGGCCTGCGTGACCGCGGCGACGATCGATTGATAGCCGGTGCAGCGGCAGATGTTGCCGGCAAGCCCGGCGCGGATCTGTTCGTCGCTGGGCTGTGGATTGTCGGCGATCAGCGACGCGGCAGCCAGTATCATCCCCGGCGTGCAATAGCCGCATTGCAGGCCGAACTGTTCGATGAATGCCGCCTGCACTGGATGCAGCTCGCCTTCATCGTCTGCGAGGCCTTCGATCGTCGTGACGTCGCGTCGATCGGCGTCGACGGCCGGGAACAGGCACGCGTTGACCGGCTCTCCGTCGACGAGCACGGTGCATGCACCGCAGTAGCCGGTTCCGCAGCCTTCTTTGGTGCCGGTGAGGCCCAGACTGTCGCGCAGCACGCTGAGCAGCGTCTGCAACGGCTCCACGACCGCTTCGCGCTCGTCACCATTGACGACCAGCGTGACCGGCTGCATCAGCGCGGCGCGCTTTCAAAGGCGGCCCGGAGCGCTCGCTGTGTGAGCACCTCGACCAAGTTGCGACGGTACGCGGCGCTCGCGTGAACGTCGTCTTCAGGGTTCGCATCTTCGCGCGCTGCGCGCTCGCCGGCGCCGCGCGCAGTCGCGTCTGTCGCAGGTGCTGCGCGCAGCGCGGCTTCTGTACGACGGGCGCGCAGCGGTGTGCGAGCCGCTCCTCCGACGGCGACGCGCGCCTCGCGCACATTCCCGCCGGCGACGTCGACCGAAACAGCGACGCAAACCAACGCCAACTCAAAAGCGCGCCGCGTCTGCATCTTGACATAGGCGTAACCGGCGCGGCGGATCGGGATCTCGACCGCTGTGAGCAGCCGTTGCCCGCGCGCGCTGCGGTCGAGGCGCACGAATCCGTCGACGCTCATCCGTTCGGGCCCGGTTGCGATGTCCGAAAGAAGGCAGACCGCATCGGCGGCCAGCAGCGCGACCGAGAGATCCGCCGCGTGGTGACCCGAACACAGGTTGCCGCCGATGGTGGCAACCGTACGCAGCTGGCGCGCGCCAAGACTGCCGGCTGCCTGCGCGATCAACGGCGCATCCCGGTTGATACGCTCGTCACGTGCCAGCTCATGAGCGGTCGCGAGCGCGCCGATCGTGAGCACTCGTCCATCGGAGTTGATCTCGCGCAGCGCCGGAATGCGCTTGACGTTGACGATCGCGCTTATATCTGCGCCGTCGCTGCGCGCCTCGAAGCCGAGCAACGTGCCGCCGGCGAGCACGCGCGCGCGCGGGCCATAGCGATCGAGCAACACGAGCGCTTCATCGACGAAATTCGGTTCGAAGTACTGCACGGCCGCGCCGCTTTCTCCGCTCGTGCGGCGCCTGCCTATGAACAGGAAGCGCCGTCACGTTGCTGAAGTCAGCGCCGCAAAGGCTCGGGGCGACAGGGAAGCCGGTGTGAATCCGGCACGGTCGCGCCACTGTAACCGGGGAGCCGCCGGTCAACGCCACCGCGAGAGCGGGAAGGCACCGGCATCAGGCCACGATCCGGAAGTCAGGAGACCTGCCCCAGGCCGACAGCGCGACGACTGCGTCGCGCGCGCTGCACGCTTCTTCGCGGAAAAGAGGCACGGCAATGGCCGTTATCGCGCCGGGCGCACCGCGCGCCGTCCCCAGCAAATCACTCTGGTTATTCGCATTGGCGGCGTGTGCGCTGCTCGCGGCCGCGGTGTCTGTTGCCGTCGGCAGCGTCGCGCTCGAACCGCGCTCGCTGTTCGACGCACTGTGGCATCCCGGCGCACAGAGCCTCGCGCACACGCTCATGTGGGATATCCGGCTCCCGCGCATCGCACTTGCCGCGTGCGTCGGTGCCGGGCTGGGCGTGGCGGGTGCGATGCTGCAAGTGTTGTTCCGCAATCCGCTCGTCGATCCGTACGTCACCGGTGTCTCCGCGGGCGCAGCGGTCACGGCAAGCGCCGGCATAGCGCTCGGCCTCTCGTTCGCATTCGTGCCTATCGCGGCGTTTGGCGGCGGACTCGCGTGCGCGTTGATCGTCACGCTGGTTTCAGCGGGCGAAAGCGGCGGCGCGAACTTGCGCCTTGTCTTGTGCGGCGTTGCGATATCATCGCTGTGCGCTGCCCTGGTGACGATCGTGCTGCTGCGTGCCGGCATGTCGGATAGCATCACCATTCTTGGATGGCTTGCCGGAGGAATCGACGGACGAAGCTGGAGCGACGTCGCGCTGACGGCGACATACATCGCGGCGGGGTTTGTCGCGGCGATGTTCCTTTTACGTGCGCTCAACGTGTTGCGCTTGGGAGCCGATGCGGCTGCCGGTTTCGGATTGCACGTCGCGCGCGCGCGCTTCGTCGTGCTCGCAGCGGCGGCGCTGTTGGCTGCCGCATGCGTCGCCGTGTCTGGGATCGTCGGCTTCGTCGGACTTATGGTGCCCCATGCGGCGCGCCGCATGGTCGGTGGCGATGCAGCCTGGCTGTTGCCGGCGAGCGCTTTCGGCGGTGCGATCGTTGTGCTCGCGGCAGATGCGGTCGCGCGCGCGATCGCCGCCCCGGCCGAGCTGCCGCTCGGCGTCCTGCTCGCGTTTGTCGGGGTGCCTTTCTTCCTTATAATAGCGCGCCGCCCGGTGGAGCTGTGAGCTCCCTCCTCCGCGCGCGCGGCCTGGGCGTGCGCTACGGACGACGCTCGATCTTCGAAGACGTGGGCGTGGAGATCAACGGCGGCGAGCTGGTCGCGCTCATCGGACCGAACGGCGCCGGCAAGTCAAGCCTGTTGCGCGTGCTTGCCGGCACGCAGAAACCATCAAACGGCGTAGTCGAACGCCCGGCAGCCGCGGCCCTCGTCGCGACGTCGGTCGCGTTGCCCCCGGACGTGACGCCCGCACAGCTATCGGGGTACGTGCTGGCGCTGCGCCGCCCATGGTGGCAGGTTCGGCGGACATCCGCCGAGCGCGCGTCCATCACCGCGGCGCTGGAGCGCACCGGCTTGCGCGAGCGCGCGGATGATGCGGCTGCCACGCTCAGTTCTGGAGAAGTCCAGCGCGCGTGGATCGCAGCCGCCCTCGCGACCGACGCAGGCACACTGCTCATCGACGAGCCGACGACGCATCTCGACGTGCGCTACCAGCTCGAGATCCTGCGGACGTTGAAGACGATCGCGCGCAGCGGCATCGCGGTCGTGGCTGCGATTCACGATCTCACCCTCGCGGCGCGTTTCGCGGATCGCATCGCGCTGCTCGCGGGCGGCATCCTCTCGTGCGGCCCGCCGGCCGGCATTCTGCAGCCGGACGCGCTGACCAAAGCCTTCGGAATCAGCGTCGCAACCCACATCGACGACGAGGGATTTGTGGTATGCACGCCGCGCTGACCGCGGGGGCGCGAGCTATTGCCTGTGTTGCGTTCGCCTTACTTACGTTAGTTCCGATCCGCGGGTTATC
>JAFAKE010000095.1 GCA_019235715.1 Vulcanimicrobiota bacterium
AACGAGGCGGCGCACCAGCAAGCGGCCGGCGGCGACGTCACGCTCGATGTGTCCGGCGCCGAGTTCTACGACACGCTGCTCAGCATCGCACCGTCACCGCTCGATGCGAGCGTCATCTGGGTGGGCACGGACGATGGCCTCGTGCAGATCACACGCGACGGCGGCGTGCATTGGAGTGCCGTGACTCCTGCGGTCGCGCCGTACGGCCGCGTCGAGAACATCGAAGCGTCGCCCTTCGCCGCCGGCAGCGCGTTTGTGACGGTGGACCGCCATTTGCTCGGCGATCGGAGGCCGCATATTTTCGTCACCGACGACTTCGGCGCGACGTGGCATAGCATCTCGGCCGGCTTGCCCGCGGACCAATACGCGCACGTCGCGCGCCAAGATCCGCACAACGCCGCGCTGCTCTTCGCGGGACTGGAACAAGGTATCTGGATATCGCTCGACCGCGGCGCGCACTGGCAGAGCTTGCAAGGCGACTTGCCGGTGGCCGCCGTGCGCGATCTGCGCATCCAGCCCAGTGCAGGCGACTTGCTCGTGGCGACCCACGGCCGCGGATTCTACGTGCTCGACGATCTGACCGCGCTCGAGCAGCTTAACACAGCAAAAGCGGCGGCCGCGTATCTCTTCGCCCCGCGCACGGCTTATGCGTGGTACCGCGGCTGGCTCACCATATACGGCGTGCAGCTCGGCGAGGGGAGCGCGCCTGAAGGCATGTTCGTCGGCGAAAATCCGCCGGAGGGCGCGATCATCACCTATTACCTCGCACGCAAGCTTCCATCGGCGCCGCGCATTGAGATTCTTGATAGCGCGGGTGCTGTTGTGCGCGCGCTCACCGGTCCGAATCACGCCGGGCTCAACCGGCTCTCGTGGAACCTGACCGAAACGCCTCCGATGCAATGGCACGCGGCGAAAGAATGGAACCGCGGACCGGATGACGGTGCGACGGTCGTGCCCGGTGCGTACTTCGTTCGCTTGCGCCTCAACACAGCGCTCGACCAACGCGTCGATGTGCAGCCCGATCCGCGCGCCGCATGGACGCAGGCGGACTACGCGGCGCGCTATGAATTTTTGCATCAATTAAACGCCGAATTGTCGCAGATCGACGTAGTGCTCAACGCACTCGACGAGCGCGCGAAACGCGGAACCCTCAACGCGCGTGGGCGCGCGCTTTATGCGCAGCTGACCTCCAGCCCAGCCAATTCCGAGGACACGCTGCAACGCCCAAGCCGGCTGCGCGAACGCATTCAAGATCTCCAGGTGCCGCTTTCGCTCTCGATCGGTCCGCCGACGCCCGCGCAACACGATGAAGCGGCGGAGATCAAGGCGCAGTTCGACAGCCAGATGGCAGCATACGCAAAATCATAGGAGCGCGCTTTCTGAGCGCGCTCCCCGAGTATGGGCCTTCGGCTTTAGATCCTCGTCGAGATGCTGAAGATCAGCTGGTGGTACGGGTTGATCGATTCGGGCGCGTATGGGTAATAACTGTCGCCGGTGTATGCCGGGTTAACACCTGCAAACGAACCGCCGTTCGTGTAGAAGAAGTTGTCGCCGTATGAGACCACCTGTTTGCTGGACGGCACTTCCCATACATACCCGTGGTTTCCGACAATCGTAAAGACATTCGTGTAGAGCAGGCTCGCTTTGACGTTATGCGTGATGTCGCGCGACACCGCGAGGTTCATGGTCAGCCACCACGGGCCCTTAAATGCCCCGAGGCTGTCGAATTGGTGCGTGTAGGGGTCTGGCCCAAAGGTCACGTTGCCGTTCGGGTCCGGGAAATTCAATGGATCGCCGTACGGGTTGCCCGACTGATAATTGAAGGTTGGCGATATCTCCCAGCCTTGATGCTGATAGGTCGCGTTAAGGTTGAGGACCCACGCGACGTCATACGAAGCACCAGTATTCCCCGGTGACATGAACAGCGACGGCGGGTAATATCCGTTGGGATCGAACAGAGCATAGTTGGTGCCATAGAAGTTGTTGTAATTGGTGATTTGTTGATTCACCGTGTCGATAAAGTTACTGCCCCCGATCGGCGCCTCGAAGCGTATCTTCGAGTTGGTGTAGGTCGCCGAGAGGGTTCCGTTCCAGCCGTCGCCTTGGTGGTTGTCCGCTGCCAAGAACTCGAAGCCTGAGATCTTCGCGGCACCGAAGTTGTAGCCGGTTTCGAACGTCGGCTGCAGCGGGTTGACCGGGAGATTCAGGATCTGCCCGCGCGTGACCCGATAGAAGGGCGAGACCTTCATGGACATCCCGTTCTTGAAGTCGTGTTCGTACGAGGCATCGTAGTTAGTGCTGTCCTGCGGCTGCACGTTGTGAACCGCCGTGAACCCCAACCCGTCGTAGAAGTTGTTCAGCACGGCGACCGTGTCCGTCGCGCCCCATTGAGGAGCACCGATGTATTCTTCGTATGCGGTTGCGGGGGGCTGGACGTAGCGGCCGACGGAAGCGCGGATGACGTCGGTCGCGCTGGCGGTGTACGTGATGCCGAGGCGCGGGCTGAAGTAGGTGTAGTTGAGCGAGCCCGACACGTTGGTCCAGTTCCCGGCGCCTGGCAGCGCGGACGCGCCGAACGTACCGTCGCCGCCTGACGCTGTCGGTCCGCTTGCGTTGAGGAAGATCGCGCACGGTTCGGTGGGCGCGTAGGCATAACCATGCAAGCAGGTGCCCGACTGGTTCTGCGCCAGCTCGGCGACGCCGTTCGGACCGGTGATCTGCAGGGGCATCAGCGGCACGACAAAGTCGTCCCAGCGGAACCCGACGTCGACCGTCCAGCGGTCGCTCGGACGCCACGTGTCGGCGATAGCGGCGTCGTACGTCGTCGGGCTGATACTATTGTAGTACGCGTATGGTCCGTTGATCTGCGCGACCGCTTCGGGGGTTCCGCTAAACGCACCCGTGCAACCGTAGTCAAGGCTGGCGGCGCCGATGCCGTAGTTCACCGTCGTCGTGGGGAAGCAGTTGACGAAATCATCAGGATACGCCGAGTTCGGAGCGTAGTTATAGCGCAGGCTGCGTTCCTGTAAGTAATCGACATCGGCACGGATGAGATGCTGCTGACTGAGCTGGTTCTGATAGTTCGCAGTGACGCCGCCGGCGTTGTCATGGAGATCGTAGAACGAGTCGCCCTGCCACACATTGGTGGCTTGGTTGAAATTCCACAACGAGTAGACCATGTAGCCGTACAGCCGCACGAACGAAGACGGCGTTAACGCACGCGTGTAGCTAAGCTTTTCGATAGCCGACTGTGTGGTCTGGGAATCGAGATAGTTCGACGGCATGAGCCCGAGGCTCTGTCCGGATGTCGGCCATGTCAGCGTATAGTAGCTGCTGGGGTTCGTGTTGAGTGGCTGCGCGACCGGACCCGTATACAGCATCCCGTAGGGCCACGTCATGCCGCCGGGCGCTGTCGGACACGGGTTTGAAAGCACCACTTCGAAACCACAGTTCGCGATCACAGCCGGATCGACAAACGGACCCGAGTACAAGAATGGATTCCACGTGTAACCAGTGTTATAGAGCGCTTGCAGGTCGTCTGAGAGGCCGTTGTGTTCGATCGTCCAGTTCAGATTGATGACGCCGTCGGACATATGCGCGAGCGGGTTGAGGAAGCTTTGCCAGGCGCCGGATGAGATCGGCGCATTGAACGAATTCGGTGACGCGCAGGGGATCGTCCCCGTGATGATCACGTTGACCAGCGGACAGCCGGGGTCGTTCGCCGGCACGTTGATCGTCGTGTTGTCCAGGTTGGAAGAATTGCCGAAGTTGTAGCCGGCATTGATCCAGAGCAGCGATGCGTAATACGTGAAGCGCTTGTTCGGAGTACCGCCGTAGATGTCGGCTTGATACGTGTTGTTGAGCGCCGGCGTGCCGATGACGAACGTGAAGTCGCCCCCGCCCGGGTAACTGCCGCGCCGGATGATCTCGTTGATGTAGCCCGACATCGAGCGGCCTGCGTCGGCCGGCTCGCCGCCCGTATAGACCTCAAGGCTCGACAAGCCATTGGTCAAAAACGCCGTTCCGTTAGCCGAGTCGAATGCGCGATTCAGCGGAATGCCTTCGAGCTCAAACCCGATCTGGTCATTTGAACCGCCGCGCACGCTGAGCGACCCGTTGCCTGCGTAGCCGCCGCCGGTGCCGACGGTGCGCGTCACGCCCGGCAGCGAGCCGACGACGCCGTTCTGGCTGTACAGCGTTTCCGCGCCGCCTGCGCTTCCCTGATATGAGTTGATCTTCTGCGCATTGACCGTGTAGAGGTCGCCGGTGACGTTCTTGCTGACAAGTCCGGCTTGCGCGGTCGTCGTCACGCGTCCGATCGTATGCAACTCGGTGTGCATGACGATGTCGACGTGGCTGATCTGGTCGGCTTGCACCGTGATGCCGGGTACGCTCGTCGTCTGATAGGCTTGTTTGACGAGGGTGACGGTGTACGTGTCGGGCGACAAGTTGAGCAGTGAGAAGAAGCCCGAGCCATTCGTCACGCCGCTGGCGGTCTGCGATGGCGACGTCGCCGTCACTTTCGCCGCCGATACAGGAGCGTTGTGCTCGTCGAGCACTTTGCCGGAGATGACGCCCGTCGTGCCCGCATACGCGATCCGCGGCGGCGCGACCAATGGCAGCGCGACCACCAAAGCGCAAAGCCCAAGCATCCAAAGCGAAGAGCGAAGGGAATGCATCACAAGCCTCCAGTCGCAACGATGCGGATAATGTAGACTTAAGCAGGGCTTACTCTTGCGGGACGACTGACCCTGCGTGCATCCGGAAGATGAGTGAGCTGGGAGAACATGTTTGAATTGCGCGCAGCGTTTGCCGAAAGACGTTCGGCGTCGTCTCGAACAGCTTTGTGGGCATACCCCATTTCTTCGGGTTGTCTCAGACGCGCACGAGACTTAGATGATCGGCGATGAGCGAAAGCACGCGCTCGTAGTCTTCCGGGCTTGCAAAGTTCGAGCGTGAGACGTAGATCAGCGAACGGTGTATCTGCAAGATCACTCCGGTCGGCGTTGAGCGCGCTGCAGTGACCGCCTCCCAATCGAAATGCGAAGAAGAATGCGCCGAGCGCGAGTCGATGCCGGCCGCGGAAAACGTCATCGATTGATCGCGTGGCTGGGCGAACTGCTGCGCAAGGCGCTTGCGAAACGCGATGAAGAAGCGCCACGGCATCAGCGCGATCGCGACCGCGCCGATACAAACGAAAAGCGGCCAGAACGAGCCCATGCCGAGCGGCCGCAAGAGCCACACAAACCCGCCGACGATGGCACAGACCAGGAGAACTCCGATCGCGATTAACGCGATGGTGGTGCGCCGGCGGATGAACGAAGGGAATAATGCGCGCGCGGCTTCGTCCGCATTCGGCCGCACCTGAATCGTGATGGCGCCGGCGGCGGCGTCCATGCCTTACAAGCGCCAGTCTAAGTGATGGCGGTCGGCGGCTGCAACGGCTTCGGAGTAGCCGGCGTCCGCGTGCCGCACGATGCCGATCCCGGGATCGCTCGTCAACACGCGCGACAAGCGCGCTGCCGCATCTTCTGAACCATCCGCGACGACGACCATGCCGGCGTGGATGGAATATCCGATGCCCACACCGCCTCCGTGATGCACGCTGACCCAATGCGCGCCGTTCACCGCGTTGATAAGCGCGTTAAGGATCGGCCAGTCCGCAACCGCGTCCGAGCCGTCAAGCATGCGCTCGGTCTCGCGGTAGGGTGAGGCGACCGAACCCGTATCAAGATGATCGCGTCCGATGACGATCGGCGCTCTCAACGCGCCGCTGCGCACCATCTCATTGATGCGCAGCCCGAATTCGCGGCGTGCGCCGTATCCGAGCCAGCAGATGCGCGCCAGCAGTCCTTGAAAGGTGACGCGGGCGCGCGCAAGCGCGATCCAACGCCGCAGGTGCTCGTCGTCGGGAAACGTGTCGAGCAGCGCGTCATCAAGCGTGGCGATGTCGGTGGGATCGCCGGACAGCGCGGCCCAGCGGAACGGCCCTTTTCCTTCGCAGAAGAGCGGCCTGATGAACGCCGGCGTGAATCCCGGAAAGTCAAAAGCATCGGCCACGCCCGCCGTCTGCGCCTGCTTGCGTATGTTATTGCCGTAGTCGAAGACGACGGCGCCGCGTTTTTGGAAGCCGAGCATCGCGCTGACCTGCCGCCCGATTGATTCGAGCGCGCGCTGTTCGTAGCGCTGCGGATCCTCTGCGCGCAATTCGTCGGCGCCTTCGAGCGTAAGGCCTGTGGGCACGTAACCTGTCAACACGTCGTGCGCCGCAGTTTGATCCGTCACGACGTCGATCGGTGCATCCATGCGCAATAGTGCCGGAAAGACGTCGGCTGCATTACCGCGCAGTGCGATCGACAATGCGCGCTCTTCCATGGCTGCGTCTTGCGCCATGCGCAGCGCTTCCTCGACGCTCGATGCGCTGACGTCGCAATACTTGTCGTCGATGCGCCGCTCGATGCGGGCGGGATCGATCTCGACCACGATGGCGACGCCGCCGTTCATCGTGATCGCGAGCGGCTGCGCGCCGCCCATGCCGCCGAGGCCCGCGGTCAAGACGATGCGGCCTTTGAGCGAACCGCCGAAGTGCTTAGCCGCGAGCGCTCCAAAGGTCTCGTACGTGCCCTGCAAGATGCCTTGCGTTCCGATGTAGATCCACGAGCCGGCGGTCATCTGCCCGTACATCGTGAGCCCCTGCGCCTCGAGCTCGCGAAACGTCTGCCAGTTCGCCCATGCCGGCACGAGCATCGCATTGGAGATGAGCACGCGCGGCGCGCTCTCGTGCGTCGAAAACACCGCCACGGGCTTGCCTGACTGCACGAGCAGCGTCTCGTCGTTGCGCAGGCGTTTGAGCGTGCGCACGATGGCGTCGAACGCCTCCCACGAACGCGCCGCTCGTCCGCTGCCGCCGTACACGACGAGATCCTGCGGCCGCTCCGCGACATTGGGATCCAAGTTGTTCATGAGCATGCGCATCGCGGCTTCCTGGCCCCAGCCGAGACACGTGCGCTGCGGCCCGGTCGGCGCGTGCACGATGCGCGCAGCGGCGGGCGTCACAGCACGCCGATCTCGGCCTCGACCGCGTGCACGAGTTCACCGCTGCCCACAAGTTCGCGCGTGACCGCGATGTCCTGCGAAAGATTACGATCCTCTTTGAGATGCGGCACGCGTTCGCGCACGAGCCGGTGCGCGACGGCGGTACCCTTGCCGCACGTCAGCGGCGCGCGGAAGTCGAGCGCTTGGGCCGCCTCAAGCAACTCAATCGCGATGACGTTTTCGAGATTGCCGACGACCTGCTCGCACTGACGCGCCGATATCGTGCCCATGCTGACGTGATCTTCTTGGCCCGCGGACGTCGGGATAGAATCGACCGACGCCGGATACGACAGCGTCTTATTCTCGGACACCAGCGCGGCCGCCGTGTATTGCGCGAGCATGTAGCCGCTATGCAAACCGTGACCCTCGGACAGAAACGGGGGCAGGCCTTCGAGGCCTTCGAGGAGTTTGTAGATGCGCCGCTCGGCGATCGATCCGAGCTCGGTGAGCGCCATGGACAGATAATCCATCGCCAGCGCGACCGGTTCGCCATGGAAATTGCCGCCTGTCAAAAACGAGGCGTCCTCGGGGATGACGATCGGATTGTCGGTCACCGAGTTCATCTCGATGACGAGCGTGTTCTCGACGGCGTGCAGCGCATCGCGCACCGCGCCGTGCACGACCGGAATGCAGCGGAACGAATACGGGTCTTGCACGCGGTCGCAATCGACGTGCGAGGCCAAGATGCCCGAGCCGCGCAGTAGGTGACGCATGTTGGCCGCGACGCGGGCCTGGCCCGGGTGCGGACGCAGCGCGTTCAAACGCTCGTCGAAGGCAGCAGCCGTTCCGAAAAACGCTTCAAGGCTCATCGCGCCCGCGATGTCAGCCGCCTTACACGCGAGCTCAGCACGGTAGGCGGTCAGCGCGCCGATGCCGGTCATGATCTGCGTGCCGTTGATCAGCGCAAGCCCTTCCTTAAAAGAGAGGACGACCGGCTTGAGATTCGCGGCACGCAGCGCGTCGCCGCCCGGCAGGCGCTCGCCCGCATACATCGCCTCGCCTTCGCCGATCAGCACGAGCGCCATGTGCGCGAGCGGCGCCAAATCGCCGGATGCGCCGACCGAACCCTTTGATGGGATGAGCGGCCACACGCGGCGGTTGAGCATCTCGAGCAATAGGTCGATGATCTCCGCGCGCACGCCCGAATAGCCGCGCGCGAGTGAGTGTGCGCGCAATAGGACCGAGGCGCGCGTCGCGTCTTCGGGCAGCGGTTCGCCGACGCCGGTGCAGTGGCTCAAGACGAGATTGCGCTGCAGCTCGATCGCGTCTTTCGGATCGATCATGACGCTCTTGAGCCGCCCAAAGCCGGTCGTCACGCCGTAGATCTGCTCTCCAGCTTTGACCGTGCGTTCGACGAGATCGCGTCCTGCTTGCACGAGCGGGCGCACGTTGTCAGCGAGCTTGACGTCGGTACCGCCTGTTGCGATGCTCTTGACCAAGGGAATCGTCAAGTTCGTCCCGTCGATGTGGACGAGGTGAGAGGTAAGCACAATCCGTATTTCGTGACGTAGACGCGGGCATCCGCTCGCGTGGAGACCACCGCGTGCGTGCGTCATCGCAAAGGAACATGCAGCCGCTTCAAATCGCCATCGACGGTCCGGTCGCATCGGGCAAGAGCACGGTCGCCGCGCGCCTCGCGCAGCGCCTGCACTGCGCGTTCCTCGACACCGGGGCGTTATATCGCGCGGTCGCATGGCTTGCGCTGCAGCGCGGCACATCCTTAGCTGACGAACGCGCGGTGCTCGAGCTGCTCGAAGCGGAAACGCCCTCGATCGCTGCTCCCGGGCCGCAAGGACGCGCCGTGATCGTCGCCGCCGGCAAAGAACTCGGTAACGAGCTGTTCACGCCTGAGGTGTCGCGCGCCGTTTCGTTGATCGCGGCCATGCCGGGTGTTCGCGACCGGCTTATCCCCGCACAGCGCGCCTTTGCCGACAAACGCAGCGTCGTCATGGCGGGGCGCGATATCGGCACCGTCATCTTGCCGCACGCCTCGATCAAGTTCTTCTTGACCGCCGCGCTTGACACGCGCGTCGGGCGACGGCAGCGCGAGCTCGAGGCGCGCGGGCTTGCGATCGACGGCGACGCCTTGCGCGCGCAAGTGCAGCGCCGCGACGCGCGCGACAGCGGGCGCGAGGTTTCGCCGCTCAGCAAGGCGCCCGATGCGATCGAGATCGACACGACGGACATGACGTTCGACGAGGTTGTGGACGAGCTCGAGCGTCTGGTGCGCGCCGCGACGACGCAGCGCGCGTGAGTCTCTACGACCTCGTAAAGGCGGTGCTGCGCCCGAGCACGCGCGCGCTCTTCGACGTCAAGGTAAGCGGTGAGGACAACGTCCCGTCTGAGGGCGGCCTCGTCGTCGCCGCAAACCATCGCTCGTATCTCGATCCGCCGCTGCTCGGCACCTGGTTTCCGCGCACCATTCATTTCATGGCGAAAGAAGAGCTTTTCCGGATCCCCGTTCTTGGGAGGGGCATTGCCGCGGTTCATGCGTTTCCGGTGACACGCGACGCCGCCGACATCGGTTCTGTGCGGCGCGCACTGCGTATATTAAAGGAAGGCGGCGCGATCGGTATCTTCCCGGAGGGCACGCGCAATGTATCGGGCGACGCGAAGCACAAAGGCGGCGCCGTCCTGCTCGCGAGCAGCGCGCATTGCCCGGTCGTACCGGTTGGGCTCGTGCGCACCGCGCTCGCGACGAAACGCTTGCGTGCGAGTCACGTCGAAGTGCGCATCGGCACGCCGATGGTATTCCAGGGAAGCGCGCGCAAAGCCACGAAGGCGGAAATCGATGCGTGGACCGCGCAAGTCGCGGACGCCATCGAGAAGTTGACGAGCGGGTAAAAACGATAGATGGAAATCCTCAGAGCGCGCACCCAAGGATTCTGCTTCGGCGTCGAGCTGACGTACAAGAAAGCGCTTGCGGAGACCGCGCAGCACGACGACGTGCACACGCTCGGCAACATCGTGCACAACCCGATCATCGTCAAAGAGCTTGACGATCGCGGTCTTATCAATATCGACTCGGTGGACGATATCGAATCCGGCACGCTATTCGTGCGCGCACACGGCTTGCCGCCGCAAACGCTTGAGAAAGCCGAGGCCAAAGGCCTGCGGGTCGTCGACGCGACCTGCCCGATGGTCACGCGCACGCAGAAACTCGCCAAGAAGCTGCAAGACGAAGGCCGCAGCATCATCATCCTCGGCGACCCGAATCATCCCGAAGTCAAGGGCATCGCCGGGCACGTACCCGGCGCGCTCATCATGAACGAGTGGCCGCAAGACGAGTCGCAGATCCGCAAGATGCGGCGCATCGCGATCGTTTCGCAGAGCACCTTGAACGAGGACAAGTTCAAGGAGCTGGTCGGGCGCATCTCAGCGATCAACTACGAGACGCGCATCTACAACACGATCTGTCCGGATACGCAGGGCCGCCAGTTGTCGGCGCGCGAGCTTGCGCGCGACGTCGACGTCATGATCGTCATCGGCGGCACCAAGTCGGCCAACACTCGACATCTCGCCGAGATCTCGGAGGCCGAAGGCGCGAAAGCACACCTCGTCGAGCGGGTCGACGACCTGCAGCGCGAGTGGTTTAGCGGTCAAGAACGCGTCGGCATCGCGACGGGAGCGTCGACGCCCGGTTTTCTCGCGGATGAAGTCGAGCAGCGCTTGCTCGAATGGTTCCCGACTGCAGAGTCAGTCGCGGTCTAGCAGCGCCTTCGCGAGCACGCGCGCGGCGACGCGCGCGCACCGCGGTCCCTCACGAGCGATCCACCCGATTTGAGGCCACGCATCTGGACGCCACGCGATCGTCCACGGCGCGAGCCACGCATCTGAGAGCTCGCGTGCCGGCGTATCCAACACCGCCCTGACGCACGCGATGCGCGGCGCGCGCACGAGACCTGTCTCCATATCGACCGCGATGCATCCACGCTGCAGCCAGGCGGCGCGCGACGCCCCGTTGACGAGCGCTTCACTCGTCAGCAGCATTCCCGCGTGCGGCTCGTGGCCCTCATCGCGCGCTGCGCGCATGAGCTGTGCGAACAGCTGCTCATCGCATTCCACGACGCGTCCATCCGAGGCCATCACGCGTTGGGCGATCACGACAGAGCCGGTCGAAAGCTCCGGCGTAAGGCCGCCCGCAAGTCCGCACGTGATCACTGGACCATCGAACTCGGGTCTGTTGAGACGCTTCAAACGCACGCCGCATTCGATGATGCGCACATCGCGCCGCGGACCCAATGCGGCGCACACGGCTTGCTTTTCGATGCGCGTCGCCGCGAGAACCGTCAGTTGCGAGCGGTCAGTTGAGATATCCGTGGCCGCGATACCATGCGACGGCCCGTGCGAGCGCGGCCCGCACGGACGTCGGGTGAAAACCGAGCTCGTCGCGCGCCTTCGCGCACTCGACGTGCATGCGCAGGCGAGACATGCGCACGCCCTCCAGCGGCACCATCGGCTCCGCCGCTGTCAAAAGTCGGCAGCGTGCTTCATCGGCGTACGCGAGTGCGATCGCGACGCCGTACGGAATCGTCCAACGCGGTACCGGCCGCGCGGTCGCTTCGCCGAGAGCCCGCCACAGCTCGTCGTAGCTGAGGTTCTCACCGCCGATCAAATACCGTTCGCGTGCCCGGCCGCGCTGGAGTCCCGCCACGTGCGCTGCGGCGACATCTTCGACCGCCACAAGATTGAGGCCGCCGGTCGCCGGCGGCCGCGCGAAAATGCGGCCGCGCGCGAAATCCACGACGAGACGTCCGGTCGGCGTCGGCTTGGCGTCGCGTGGACCGACCGGCGTCGTCGGCAGCACGAGCACGGTTTCGACACGCGCAGCGCCCGCGATGCGCTCTTGCAAGATCTTCGAGCGATGATACGCCGAATGATGTTCCTCCGGCGCGCGATCCGCTTCGGTCGCAAGATGCCCGTTGCGCGCCGGTCCGACCGTCGCCGAGCTTGACGTCACCACTGCGCGCTCGACGCCGGCGACGTAGGCGGCATCGAGCAGCGAAGCCGTGCCCGCGACGTTGACGCGCTCGATGTCGGCGCGCAAGCGCGGCGCGAACGAATACAGCGCCGCGCAATGCACGAGGTAACGGCAGCCGTCAAGTGCGCGCGCGAGCTCGCCCGAACGCGTGAGATCGCCCTCGACGATCTCGACGCCGCTCGGGACGACGTCCGGTCGCCGCCCACGCTCCTGCGTTGCGCCGTTGTGACGCACGAGCGCGCGCACGCGATAACCGGCGCGCAGCAGGGCGTCCGCCACGTGGCTGCCGACAAATCCGCTTGCGCCCGTTAGGAAGACGTAGTCGCTACTTGAGGACAGCGGCCCGGACCATCTCTTTCAGCGAGCCCATCGTCGCCTCGACGGCCGTTGGTTCGTAGCCGCAATGCGCCATGCAATTCTCGCACTTGGCGTGACGGCCGCGCCCGTACAATTCCCACTGCGTGTCTTCGACCAGCTCTTTATACGATTTCGCGTATGGCGCATCCGACATGAGGTAGCACGGACGCTGCCAGCCCAGCACCGAATATGAGGGGATGCCCCACGCGGTGCACGAGAAATCGCGTTTCCCTTCAAGAAAATCCAAATAGAGCGGGCTGTGGTTGAGGCGCCACTTGCCGCGCCGTCCGCCGCGAAACGCTTCGCGGAAGATCGCGCGCGTACGCTCAACCCCGAGGAAATGCTCTTGGTCAGGCGCCTTCTCATACGCAAAGCCGGGCGCGATCTGCATCATGTCGACGCCGAGCTCGTCGTTGAGAAAATCGAGCACGCCGCGGATGCTGTTCGCGTCGTCCTGGCCGAAGAACGTCGAATTGGTGGTCACGCGGAAGCCGCGTTGCTTCGCCTCGCGCACGGCGGCGACCGCTTGATCGAAGATGCCGTCGCGGCACACCGACTCGTCGTGGCGCTCGCGCAAGCCGTCGATGTGCACCGACCACGCGAAATAGGTCGACGGCTTGAATTGATCGAGCTTGCGGCGCATCATGATCGCGTTCGTGCAGAGGTAGACGAAGCGTTTGCGCTCGATGATCGCCGCTGCGATCTCGCCGATCTCCTTATGGATGAGCGGTTCGCCGCCGGCGATCGAGACGATCGGCGCGCCGCATTCCTCGACCGCGTCGATGCATTGCTGCACGCTGAGCCGGCGCGCGAGCACTTCATCGTTGTGCTGGATCTTGCCGCAGCCCGCGCACGCCAGGTTGCACTGATACAGCGGCTCGAGCTGCAAGACAAGCGGATACTTCTTGCGCCCGCGCATGCGCTGGCGCATCAAGTACGAGAAAACGGCTAATTTCTGCCGGAGCGGTACGCTCATGCGGTCTCCCGCGCGGTCAGATCGCCCACGTGCCGTCCGCGCATCTCAAGCTCGCGCTGCCGGTCCAGCGCCAGCGCCATCACAGGGAACAAGTGTCTGTACATATGATAGTTGATGTAGAAGTCCCTCGGAAATCCAGTGCCGGTGTGTTCGGGCTCTGGCCACGTGCCGCCGCTTTGCCGTTCGCGCAGATAGTCGAGGCCGCGCGCGCACGCCGGATGGTCTTCAAAGCCGGCGCGCTGTAGGCCCATCACTGCCCAGGCCGTCTGCGACGCCGTGCTGCGTCCGATGCCGGCGAACGACGGGTCGACGTACGAGTGACAGGTCTCGCCCCAGCCGCCATCGCGGTTCTGGACGCCGGTGAGCCAGTGCGCCCCGCGCAAGGTCATCGCCTGACCCGCGTTGACCGCAGCGAGTCCCCAGATCGCGCACCACGTGCCATACACGTAATTGACACCCCAGCGGCCGAACCAGGAGCCGTCCGGACGCTGCGTGCGCTGCAGATATGCAAGGCCGCTGCGCACGTCGCGATCGCGTTCGCCGCGATCGAGCGCGCCAAGCATCTCGATGACGTGCGCGGTGACGTCTTCGGACGGAGGATCGATCATCGCGCCGAAATCCGCGAATGGGATGCGATAGGCGAGCTCGTTGGTGTTGTCGCGGTCGAACGCGGCCCAGCCTCCGTTGCTCGAGCGCATCGCGAGCGTCCAGCGCACGGCTTTATCGACAGCGGCGCGGACGACGTCCGGTTCGCCGCCTTCGAGCAGCGCGAGCACGACGACCGCCGTGTCGTCGACATCGGGATAGATGTCGTTGTCGAATTCAAACGCCCACCCGCCGCACTCGTCGAGCGCGCAGCGCACCTGCCAATCGCCCCCGCAGACGATCTGCTCGTCGAGCAGCCAGCGGATCGCCTTGCGCAACGCCGGATCTTCGCGCGGCACGCCCGCCATGCGCAACGCGCGCACGGCCCACGCCGTATCCCACACCGGCGACATGCACGCGGAGAAACGCCAGCCATCCGCATCGTCGACCGCAAATCTGTTCATGCCTTCGAGCCCCTTGCGCATCACCGGATGATCGAGGCCCATGCCTTCAAGACTGAGCGCGATGAGTGAATAGACCCACGGCGGCTGTATGCCGCCCCAGCTGCCGTCGGCTTCTTGGCGTTCGATGATCCAGCGCGTCATGTGGCGGCGTGCGATGCTGCGTCCAGGCTTGACCGGAAGGCGCTCGTACGTCTTGAGCAATGCATCGAGCCACCAGAAGACGCCATTCCCGGGCACGCGTGCCATGCGCGCCTCGCTGCCGTTGACGATGATCTCGCTGAGCGAAACGCCGAGGTCGCGCACCGGGCGGCGCGCGATGACGATGGTGAGCGGCGCGATCGTGCCCCGCGCCCAGCAGGAGAAGCTGTAAAGATTGAACGGCACGCGCGACGGCAGAAATACGATCTCGGGCGGCATGGTCGGGATGCCAGACCATGGATAGATGCCGAAAAGCGCGAGCCAGATCTTGGTGAACACGCGCGCTTCGGCGGCCCCGCCGAGCCGGCGGATGACGTCGAGCGCCTTCACCATCGGCGCGCTTTCGGGTGCGACGCCGAGCACCTTGAGCGCGGCGTACGTCTCGATCGTCGTGCTCAGGTCGGCCGGACCATCGTGATAGAGCGCCCAGGATCCGTCCTCACGCTGATAGCGCATGAAATGGGCGATCGCGCCGTCGCGAATCGCATCGAGCGGCAGCCCGAGAAAGCGCAGCAGCAGCACGTGCTCGGCGGTCATCGTCACGTTGGTCTCAAGCTCGCCGGTCCACCAGCCGTCAGGATGCTGATTTTCCAGCAGCCAGTCGATCCCGCGTTGTAGCGCGTCAGGCAACGCTCGATTCTCCTTGCGTGACGATCGCCGCAGCCGCAGAGCGCCCGCTGATCACCGCGGATTCCATTGTGTCAGGCCAGCCGGTATTCGTCCATGAACCCGCGACCACGACATTGTCCAGCGCCGTGCGTGCGCCTGGTCGCGTGGTGCCGGCGCGTGCCATGAACGTCGCGGCCGGCGTGCGCGTCGCCGCGCCGTCTTCGAGCGAAGCGTCGAGCAGGCCCGGGAGCAGCGCTCGCGCCTCGCTCCAGCACAGATCGATCAGCTCGCGGCTCGGCTTGCCGACGTATTCCTCCGCAGCGCTCATGCTGGCGCACAAGTAGCCGGGCGCTTTTTCAAAGATCCATTGGATCGGCGAGTCGAGCAGCGCAGCGAAATCAAAGCCGAGCGACCCGCGATCGTGCCATAAGTGGACGTCGACGATGGGCAGCGAGTCGTATTGATCGAGCGCCGACAAGCCTGCGCGCGCCGGGTCGCCGAGCAGCTGCGCCAGTTGCGGTGGCGGCAGCGCCAGTACGACGGCGTCGAACTGCGGGCGCTCGCCGCCATCGAGCTCAAGCGCGAGCGCGCGATCGCCGCGCGCCGACAGCGCGAGCCCCGTGACCGGCGTTTCCAAGCGCACAAAATCCAAACGCGCGGCCGCGGCAGCCGCGATGTGCGCCAACGGCACGGTCGAATAACCGAAACGCGCTGCGCCCGCGTTCGCGAGAAACGCGGTACTCATGACAAACCCGGCATCGGCTGCGCTCATGCGGTCGAGCGGCGCATTCAGTGCCGGCACGAAAAACGGCCGCCAGAACGCGCGCAGCGCCTGTTCGTCTTGCCCGCGCTGCGCGAGCCAGTCGCCGAAAGAACTGCTGGAGCGTTGCGCGCTGGCCGCTCCAGCTAAAGCGCGCGCGACGCGCATCTTCGAGTTCCACCCGAGATGACGATAGCCCGCGAACGACGCGATCATGTGCAGCGGAGCCGGAAGCCGCCCCGCGCGCAGCCGGCTGATGACGCCGCTACGCGAGATGACGACCGCTTCAAATCGCTCTTGCAGATGGAGATGCGTTCCCATGCCGACGCGTTCGACAAAATCGATGAACTCGGTGCAGCAGCCCAAAAAGACGTGCTGCCCATTGTCGACTTCGTGTCCGCCGGCGACGAACGATGTCGCACGCCCGCCGAGCAGCCGGCTGCGCTCGTACAGCGTGACCTCGCAACCTGCGTCGTGCAGGTCGAGCCCCGCAGCGAGGCCTGCAAGGCCCGCGCCGACGACCGCTACCCTGCGCGCAGCCATGACTCAAGCACGACGCGCAGCTTTTCGATGCGTGACAGAGACGCGCGTGCGCGCAACGGGAGCTCCGGGTCGCGTTCGATTTTTCCGAGGATGCTGAAGTAGATGCCGGCCATCGTCTGCACGCACACCGCTGCGCGCCGCGGTATGTAGTCGGTGACGAGCAGCCCGCGTGCGAAAAGCGCACGCGCGCGCTGCGTCTCGAACTCGACGAGTGCGCGCCAGTTCGCGCTCGGGCGTCCTTCGAGCAGATAGCGCTCGGTGACGCCGAAGCGCTCGAGATCCTCGGCCGGCAGATAGATGCGCCCGAGCTGCGCGTCTTCGCGCACGTCGCGCAAGATGTTCGTCAGCTGCAGCGCAAGTCCCAATTCATCGGCGTGATCGAGCGCCGCCGGGTCGCTAAATCCGAAGATGCGCACGCACATGCGGCCGACGACAGACGCGACGAGGCGGCAATACGTCTGCAGCTCGGCCCACGTCGCATAGCGGGCGCGGTACGAATCCATGTCGACGCCGTCGACCAGCGCGAGCAGCTCTTGCTCGGGAATGCCGTAGCGCGTCATCGCGTGCGCCAACACGTGCATGACCGGATCGGTGAACTCGCCGCGCGCGCAGGCGCGCACGCGTTCGCGCTGCGCCTCGAGCCGCTGCGCCAAACCCGAACGGCCGGGCGTGTCCGCCTCGTCGTCGACTTGACGCGCGAAATCGTACAGCGCGTAGATCGCGACGCGCTGATCGCGTTCGAGCGAGATGAAGCCCCAATAGAAGTTCTTGGCCTCGCGCGAAGCCATGCGCTGGCAATAGCGCTCGGACTCGCGCAGCGTCAGCGCGGCGGCTGCCATGTCAGGCGGTTTCGGCGCGGCGCATATGCTGATCGCCACGGCGCGCGAGCCGCAGCAGCGCGCCGCCGAGCGTCTTTGCTTTGCCGGCGGCCGAGACCGCAGGGCGCTGCACGTCGGTGTGATATCCGCAGCGCTCAATCGCGGCGATGATGGCAAGGCCGCCAAGGCGATACAATGCCAGCTGGAAGCGCAACGCCGGCGGAGCCATCGCTTCGAGGTCGTAGCCCGACGCGAGCAGGGTGCGCGCGCGCTCGCAATGCGCCTTGACGGCGCCGGCGATGCCGTCGCGAGACACCTCCGGCGCGAGCAGATAGCAACGTCCTTTGCCGCGGTCGACGCTCACGTCTTGCGCGAAATTCGCCAGCTGCAGACCGATGCAGACATCGTCCGAAAGCTGTTCCGCGTCCGCGCCGCCGATGCCGAACACTTTGAGGACCATGCGGCCGACCGGTGCGGCGGAGTGCTCGCAGTACGAGTGCAGCTCGGCCATGCTGTCGTAGTGATCGACTCGCTGGTCCTGGACGTTGGCCGCGATCAGATCGAGGAACGGCGCGGCCGGCATGTGCAGGCGCTCGACCGTTTCCTGCAATGCGACCAGCACCGGGTGCACCGGCATACGGCCTTCGAACAGCGCCACGACCTCATCGCGCCAACGTTCGAGTCGCGTGAGCGCCGCATCGCCGCTCTCGTCTCCGAAATCGTCCGTCGAGCGGCAGAACGCGTAAATGCGCCGCAAGTCGCGACGGACGAGCGGATGCGCAAAACGCGAGGCGACGATGAAATTCTCGTAGTGGCCGCTGGCCATGCGCGCGCAGTACGCGTCGGCGGCGCTGCGTTCAAACGATTCGCTCACGCACCGATGACCTGCACGACGACGTCGCGCTCGCGGCTCGAGCATAGCTCGATCAGGAAGATGCGCTGCCAGCGCCCGAGCGCGATCACGCCTTCAACGACCGGCAGCGTCTCGCTCGAGGACAGCAGCAGGTGGCGGCAATGCGAGTGGCCGTTGACGGGTTCGTCGGGCGCGACGCCGACGCGCCGTGGGATGTCGTCGTGCTCGTAGGCGCCATTGCCGGCCGGCGCGACCCGTTCGAGGAAGCGCTCGAAATCGCCGAGCAGCAATTCTTCGTTCTCGTTGATGCGAATAGCGGCCGTGGTGTGCGTGGAATAGACATGCACGAGCCCGTTGCGCACACCCGAACGCTTCACGGCTGCCGCCACGTCTTCGGTGATGTCGTGGAACTTGCTCGCACCCTCGGTGCGATAGTGAAGCCGCTCGCTGCGCAGCGCGGCGTCGCCGTCGTCGCGGCGCCGGCAGCGCGGCGTTGCGCGCAAGTGCGCGAGCGTTTTGGCGCCGACGCCGAACATCGCGATGCGCAAGACCTCTATCCACTCGCGCGCCAAGTCTGCAGCCGCCTGTTCGCCTGCGGCAGCCGCGCGCAAGAACGGCCCGGCGATGCCGACGAGGTCCGCGCCCAGCGCGATCGCCTTTGCGATGTCGATGCCGTCGCGGATGCCGCCGCTCGCGAAGATGTGTTTGTCGGGCGCGACGCGGCGCGCATCGCGCAGGCACTCCGCGGTCGAGATGCCCCAACCCGCAAAAGAGGCGGCGACGCGATTGCGCCACGCGGCCTCGATGCGGTGGCGCTCGACTTCGCTCCAGCTGGTGCCGCCCGCGCCGGCGACGTCAATCGCGCTGACGCCGGCGCTGAAAAGCTGTTCGACGACGTCGGAAGCGATGCCCCAGCCGACTTCCTTGACGATGACGGGACGCTCGAGGCGCGCGCACACCTCTGCGATGCGTCCGAGCAGACCGTCGAAACATGTGTCGCCGTCCGGTTGCAGCGCTTCTTGCAGTGCGTTGAGATGCAGCACGAGCGCATCGGCGGACAGCATGTCTACCAGACGTCTGCATTCTTCGACGCCGCAGCCGCGATTGAGCTGCACGGCGCCGAGATTCGCGAACAGCAATGCGTCAGGCGCAAGCGGGCGCACGTTGAATGTATCAAGCAGCTCCGGATGTTCGAGCAATACTCTGCCCGATCCGAGGCCCATCGCCAGGCCGGCACCCTGCACGACGCGCGCAAGCGTGCGGTTGATCTCGCGCGCTTCGCTGGTGCCGCCCGTCATGCACGAGATCAAGATCGGCGCTGCGAGGCGGCGTCCGAACAACTCCGTGGACGTTTCGATGGCGTCGAGGTCGACCTCCGGCAGCGCGCAATGCACGAAGCGATACGCGTCAAAGCCGTTGTCGATGCCTTTGCTCGCGACATCGTCTTCGATGTTGATCCGGATGTGATCGGCCTTTCTGGACGCGGTGCCGCCATCGACCGGCGCAAGGCTGCCGTTTCCAGTGCGCGCGCGGCGATTGACAAAAGCAGATCCTATTGACGCGAACGTGCTTACCGCCTTGTTATCGAACGCGTTTTGCCACATACTCTGCAACCTCGACGAATTCTGCGACGCGCGCCGGCACAAGGCCGGCCGCTTTGATCTCTCGGATCGCCCTCGCCGCGTAGTGTTGTGGAGCCGATGCCGTAAGCTCGGGGCCGCCTGCCGCCTCGAGCAGCGCGCGTATCTGCCGCCCCGCGTCGCGCACTCCGGAGCCGAACAACTCGCGCAGCCGCTCGCGCTGCACCGGTTTCATCGCGGAAAAAGCCGCGACGATCGGAAACGTGAGCTTGCGGCGAGTGACATCTCCTTCCGAAGACTTGCCGGTCGCCGAGGTGTCGCCCCACACACCCAACCAGTCGTCGCGGATCTGAAACGCCTTGCCGAGCAGTTCACCCGCTTTGCGGAATCGCTGCGCGGTTTGATCGGACGCGCCTGACATCACGGCGCCGGTCTGCAAGCTCGCGCCGAGCAAGGCGCCCGTCTTGAAGCCGACGACGCGCAGGTACGCGCGCACCGACGCTTCCGGCCGGCCCTCCATGCGCAGATCGAGGCACTGGCCTTCGACGGTGACAAGCGTCGCGTCGGCGATGATGCGCGCGGCGCGCAGCTGGCGTTCGGGATAGGGACCGCTTGCGGTCAACGAGCGCATTGCGAGCGCATGCAACGCGTCGCCGGCGTTGATGCCCTGCGGCGCGCCCCAGATCGCCCATACGGTCTCACGATGGCGCCGCATGCGGTCACCATCTTGGATGTCGTCGTGAACCAGCGTGAAGTTGTGGGTCCACTCGAGGGCCGCAGCAACCGGCAGCGCGAGCACCGCATCGCCGCCGCTCGCCTCGCACGCCCACAGGCAGAGGCTTGGACGCACGAGCTTGCCCGGCGACGCATCATGGCTGTGGCCGCCGGCATCGATCCATCCCATATGGTAGGAGGTCATCGTGCCGGCAAGCGAGCTTTGCGGCAGGGCATTCGCGCGCAAATAACGCGCGATGTCGCTTGTATAGCGGCTCAACACGCTCGGGCTTATGTTCGTCGTCTCTACATGCGCTGCGAGCGCGGGTGATGATGACATCGAAGAGCCGCGGTTCCCCATCGTCACGGTCGGCACCGCCGTTTTCTGCCGTCCCGCGCGCATAACCTCGCTCGACCGGACATGCCGATAGACGAATGGAAGGGCCGGCGTGCGCGATGCGCGTCATCACGATTGCGGCGATCGGCGACTCTTGTCGTACGCCGAAACCAATCGCGCATTGCATCCGAACAGCAGGTTGGACGCGTCCCATCAGGAGAACCGATAAGTCGTGTCACAGCGCACCGCGGCAGGACCCAAGCCGGTCCCACAAGCCGCGAGCCAGGGCCGTCCTCCCGCGAGCGACCGCGCGAACGAACCAAGCGGCGCGGCGGGGACGCCGCTCACACGGAAAGAGATCGTGAACATCGCCGCCCTTTGCGCGGCGGCGTTCGTTTTGCGGCTCATCCCGATCACGCTTGTCGGCCACGCCGTCGACATCTCGACGTTCGAGAACTGGATGCTGGTCCTCGGGCAGTACGGGCCGTGGGGTTTTTACACGCACGTCCAGTTCATCGACTATCCGCCGGGCTACATGTTGTTCCTATGGGCCGCGGCCGGACTGCACTGGGTGCTCGACCACCTCGGCCTTGCCGCGCACGGCATCGACACGATGCTCATCTCGATCAAGATGCCGGCGATTCTCGCAGATATCGGGTTGGTCTATCTCGTCTACCTGATCATGCGGCGCAACTGGTCGACCCAGATCGCGTTGGTCGGAGCCGCGATCATCGCGGCCCTCAATCCGGATATCGCATTCTTGTCGGCGTATTGGGGACAGGCCGACTCGGTCGGGGCCGTTTTCGTCGTGTGGGCGATCTACCTGGCGCTGACCGAACGATTTGAATTCGCGTGGGCAAGCCTCGCGTTCGCCATCTTGATCAAGCCGCACCCGATCGCGCTCGTGCCGCTGTTCGTGCTGTGGCAGCTGCGCCGTCAAGGCGTGACCTGGCGGCTCGCCGCGTTTCCGGTCGTGAGCTTGCTCGTCGCGTATCTCGGAACAGTTCAGTTCACCCCGTTCCCATCGCTGATCGAAGGCGCGATCAGCGCCGCTTCGCAGTTACCGCATCTCGTCGCGCTGCCCATCGCGATCGTCCTCGATTTCTTCAAAAATCCGCTCGACGTGTTCCAATGGCTCTACGCCGCGTACGCGCACGGGCGCGACGGCTATCCATACAATTCCGTCAATGCGTTCAACTTATATTCGATGAAGAACGACTTCTGGCAGCCCGACCAGCAGCCGGTCACACCGACGATCTTCGGCATGCACTTGAATCTCGGACCGCTGTGGCTGTGGGGCGTCGGCATCTTCACCGGCTTCCTCATCGCCTTTGCCATGCGCCAATGGCGTACGACCGGCTCGGACGTCTCGCGTCAGGAGGCCGAGAACAGCTTCATCTTCGCATGCTTCCTCGTGATGCTCGGCTACTTCATGCTGCTGACGCGCATGCACGAGCGCTACATCTTCACCGCGGTCGTGCTCGTGACGCTCGTGCGGCCGCTCGGGCCCATCCCACGCATCGTCACGCTCGCGCTCGCGTGCACCTTCATGATCGATTTGTTATACGGCCTCTATTATCTGAAGACGCCGTCGATGGATCTCAACCCCTTGCTCGTGCACTCGATGTCGATCATCAACGTCGTGTGCTTCTTCGCAGTGTCGAGCGTGTACCTGATCGACGAATTCGACGCGGCGGTGAAGTCATGGTTTGCAGGCGGCCGGGCGCCGCGCGCACCGCCGGCGCCGCCACGGCGCAGCCCGCAATTGCTCGAAGGCCTCATCGGTTTCACGCGCACCGATTGGTGGGTCGCTACCGGCTTGACCGCGGCGACTGCGTTCTTGCTGCTTTTCCGCATTAGTGCGCCGAACTCGCGCATTTTCGATGAGATCTATTACGCGCGCTCAGCGCAGGAGTATCTCAAGCACCAAGTCGTGTACGAGTCGACCCATCCGCCGCTCACCAAGCTCAGCATGGCTGCGACCGCGTGGTTCTTCCAAATCGCGCTGCCGGCGTTCGGTGCGTGGCTGTCCGCGCATGGCCTGTCATTCGGCGAATTTTTTGTGCGCAACCAGGTTGGCGATCCGGTAAGCTCGCGCGTGGCGTGTGCGCTGGTGGGCATCGCGACCGTTCCCGTCCTCTATGCCTTCGCAAAGCGCATGTTCGCATCGACGCCGGCCGCGATCGTCGCCTGCGTGTTGCTTCTGACGAGCGGCTTTTTCTTCGTGCAGGCGCGCACCGCGCTGCCCGACATCTTCGTCGGCTTTTTCTCGCTCTGCGCGCTGTACTGCGGGTATCGCTACTTCACGTCGGCGCAGATCGTGCGCCGCAGCGGTGGCTCGTACCCCGACTGGCAGTCCGTCGCAGCACTGGCGGGGGTCGTGATCGTCATCATCGCGTTCGTCGCGATCGAGGTCGCATACTACGATCCAAGCAAGGCTCCGCCCGGGCCTTCCTGGTACGCGTATCTGGCCTTTATCGCGATCATGACGACGTTCTCGATTTGGTGGGCCCTGCGCTCGCGGCGCGAACATCGCGATGGTGATACCGTCGTATATCCGGATGGTTCGGTCGCGCGCGAACAGACGCTTGAGTTCGCGTCGGGTCAGCGTAAGCCGCTCAAGAATGCGTCCTTCGATGACGGCACGCAGCGCGTCGTGTGGAATAACGACGGCGCGCAAGCCGTTGAGGGCGACACGACCGTCCGCTGGCAAGCCGACGGCGCGATTCACGCGATCGTCGGCGGTACGGAGTTCGCAGACAGACAGCAATGGGGCATCTGGCTGGTGCTCACCGCTCTTTCGCTGGGCGCGGTGTGTTCGAGCAAGTGGTATGGTTTGTTCGACGCTGCGACGCTGACGCTCGCCGCCGTGCTGGTGACCGCACAAAGCTTCCTGCCGACGTATTGGCGTTGGCGCGCCGAAGCAGCCGGCGATCTGCCGCGACGCCTCTTGTGGGGCAATCCGCTTTCGTGGCGCATCCCGTTGATCGTGTCGACCGTCGCCGTCATCGGCGTGGTCCTGTATGGCGCGTGTTACATCCCCTATTTCACGCTCGGCCAGACGTGGCAAGATATCTTAAGCTCGCAGTACGGGATGTACGTCTATCACGCGACGATCAAAGCGACGCACGTCTACGCCTCGAAATGGTGGACGTGGCCGCTCGACCTGCGCCCGGTCGCCTACTACTATCAAACCTTGTCCAAGCCAAGCGATCCCGTGCAGATCGTCGCAGAGGTCCTTGCGCTGCCGAATCCGTTCGTGTGGGTCGCGGGTGTGATCACCGTGCCCGTTTCGGCTTGGCTCGCATGGCGCGAGCGCCACAAAGGCATGCTCATCGTCGTGGCCGCATGCTTCTTGCACTGGATCCCGTGGGTCGCATCGCCGCGCATCGACTTCCAGTACAACATCTACAATAATACGGCGCTCGTGTGTCTGTGCACGGCGTATGTGCTCTTGCGCCTGTGGCGTTGGGCGCGCGCGAAGGAGAAGACCGATCCGAATTTCTTGTTCGCGGTGCGCCTTGCGGTCGGCGCGTATGTGGCGTTGTGCATCGTCGGATTCGCCTACTTCTACCCGATCCTGGGCGCGCTGCCGATCACATACAACAGCTGGCGCGACCACATGTGGCTGCCCTGGGGCTGCGGCCAAGGGCAGAAGGAAGACTGCATCGGCTGGATTTGACGGTGGCATCGCTCTCGATCTTTTTTCCGGCCTTCAACGAAGAAGCGATCATCGAACGCACGGTGCACGGCGCGCTCAAGGCGGCGCAGGCGAACGGCGCGGACTACGAGGTCATCGTCGTCGACGACGGCAGCGCGGACGCGACCGCGCAGATCGTGACGCGGCTTGCGCAGGAGGATCCGCACGTGCGGCTTGTGCGCCATGCGACCAATCGCGGCTATGGCGCGGCCTTGCGCACGGGCTTCGCGAGCGCGACCAAAGACCTGGTGTTCTTCTCCGATGCCGACGGCCAATTCGACCTTGGCGAACTGCCCGCGACGCTCGAGCTCGCCAGCGCCAGTCCGGTGGTGGCCGGCTATCGCATCAAGCGCAGCGATCCGTGGCATCGGCTCTTCATCGCGCGCAGCTACCGGCTGATCGTATGGCTCGTGTTCGGTCTGCGCGTGCGCGATATCGACTGCGCGTGGAAGATGCTCCATCGCGACGCGCTTGCGCGCGTCGAACTCGAATCGAACGGCGCATTCATCAGCTCTGAGCTGCTCATCAAATTGAAGCGGGCCGGCGTGCCGCTGACGCAAATCGGCGTTCATCATTACCCGCGCACGACCGGCGTATCGAAAGGCGCCACGCCGATGGTGATCCTGCGGACGATCCGCGACATCATCCGCCTGCGCCTGGGGATGCCGCTCGCGCCGCGCCAGCCGCAAGAGGCCGGCGCCGCACCGCGCTGAACACCACCATATGTCCGGTCACTCGAAATGGCACAACATCCGTCTGCGCAAGGGCAAAGTCGACGCGCAGCGCGGCCAGCTGTTCACAAAGCTGAGCAAGGAGATCATCGTGGCCGCGCGTTCGGGATCTCCGGATCCCGAGGCGAACTTCCGGCTTAAGATGGCCGTCGCCAAAGCGCGCGACAACAATATGCCGGTCGATAACATCAAGCGCGCGATCGCGCGCGCGGCGGGCGCAGGCAAAGGCGACGCCTTCGAAGAGATGCGCTACGAGGGCTTTGGCCCTGCCGGCGTTGCGGTGATCGTCGATGTGGTCACTGACAACCGCAACCGTACCGCGTCGGAGATGCGCTACATGTTCTCGCGCAACGGGGGCAATCTTGGTGAGACGGGCAGCGTCGGCTGGTCATTCGAAGAGCGCGGGGTCATCTCGATCCCGACGACGGGCATCTCAGAAGACGATCTGCTCGAATGTGCCGTCGTGGACGGTGTCGTCGACGTCAAAGCGGAGGGCGACACGGCCGACATCGTCACGGAGCCGCGCGCGCTCGGGCACGCGCGCGATGAGATCGAGCGAACGCTGCTCGCGCCACGCGGCCTCGCCGTCACATCGGCATCTCTCGAACTCGTCGCCAAGAACCAGGCACCCGTGCCGCGCGAGTCCGCGGCGGCGGTGCTCAAGCTCCTGGACGCGTTGGAGGAGCACGACGACGTCACGCATGTCTATTCGAACGCGGACATCGCGGTCGACGTCCTCGAAGCGCTCGCGTGAGTTCGACCGGACCGACGAAGCGCCGGCGCAGCGCCGGCTATTCCATTCCGCCTCCGAAACGGCCAAGCCGCCGGGGCATATCACCCGGGCTCATCGTCGCGCTGTCGCTCTTACTCGTACTGATCGTCCTGGTCAGCGTCGGCGCCTATCGATTGTTCGCGCCGGCCGGCAGCCCCGTCGAATTGCCGGACTTCGCGGGCATGTCGCTCGACGTTGCGCAGAGCGTCGCCGATCGCGCCGGCGTCAGTTTGCGCGTCGTCGCGCATCATAACGACGACAAGATCGGCAAAGGAGATGTCGTCGGTCAATTTCCGGCGGCCGGCGAGCACGTGCGCCGCGGCCGCATCGTCGACGTCGTGGTGTCCGACGGTCCTGCTGCGACAAGCGTCCCCGACCTTGGCGACCTCTCGTTGCGCGACGCCCAGATCGCGTTGGGCAACGCGCGCTTGAGCCTCGGCAACGTCACCAAGCAGAAGAGCGACACCGTGGCGGCGGGGCGGATTTTGTCGCAGGATCCGATCGCGCTCACCGATGTGGCGGTCGGGTCGCGCGTCGACGTCGTCGTCGCCCAAGGCCGCCCTCAAGTGTACGTGCCGAACTTCGTCGGCCTGTCGCTGGCCTTCTCGCAAACCGCGGCGAAACAGGCGGGTGTTTCTCTCGGACCGCCGCTGTGGCTGCCGATCGCAAAGGATGCGAAACCGCGCGGCATCGTGATCGCACAAGATCCGCTTCCAGGCCAGCCGCTGGGCACGGGCGACAAAGTGATCTTGCATGTCAGCGGCGGCGCGCCGCCGACGCCGACGCCTTCGCCGACCGCCACGCCGACCGAAGCTCCGGTCGCGCAAACGCCGGCTCCGGAGACGGCCTCGCCGCCCGTGCAACCGAGCGGCGAGGGCAGCCCGTCTGCCGCTCCCGTTGCGCGTTCGCTGCGCATCCAAGTCGCGTTGCCGCAGCTCGCCTCTGCAAAACGCGTGCGCATCGCACTGGTCGATACGACCGGCTCGCACGATTTGTACGATGAGACGACAAAAGGCGGCGTCACACTGCAGCTCGACATCACGGTGACCGGTCAAGGCAGCGTGCAGACGTACATCGACGGCGTGCTGACCACGACCACCAACCTCTAAGGGGATTGAGGCGGCCGCTGCGAACGCCCGCACCATGAAGATCGAGCCTTCGCTGCTGTCGGCTGACTTCGCCGATATCCGCGCGCAGATCGAGCTTGTCGAGCGCGCCGGCGTAGACGGTCTGCACATCGACGTGATGGACGGTCATTTCGTGCCCAACATCACGTGGGGCCAGAAGGTCACCAAAGACCTGCGCAAGCTGACGAAGCTGACGTTTGACGTGCATCTCATGATCGAAGAGCCCGAGCGCTACGTCGCAGAGTTCGCTCAAGCAGGCGCTGACATCATCAGCGTTCACTGGGAAGCGACTGTTCACGCGAATCGCCTGGTCACCAATATTAAGGAACTCGGCGTACGCGCCGGCCTTGCGATCAATCCAGCGACGTCGTTGAGCGAACTCGATCAGATCCTCCCGTATATCGATATCCTGGTCGTGATGAGCGTGAATCCGGGTTTTGGAGGACAACCGTACGTTCCGACGTCCACCGAGAAAGTGAGAGCAGCGCGCGCGCTCATCGACGGGCGCGGCTTGGATATCGAGATCGAAGTCGATGGCGGCGTCACGCTCGACAATATCGCCGACGTCGCCCGTGCAGGCACGGACATCGCAGTCATGGGCGCCGGCATTTTCGCCACGCCGGATCCGGCAGCGACGATCGTGCGCGCCCGCTCTTTATGCGCCGGCTGAGCGATCGCGAGGCGAGCTCGAGCCTAACCGAAGACGAACTCGTCGCGCGCATCGCCGAGGCGCTGGCGGCGCCCCCGCGCGCGCTGCGCGTCGGCATCGGCGACGATGCCGCAGCTTGGAAGACGCATCCGCATCATCTGAGCCTGCTGACGACCGACATGCTCGTCGACGGCGTGCACTTCCGCCGCGCGCAGACAACGCCGCAAGCGCTTGGACGCAAGGCGCTGGCGGAGAATCTTTCCGACATCGCCGCGATGGGCGGCACGCCGGCGGTCGCTGTCGTCGCGCTCGGTCTGACGGCCGATGTCGATGACGATTGGATCCGCGGGTTCTACCGCGGCATGGCCGCGCTTGCGAACAGCGCATCCTGCGCGATCGCAGGCGGCGATATCGTGCGCGCACCGGCACTCACGATTGCGCTCACGGTGGCAGGAGAGGTGCGGGCAAGCCGGATGCGCACGCGCGCAAACGCAAAAGCGAACGACGTCGCTGCGATCACGGCGCCGCTCGGCCGAGCCGCTGCTGGGCTCGCGCTTATCGATGCGGCAAAGCCGTTGCATCTCGATCCAGCGATCGCCGCTTCCTTGCAGCAGGCCTATTTCGAGCCGCGAGCGCGCTTGCGCGAGGGACGGTACTTCGGGTCGCGGCGCGCGGTGCACGCGCTCATGGACCTATCCGACGGGCTCTCGACGGACGGCGCACGTATGGCGCGCGCGTCGCACCTCGACCTCGTGCTCGATGCGGGTGCGCTTACGCCGGGCGACGACGTCGTCGCGGTCGCGCAGCAGCGTGAACTGGACGCCGTTGATCTTGTCCTCAACGGCGGAGATGACTACGAGCTGCTGGCAGCCATCGATGCGCGCGCGTACAAACACGTGGCCGACGGATACCGCAAGCGTTTTGGGCGTCCGCTCATCGCGATCGGCCGATTCGTGAGCGGCGACGGGAGCGTCTGGATCGAACGCTCGGGCAAGCGAGAAGCAGTCACCTCCTCCGGCTACGATCACCTGCGCAGGCTGCGCTAAGCGCGAGACGAAACGTCGCCGTACCGCGTTGCTAACGCAACGGCAGTACTCGTTTACGTCCGACGGAGGATGTCCCCATGCCATTGCTTGTCGCCATCGTGTCCCTCGTCGTCGGTGCGGCCACAGGCCCAACAAATGCCGTGAATCAGATGGCGGCCATTCCGGCGATCACATCCCTGTCCAAGCAGCAGCGCGAACAGCTGCCGGCGAGTACGAAGGTTTCGGTCGGCAAATACGTCGTGACGCTGGGAGCGCTGCGCAACGAACATCTGCAGCGAGCGACGAACATTTCGATGGCTGCCGGCTTAGGGACGTCAGCGCTTAAGCTCTTGAATGCAGGCCCGGTCTACAAGGAAGTCGGCAATCTGCATTTGTCCGCGAGCAATCTCATCGCGCTGCTTCAACAAACGCCGGTCGTCGAGCCGCCGGGCACATATTCGCAGACGGCGCTCGACATGCAAAAATTCTGCAACGCCGCGCAAGCGACCGTCTGTCTCTACTATCCGCCCTCGACGACGCTTTTCCAGGGCGGCGGTTGGGCTGAGAACATCGACCCGTATATCACCGACAAATCGGTCTGCAATTCACAGGGCGGCATGCTGCTGCAGAGCGGCTGCCAGTACAATTACAACACGTGGTACGAGGCGCAGTTCAATCCAGGATCGGGGTTCGCATCGAAAGTCGACTGCAATTCGACCTATTGGACGGTGACCGCGATCGACAAACATGGGGCGGTGGTCGTGAACTCGGTCATCCCGCTCGGCACCACGTTCACAACGGGCGGTGTGGCGGCGCACTGCCTCGTCCGCGTGTGGGTGCAGCCCTAGTAGCTTTAGACCGCGCGCGCGACGCGCCGGGATTTCAAGCAGGTCGTGCAGACGCGCGCCGTCTTGACGGTGCCGCCTTCTTTGATGCGGATGGATTGCAGATTCGGTAGCCAGCGACGACGCGTTTTACGCATCGAGTGACTGACGTTGTTGCCTGACGCGGGGCCTTTGCCGCACACGTCGCAACGCTTGGCCATGAGGGTTCCTTTCGGACGGACAAGAATGACCACGGTATAGTACCATAGCCGGGACGGTCGCTTCAAGAGGAAACGCCTGCGTGCAAGTAATCGCTTGCGACGGAACGCTATTCGCCGACTTCCTGGTCGCGGGCACCTACTTCTTGCGTAAATACCGCTCGGTCGTCAACGATCTCAACGTCTTTCCCGTGCCCGACGGCGACACCGGCACGAACATGTTCTTCACCGTGCGCGCGGCGATGGTCGAAGCCCACAAACAGCACACGAGGTCGCTCAAGGACGTCGCCGCCGCGGCCGCCCAGGGGTCATTGATGGGCGCGCGCGGCAACTCGGGCGTCATCATCTCACAGATGTTCCGCGGTTTTGCGCACGCGGTGCGCCACCGCGACGCGATCAACACGCTGGAATTCGCGAGCGCGCTCGCCGACGGCGTGCAAGCCGCGCGCAAAGCGCTGCTCAAGCCGGTCGAAGGCACGATCCTTTCGGTCGCGGGTGCGGCGGCCAACGCCTGTTTCAAGGCCGCTGCTGCTGAGCCGGATTTCTACGCCGTGCTGCACGCGACGGTCGATGCGGCGAACGAAGCGCTTGAGAAGACGCCGGAACAACTGGCCGTGCTCAAGGAAGCAAAGGTCGTCGACGCGGGCGGCCAGGGTTTTGTCTACTTCATGGAAGGCATACTGCGCATGCTGCCGGGGCGCTCGCCGTACACGACCGCGTTCCCGCGCAACCCGGTGCGGCGCACGACGTTCACGAGCAAGCAGACGGTCGAAACGCATCGCTTCTGCACCGAATTCGTCATCAATCAGACGGCGACGCAGCCCGATGCATTGCGCGCGCTGTTGACGCCGCACGGAGACTCGCTCATCGTCGCCGGCGGCGACGGCACGATCCGCGTGCACCTCCACACCGACTATCCCGAAAAAGTCGCGGACATGGCGCGCGAGCACGGCGACGTCTCACGTCTGAAGATCGACAATATGGAAGAGCAGCATAACGTGCTGGTGGTCGATCGCGAGTCGAAGCCGCGCGGCATCGTCGCCGTCGCGCCCGGCGAGGGTTTCGCCAAGATCTTCAAAGAGCTTGGCGCCGATGTCGTCGTCATCGGCGGCGCGACGATGAACCCATCGGTCAAAGACCTGCTCGTCGCGGTCAACAAAGTGCTCGCCCCCGTCGTGTATCTGCTGCCCAACGACAAGAACATCATGCTCGCGGCAAAAGAAGTCGACGCGCTCACCGAGCGCCGCATCGTCGTGTTGCCGACGCCCACCGTTGCCGACGGCGTCGCGGCGATGTTCGGGCTGCTCAACCATCCCGACGATCCGAACGTCAGCGCCGATCAGGCGCTCGCCGATTCAATGGTCGCCGGCAGCGGCTCGATCTTCCGCGCAGGACGCGATGCGCAGATCGGCGGCGTGTCGGTGACGCGCAACGAACTGGTCGGCGCGCTCGAAGGGCGCAACGGCCACGCCGAGCGGCTCGTGGAAGGACCGGATGCAGCCGCCATCGCAGTCGCGATGGTGCGCGCTTCCGTGGAGTCAGATCCATCGCTGGTGACGCTCTATTACGGACACGCGCGCCGGCGCAAAGAGGCAGAAGCGATCGCGCAGACCCTAAAGGCGCAATTCCCATCCGCGTCGGTTGAAGCATATTACGGCGGGCAACCCACTTCGGACTACGTGATCTCCATTGAACGATAGCGACGTCGTCATCGCGATCGACGCGATGGGCGGCGATTTGGCTCCCAATGCGATTGTCGCGGGCGCGTGCCGCGCCGCGCGCGATTTCGGCTGTCGCGTGCTGCTCGTCGGCGATGAAACCCGCATCAATGCGCAGCTGCGCCGCGAGCGCGGGCGAGCAAACGTGCAGGTCGTCGCGGCGGCTGAAGTCGTCGCGATGGACGAGCTGCCTTCGGCGGCCGTACGCCGCGGCGGCGCGACCTCGATGGGCAAGGCGATCGATCTCGTACGCGAGGGCGCTGCTCACGCCGCCTTCAGCGCCGGCAACAGCGGCGCGTTCCTGGCCCTGGCGACGATCCGGCTGGCGCGACTGCCCGGTATCGCGCGCCCCGGCTTCGCAACCGCGTGGCCCGCGCACAAGGGACCGATGTTGCTCGTCGACGCGGGCGCGAACGTCGATTGCAGACCAGAATGGCTCGTGCAGTTCGCATTGATGGGCACCGCATATGCGCGTGCCGTGCTCGGCATCGACGAGCCTAAGGTCGGATTGCTGTCGGTCGGCGAGGAAGAGAGCAAAGGCAACGCGCTCACCGCTCAGACATTTCCGCTGTTGGAAGCGGCGCCGATCAACTTCATCGGCAACGTTGAAGGCCGTGACCTTCTCTTGGGCGACGCTGACGTCGTCGTGGCGGACGGCTTTGTCGGCAATGTGGCGCTGAAGACCGCGGAAGGCGCAAGCGAATACATCTTCAAGCTGCTGCGCGACGCGATCGAGCGCGGGCCGCTGCACGTCAAAGCCGGTGCTTCGATGCTGCGCCCGGTTTTCCGCAGTGTGCGCGCACGTTTGGATCACCGCTACCATGGCGGCGCACCGCTGCTCGGGGTGCGCGGCAACTGCATCATCGGGCACGGCCGCGCTGACGACGTCGCCGTGTATCACGCGTGCAAGATGGCGTTGCGCGCGGCGCGTCACGATCTGGTGGGTTCAATCGAGCGCTTGCTCGCGCCGCAAGCGGCGGCACAGGTCTCGGGTTGAGCGCGAAGGTCGCGATCGTCACCGATTCCATCGCGGATCTCGGCGAGCTGGCCGTGGAAATCACCGTCGTGCCGCTGACCATCACCTTCGGCTCGCAACAGTTCACCGACGGCGTCGACCTGACCGCCGAACAATTCTACGACAAGCTCGAACACGACCATGACCAGCCAAAAACCGCTCAACCCGCGCCTGCCGCATTCGCCGATGCGTACCGGCGCTTGCTTGCGGGCGGCGCCGAACACATCGTGTCGCTGCACGCCTCAGCCGAACTGTCCGGCACGTACAACTCTGCGTCGCTCGCCGCACAGCAGGTGGCGCCGGACCGCATCACGGTCATCGACACGCGCAACGCGTCGGCCGGCGAAGGGCTGCTCGTGCTGTGCGCGCGCGAACAAGCAGCGCGCGGGGACAGCGTCGACGCGATCGTCGCGCAGGCGCGCGCCGACATCCCAAACGATCTTTTGTTCGCAGCGATCCCCACGCTGACGTACCTCGCGCGTGGCGGACGCATTGGTCCGCTGCAAAGCCTGCTCGGCAATGTGCTGCAGATCGTACCGATCATCACGCTCAAAGACGGACTTGTCGCAGAGCACAACAAAGTGCGAACCTTCGCGCGCGCGGTCGACCAGATCATAGACATCGTCGCATCGAGAGTGCCGCAGAAGCGCCACGCGCGCTGCGCGGTGATGCACTCGGTGGCCCCGCAGCTCGCGCAGAAGGTGTGCGAGAGGCTCGAGGCCGCGATCGAGCCGGCGAGCATGATCACGACGTGCGCCGGACCGACTGTCGGCACGCACGCCGGGCCGGGCGCCGTCGGCGTATTTTTCATCCCCTGATCTGTAAGGATTGACCGCGATGCGCAAAGTCAACACAGACATGCTCGAAGAGCTCACCTGGTCCTCGCCGCAAGGCAAATTCAAGGGCGCAGGCAAGCAAGTCTCGGAGGCGCTCGGCCGCAAGCCGAAGTCGACGGATCTTATGGACCGTCATCCGTTCGATGTCGAGATATTGCGCGTGGCGCCCGGCCAGATGCCATACCCGTATCACTCGCACAGTGCACAGTGGGAGTTCTATCATGTGATCTCGGGCTCAGGCACTGTGCGCCACGAGGGTGGCTCGGATCCAATCACGGCAGGCGATGCATTCATATTCCGGCCGGGTGAAGCGCATCAACTGATCAACAGCGGCAATGCCGATCTCGTCGTGTACGTGATCGCGGATAATCCGATAGGCGAGTCATGGCATTATCCCGACAGCGGCAAGATCGGCGTCCAGGCCCCTAAACGCATGCTCGCGCGCACCGCGCCGCTCGACTACTTCGATGGCGAGGAATAGCTCGTCCGTCTACGTCCATCTGCCGTTTTGCGATCGCATCTGCCCGTATTGCGACTTCGCCGTCGTAGAATTCAAGCAGGAACGCGTCGCGCGTTATCTCGCAGCTCTGCACCAGGAGTTGGCGTCCTGCCCGCAGCCCGCTGCGGTCAGCTCAGTATATCTTGGCGGCGGCACGCCATCGGCGCACACGCAAAGCGAGATCGCGTCGCTGCTCGCAGCGCTGTTCGCGCATTTCGGCATCGAGCGCGGCAGCGTCGAATGCACGCTCGAGGCGAACCCGTCGCGCAACGCGAGCGCGCTCGCAGGCTTCCGCGCCGCGGGCGTCACGCGTTTGTCCATCGGAGTCCAGTCTTTTGAGGATCTCGAGCTGCTGCGCTTGGGCCGCGAACACAGCGCGCGCGATGCGAAAACGTTTGTCACCGCTGCGCGCAAAGCGGGTTTCGCGAACGTCAATATCGATCTGATCGCGGGTGTGCCGGATCAGACGAGCGCGTCGTTCGCGCGCACGTTGGAACGGGCGATCGCGTGCGAGTCCGATCACGTCTCGGTGTACGCGCTGACGATAGAAGAAGGAACCCCATACGCGAATTGGTTTGCGCGCAGGCCGGAGCGGTTCCCGAATGACGATCGCGTCGCCGATCTGCTCGAGCAAGCCGAGAGCACGCTCGAAGAAGCGGGATACGTGCGCTACGAGATCTCCAACTACGCAAAACCCGGTTGCGAAAGCGTTCATAATCTCGGCTACTGGCGGCAACAAGACTGCGTGGCCCTCGGCATGTCCGCGTCGGGATACGACGATGGACTGCGCTATCGCAACGTGCGCGGTTTCGAAGCGTATTGCGATGCGATCGAGCGCGGTGGTTCGGCTCGAGAAGATGAAGAGCGGCTCTCGACGCAGGCGCGGATCGGCGAAGCGGCGATGCTCGCATTGCGCACGCGCGAGGGTATACGGGACAGCGATTTCCGCGACCGCTTCGGCATCGAGGCGCGCTCGTTTTTCAGCGACGCCATCAATAAATGTCGTCAGGCGGGCTTGCTCGAAGAGAACCCTCACGGGGTCCGGCTTTCTCCGCGGGGACGGCTTCTGGCCAACACCGCTTGTTCTGAATTCTTACATCCTTCATTCTTACCGGCCCCCGCCGGTCTTGGGCAAACTACTTCTTAGAACTATCTTCGCGCTGCTGTGCGGATTGCTCGGCTTGGTCGCAGGGATCGAGCTCGGGCATATTCCTGCGCTCGCCGCGCAGACAGGCACGCTCGCCCGGCTGCGCGACGTCGGCATACCGGCCCTTATCGCGCTGATCGGCGTCGCGCTGTCGCCATACATCGCCAGTGCCTTCGAACGCATCTCGAGCGCATTCGAAGAGGCGATCGTCAAGATGGCGCCGGCCGAGGCCCTCTCTGGGGCGATCGGGCTGGTCATCGGCCTGGTCGTGGCGTTCTTGGTCCGCGACATCTTCGCGCCGGTGACTCAATGGCCGCGCTTGGGACCGATAATATCGTTCGTCATCTACATCCTCATCACGCTGTTCTTCGCCTATACGGGCATCCGCATCGGCCTGCGCGTGCGCGCTTCGAGCTGGATGAGAAGCGGACCGCATGACGGCACCGCGCCGCCCAAGCTGCTCGATACTTCGGTCATCGTGGACGGGCGCATCCTCGAGGTTGTCGACGCTGGTTTCATCGAGGGCCGTCTACTGGTCCCCAAGTTCGTGCTCAAAGAACTCCAAGCGATCGCGGATTCGTCGGATTCGATGCGCCGTGCGCGCGGGCGGCGCGGACTCGAGGTGCTCAACCGCTTGCGCGACACGTCAGGCCGCCTTGAGATCATCGATCGCGATGCGCCGGAACGCGACGTCGACAGCAAGCTCGTGACAGTCGCACGCGATCTCGACGCGCCGATCCTCACCAACGATTACAATCTCAATCGCGTCGCGCGTCTGCAAGGGGTGACCATCCTCAATGTCAACGAGCTCGCCAACGCGATCAAACCAGTCGTCCTGCCGGGCGAAGAGATGTCGGTCAACATCATCAAGGACGGCAAGGAGCAGAATCAAGGCGTCGGCTATCTCGAGGACGGCACGATGATCGTCGTGGAGAACGGCAAACGCCTGATCGGGGAGACGGTTGGGGTACAGGTGACCTCGGTTTTGCAGACCGCGGCGGGGCGCATGATCTTCGCCAAACCCAAACGCGCGTGAACATCGCTGCAGTTGTCGCCGCTGCCGGTCGCGGCAACCGGCTGGGCAAGCCTAAGCAGCTGCTCGAGCTCGGCGGAAAACCGATGGTCGCTTGGTCGCTCGAACTTTTCGAGCGCACACAGGCCATCAACGCCATCTACATCGCGTGCGAAACGGACGAGCGTGCGCGGTTCGAGGCGCTCGTGCATGAGGTTGCGCCGAGCAAAGGACGCGCGGTTGTCGTAGGCGGTGCAACACGTCAGGCGTCGGTGCATGCCGCGCTGTCGGAAATCGCGCTGCCCTGCGATCTGGTCGTCGTGCACGATGGGGCGCGGCCTTTCTTGCGCGCAGACGTGCTCATGCGCGCGATCGCAGCAGCGCACCACGGCGTGAGCGCGGTCGTCGGTGTTCCGGTCAAGGATACGATCAAGGAGGTGCGCGCAAGCTCGATCGAGCGGACGATTCCGCGCGAGACGCTGTGGGCGGCGCAGACGCCGCAAGTCTTTCCGTATGACGTGCTGATCGCTGCGCACGCGCGCGCGCTCAGCGATGGCGTCCAAGAGACCGACGATGCGGCGCTGGTCGAGCGCCTTGGCGCTCCCGTCACCGTCGTCATGGGTTCGTACGACAACATCAAGATCACGACGGCCGAGGATTTGGAAATGGCGCAGCTCAGGGCGCGATCCGAGGCACGGGTATAGCGATGCGGATCGGATTCGGATTCGATGCGCACCGTCTTGTGAACGACCGGCCGCTCGTGTTGGGCGGCGTCCGCGTGCCGCACGACAAGGGTCTGGAGGGTTTTTCAGACGCAGATGTACTGATGCACGCGCTCATCGACGCGGTCCTCGGCGCAGCAGCGCTGGGCGATTGCGGCACGCATTTCCCTGCAGGCGAAGCGCGCTTCGCAAACGCGCACAGCCTCAAACTGCTCGAGCTTGCTATCGGCATGGTGCGCCGCGCGGGTTGGCAGGTAGGCAACGTCGACTGCACCATCGTCGCGGAGAGGCCGGCGCTCGCGGGGCATCTTGGCGCCATGCGCGCCATCATCGCCAACGCGCTGCAGATACCGGAAGCCGCATGCAACGTCAAGGCTAAACATACGGAGGGGCTGGGCTTCACCGGTTCGGGCGAGGGGATGGCTGCATTTGCGGTCGCGATGCTCCAACCATCCGAGCAGACGGCGCACGAGGTGAGATGACGAACGACGAGACCGTGCGCGTGCGTTTTGCGCCTGCGCCGACCGGATCGCTTCATGTCGGCGGTGCGCGCACGGCGCTTTTCAATTATCTTTTCGCGCGGCGCGCGCGCGGCGTGCTGGTGTTGCGTTCCGAGGACACCGACGTGGGTCGCTCCAGCCTCGATTCCGAGCTTGCCATCCAAGACGACCTGCGCTGGCTCGGGTTGAGCTGGGATGAGGGCCCGGACATCGGCGGTCCATACGGGCCATACAGACAGACGGATCGCGTCGACCGCTACGGTCTCAGTGCTGCGCGCTTGCTCGAAACCGAGCAAGCGTATCCATGCTACTGCACGCCGCAGGAGCTCGAAGAAGAACGTAAAGCGGCCGAGGCTGCCGGACACATGCCGCGCTATTCAGGCAAGTGCCGGGACCTGAGCAGAGCACAGCGCGCTGATCTGGAAGCGCAAGGGCGCAAGCCCGCGATCCGCTTCACGATGCCGCAGCGCGATGTCTATGTCGAAGATCTCGTGCGCGGCGCCGTCCATTTCCCGGCCGGTTCGATCGGCGACTTCGTCATCATGAAGTCGGACGGCAATCCGGCCTACAATTTCGCCGCGGTCGTCGACGACAGTGAAATGGAGATCAGCCACGTCATTCGCGCCGACGAACACCTGCCGAACACGCCGCGCCAAGTATCGCTCTACGAGGCGCTCGAGCTGCCGCTCCCGCTCTTCGCGCACGTGTCGATGATCCTCGCGCCCGATCACCAAAAGCTGTCGAAGCGGCACGGCGCGACGTCCGTCGCCGAATATCGCGACCAAGGGTACGTACCCGAGGCGCTCGTCAACTATCTCGCGCTGCTCGGCTGGTCGCCGGGCGATGACCGCGAGTTCTTCACCCTTGACGAGCTCGTCGAGCGCTTTTCGCTCGAGCGCGTGACGAAGAGCCCGGCGGTCTTCGACCACGCAAAGCTGCGCTGGTTCAACGCGCACTATCTGCGCGCGCTGCCGCGCGATGAGCGCACCGAACTCTTCGCGCGCTGGGCAGCGCAGGATCCGCTGGTCGCACAGGCTCCGGATCTTAAGGATCCGCTGTGGCGCGGGCTGCTCGCCGACGCGATGACGGATCATGTGGAAACGCTCGATCAAGTGCCGGCGCTTGCGGTGGACGTGTTGCGCGATGACGTGCATATCGATACCGCAATGCGCGGCGAGCTCAACGATCCGGTCGCGCGCGAAATCGTGCAAGAGCTTGCGGCGGTCGCCGCAGGCTCTTCAGATCGCGCCGCGTTCGCACAGGCGTCTTCGAAAGACGCACTCGCGCAGCTCGGCGCGCGCCATAGCGTGAAGGGGCGCGCCCTGTTTCACCCTATCCGCGTCGCGGTGACGGGACAAGAGCGCGGCATCGAGTTGCCTATTCTACTGCCGCTGCTAGGACCGCAGCGTGTTGCCAAGCGAATTCGGTCAGCGCTTTCAGGCCTCAAATAGCTCCAGACCACACGCATCACAAAAGGGGGAAATGTCGCGTCTATCCTGCGCTGGATATGCGGGCAACATCTACGTCTCGCTTTTCGCTGCCAACACGATCAACGTGTTCGCCGCCAACGCGACAGGCAACGTGGCGCCGATACGAAGTATTTCCGGCGCGAGCACAGCTCTGGCAGATCCGCCCGGTTTGGCGGTCGATCCGACAGGCAAGTTGTACGTCACTAATTTCCAAGGCCCGACCCTCACCGAGTACGCCGCGGGTGCCAATGGGAACGTCGCTCCGGTAGTGACGATACCCGGAGCTGCGACCGGCTTCAGCCAACCCATCTCGGTATCGTTCTAGGAGCGGCAAGGAACCTGCGGGACGGGAGGCACGTAACCTCGGCGCGCGAACCCATTGGCACTATGGCTTTTGCCACGTCCTGCTGTTGTTGACCGGCGCCTGGCTGGACACGCCCGGTCGCGCGCCCGCCGCGCGCATATAATAAAGGATACAACCCGCCAAAACGGCTTGGGGACCCGCAGGACGATTAGGATGCAGAAAGACTCGATTTTCCGCCAGGTCAGGCGCGATTGGCGCGCTTGTTTCGAGCGCGATCCGGCAGCGCGCAACGCGCTCGAAGTGCTGCTCGCCTATCCGGGTTTCCACGCGCTCTTCTGGCACCGCATCCTGATCCATCCGCTGCATCGATTGGGCCTGCCCGTCATCCCGCGCGTGCTTTCCAACTTCTCGCGTTTCCTCACGGCTATCGAGATCCATCCGGGCGCCGAGATCGGAGCGGGACTTTTCATCGATCACGGCTCGGGCGTCGTCATCGGCGAAACCTCGGAGATCGGGCGCGACTGCACGTTATACCAAGGAGTCACTTTGGGCGGCACATCGCTGCGCCGCGAAAAGCGTCATCCGACGCTTGAAGATCGCGTGATCGTCGGTGCGGGCGCGGCCATTCTCGGCGCGATCGTCGTCGGTGCCGGTTCCAAGATCGCCGCCGGCGCCGTCGTTGTGAAATCCGTGCCGCCGGACTGCACGGTCGTCGGCGTACCCGGCCGCGTCATCTACCAGAACGGCAAGCCGGCCGATCCGGTGCTGCCACGCGTCGACATGCCCGATCCGGAAGGCGATGCGATCGCGGCGTTGGCGCAGCGCGTCGAAGCGCTTGAGAACGTCGCCCGCAAACTAGAAGAGGCGGATGGCACTACGACTCTACAATAGCCGCACGCGCTCGTTAGAACCATTCGCGCCCTTACAAGCAGGGCGCGCCAGCATATATGTGTGCGGCATGACGCCGAGTTTCCATCCGCATCTCGGGCACGCACGCACGTTTCTCACGTTCGATGTGCTGCGCCGCCATCTCATGGCGCGCGGTTACGAGGTCACCTACGTCCAGAACGTCACCGACATCGACGACCGGATCATCGAGCGCGCGGCCACCGAAGGCGTTCCTTGGGATGACATCGTCAGCCGCTATCTCGCGGAGTACGAGGCGTGCGCGCAGCGCCTTGGCCTGCTCAAACCGGATCATGAGCCGCGCGCGACGCGCGAGATGAGCGCGATCGTGGACATCGTCAACGGCCTCGTGCAAAAGGGAGCCGCATACGAATCCGGCGACGGCGTGTACTTCGCTGTCGAAGAGGGCGCGTTTCCGCATTACGGCGAGCTGAGCCATCAGAGCATCGACGAGCTGCGGGCCGGCGTGCGCGTCGCGGTGCGCGAAGACAAGCGCGGCCGGTTGGACTTCGCGCTATGGAAGAAAGCAAAACCGGGCGAGCCGACATGGCCGAGCCCGTGGGGCCCGGGCAGGCCCGGATGGCACATCGAGTGCTCGGCGATGGCGCGTAAATATCTTGCCGACCAGATCGATATCCATGGCGGCGCGGCGGATTTGATCTTCCCGCACCATGAGAATGAGGTCGCGCAGACCGAGACCTATACCGGCAAGGTGCCGATGGCCAATTTCTGGGTGCACGCCGGCCTGCTCAACGTCGACGGACAGAAGATGAGCAAATCTCTGGGCAACTTCACGCCGCTCACGCAGATCCTGGATCGCTATCCTGCGGCGGTGGTGCGCTATCTGTTCTTGCAGACGGGCTATCGCAAGCCGAGCAATTTCACCGCAGAGTCGATCGACGCTGCCGGCAAGGGTTTGCGCGGTCTGTATGCCGATCTCGACGCGCTGCGCGCGCGCGCAAAATCGAATGCAGCGCCGGGCTCTCGCAGCCCGGCTCCCTCGCCGGCGTCGCTCGAAGAATTCGATGCGTACCTCGATGACGATCTCAACACTGCAGGCGCCGTCGGCTGGCTGCAGACCTACGTCAAGTGCTCGCTCAAAGACGGCGGCGCCGACGCATCAATTGTCGTCGCCACGGCGCAGCAGTGCCTCGAGCGTTTTGGATTGCCGTCCGATGCTGAGTCCGCCGGTCTGACCGCGACCTCGTCGCAGGTCAAACTCAACAAGGCCGCGCGCATGGAACTGTCGATCATCGCCGGCGAACGCGAAGCCTCCGATCTCGAGTTGGTCGAGAAGGTCATCTCCGCGCGCGACGACGCGCGTAAGGCGAAGGACTGGGCGAAGTCCGATCGCTTGCGCGATGCGCTCGCGCGCGCGGGCATTGCGGTCAAGGATACGCCGTCCGGCGCGCAATGGAGCGTCGATGGCAGAAGCTGACGAGACGATCGTCGGCGTCCACTCGGTGATCGAGGCGCTCACGGGTGGTGAAGATGTGAAAGCCGTCATCGTCGGCGAGCGGCGCCGCGACGATCGCGCGCTCAAAGAGCTTATCGACCGCGCGCGCAAACGCGGCGTTCCGGTGCAAACGCAACCCGAAGCATGGTTCAGACGCTTCGGGGACGTGCGCCATCAACGCGTCGCGGCGCGTGTCGCGCCATTCGAGCACGCAGACTGGGCGGAGATGAAAAAGAGGCTGGCCACAAAAGCGGACGCGCTTGTGGTCGTCGCCGATCACATCGAGGACCCACAAAACCTCGGCGCGATCATGCGCGCCGCGGAGGCTGCGGGTGCCGACGCGCTCGTCGTCCCCGACCGACGCAGCGCCGGTGTTACCGCGGCAACGAGACGGGCTGCGGCGGGCGCCGCGTCCCATTTGCCGGTGATCCGCGTCCCGAACATCGTACGTACCATAGAAGAACTAAAACAGGACGGCCATTGGGTCAACGGCTTGACTGCCGCGCCTGCCGCCCGGGCATATACGGAAGTGGATTTCCGGGGGAACTGCACGCTGGTGGTCGGGAGCGAGGGGAGCGGCCTCGGCCGTTTGGTAGCCGAGCGTTGCGACACCCTGATCGCCATCCCGATGCTGGGAAAAGTGGCGTCGCTCAACGCCGCGACAGCCGTTGCGGTGGTGCTGTACGAGGCGGTCCGCCAGCGCCGCCAGCCGCTTGTGAAAACTGGCACGAGCCGTCCCGTGAATCCTTGACGAAAGAGGACCCTCCCCCTATAATCGGTAGGGACATAACGCAGGCATAATGATGCCACGATCAGGGCCGGGAGGTTCGAGAAACTACATTGGGGGCACTTCATCAAACGGAAGAAACCCTGGACTACAGCGAGCGAGCAGACGAAGAACTCGTCAATGCGGCCAAGTGCGGCGACAACTTGGCGATGGAGTTTCTGCTCAACAAGTACAAGAACTTCGTTCGCATCAAGGCCAAGAGCTACTTCCTCATCGGCGCAGACCGCGAAGATATCATCCAAGAAGGCATGATCGGCCTCTACAAGGCCGTGCGCGACTTCCGGGCGGATAAGCTTTCGTCGTTCCGCGCGTTCGCGGAGCTGTGCATCACGCGTCAGATCATCACGGCCATCAAGACGGCCACGCGTCAGAAGCACATCCCGCTCAATCAGTACATCTCGCTCAACAAGCCGATCTACGACGAGGACAGCGAGCGCACGCTGCTCGACGTCATGGCGAGCGCCAAGATGTCGGATCCCGAAGAGCTGGTCATCAACCAGGAGGTTTCGGAAGACATCAAGGAGCGCATCCAGGAGAACCTGAGCGACCTCGAGTCGCAGGTGCTGCTGAGCTATCTCGAGGGCAAGTCATACCAAGAGATGGCGCGCGACCTGAATCGCCACGTCAAGTCGATCGACAACGCGTTGCAGCGCGTGAAGCGCAAGATCGAGAAGAACCTCAGCGAGGTTGAGCTCTACTAGCGCATCGGCGAGCCGCGCGCGAGCGGATCGAGTCCAGGAGCGGTCGAGGCAACTCGACCGCTTTTCGTTTGCGCTACGTCACGCGCGCTTCTTGAATTGCTGCGGGTCGTAGTTCAGCGCGTACGGACGCGGTGTGTCCTTCCACCAGTCGCTGTAGTCGTTGAGCCACTCGAAGTTCTCGAAGAGGAACTCGTTGTCGTTATACTTCCGCCAGTGCAGGACGAATGGCTTGATCGTGGCCCAGCGCTGGCGCAGCGTCCAGCCCACGGCGTCGACGATCAGCGTCACGTCCAGGACCTCACGCCGAGCCAGGCAGGCGATCGTTTCCACGAATTGCCCGACCTGCGCGAGCGCCCGCTCGTCGGCTGAGCCGAAGAACTTCTCCTTGATGTCCTCGTCGGTCGGATAGCGCTGGTCGACGCCGCGCAGCTGCGTGAAGACGTTGACGACTTCGGTCGACGTAAGGCGATCAATCGCGTCCAGGATGGCGAGCGCGTTGCGCTCGTGCTCCATCTGGCGTACCTGGCGCGCGAGCATGTACGTCGTGAAGACCACCGTCGCAAAAGCGATGATCAGCGATGCGATCGGGACGACTTGATCCAAGCGCTAAATATCCCCCATGTCGAAATTGCGACCTTCGGCGGCGAGAATCTTTCCGGACGAGACTAGCGAGTTAACACGTCGCGGATAGTGCTGCGGTGCAGACCATTGAGGTCGGGGATGACGCGCGAGGCCAACGCCAACGCGCTGTCGTCGGGTCGAAATTCGCGATTCGGCACCGCGACGACGGCGAGCCGGGCAGCATGCGCGGAGCGGATGCCGTTCGCCGAATCTTCGACCGCGGCGGTGCACGACGCCTGGGCGGACATCGTTTCGAGCGCGCGCAGATAAACGTCCGGCGCCGGTTTCCCGCGCTCGACCTCATCCGCTGAGATCACGGCTTCGAAGAAGCGGCGCCAACCCGTTCGCTCAAGCACCGCTGTGGCGACCGGCAGTGCAGCTGATGTTGCCAGCCCAAGTCGAAAAGATAGGGAAAGCTGCTCGAGCGCGTGCTGCGCGCCCGGTAAGATCGGCGGATTGACGAGTCGCTTCACCATCGCAGCCACGACCGCGTCCGCGATCTCGCGCGGTGGCATGTCAACTCCGAGAGTGGTGTGTATGTATTCAGCCCATTCGGTGGTGCGCATTCCGATCATGGTGCGTTGCGCATCTTCCCGCCAATGGCCGCCGTGTGATTCGACGAATTCGCGCCGCTCGGATCCCCAGATCTGCTCCGTCTCAACTAGGGTGCCGTCAAGGTCGAAGATCACGCAGCCCGGCTGACCTGTCACTGGCTACGACACGCAGCGCAAGCCACGCGCGTTTGATCGCAAGACACATGCGGCTGTGATGCTGCTTGGACGACTACTTGCCAGGGTTCGACGAGCGATGACGAACGCGTGGATTTAAGGCTGGGCGGGGAGTGGATTGCGCGCCACGGCCTTATAGTCGGTCGCGCCGTATTTTTCCAAGACGTCGTCGACGTCGTCGCGCCGCAGTTCGCCCGATGGCATCGATAGCGACAAAATGGCACCGCCGCCCATCACGATGCGCTGGTACGTCGCGGCTTGTTCCGCGCTGACACCTTGGTCGACCAGGAGGCCGACAATGCCGCCGGCGATGACACCCCCGACGAGCGTCCCGGCACCGGCGGCAATAGCCGTCGCTAGCGCGCCAGAACCCACCACCAAGCCCACGCCCGGGATGAAGAGACTCGCGAGTGCAGCTACGACGCCTACTCCCGCGCCAATCCCGGCGCCTTTGACAGCCCCGACTGCCGCGTCAGCGGTCGTCGTCGTGGTGACACCATCGATTGATTGTTCGGTTTTGTCAACATTACCGATGACGATGCTGACGTCGGCGGGTTTCGCGCCGCGATCCAGCAGAGCGCCAGCGGCTTGCTCGGCTTGTGACGGTTCTCCAAATGCGGCAAAAATGGTCTCCGCCATGCTTTCTCCTTCACGTCTGCTTCGGCGCTTGGTGTGACAGATTCAGCTATACCCTGCGCGCGCAAGCTCAAATCAAGGAACTGTCAGCCACAGCAAAGGCCAAGCCAATCTTTCGACAAGCAGCGGGCGTCGGGGGTCGCGAGTCGAAAACAGCTTTTGACCATTATCGAGCCGGCGTAGCTCAGGGGTAGAGCAGCGGTTTTGTAAACCGCGGGTCGGGAGTTCAAATCTCTCCGCCGGCTGTCTGACTTTCTAGCGAAACACCACCTTTGGAACGTTCATCGTCATCGCTGCCACCGCGATCGCGGCTCTTGTGCAACTACGTCACGCTCGCGGCAGCAAACAAATCGCGGCGCTCGCCGAATTGCAGGATCAACCCCAGACTGCCAAGTTCGAAGCGGCGGAACACACCGTAAGAACCGAGCTGGAAGCGAAGCTCAAAGATCCCGAATTTCGGTATCAGTGTAGCCACCGAGCCGCACGGACTCCCGAAACTCGCTTGTTCATGTCCAAGATCAACACCGTCGGGAACTTCTACGAAAATATGGGACTGCTCATGAAGTCGGGGTTGGTCGATCGCGATCTTCTCTTAGACACGTGGAGTGGACAAATACCAGCAACCTGGGAGCGGCTCTCTCCATTTCGCATTCTCACCCCGCAAGACTGGCTCTCGAATCATGCTAAGGGCGCATAGACTTGCCGTCCCGGAAGGGCGGACCGGAGCAAGGATTTATTGTGTTATATAGTCAATTCTCCGAACAAAACCCCTTAAGCGAGCGTGAATTATGACAGAAAATCCTGAAATCGATGCCCTTGACCTGAAGCTGCTCGAAGCGCTCCAGAACAATGCGCGCTCGACCTTCGCGGAGCTCGGCGACATCGTCGGTCTCAAGGCGTCCTCCGTCCATGACCGCGTCAAGCGCCTAGAGGCGCGCGGCTACGTGCGCCGCTATTCGGCGCAGCTTGACGGCCAGCGGCTCGGCATATCGCTGACCGCATTCGTCAGCTGCTACACCTCGGCTGACACCGGCTACGACGAGTTCAACGAGGCGGTCAAGCAATTGCCGGAAGTCTGCGAAGTCCATAGCGTCGCCGGCGAAGAGACGTACTTCCTCAAGGTCATGACGCGCTCGACCGGGCATCTCGACGATTTCCTCACGCGCCTTAAGCAGATCAAGGGTCTCGTGCGCAGCAAGACGATGATCGTGCTGTCGACGCCGTTTGAGCGCGGTGGCATCGCGTTGGGCAGTGCGCAGGCGCAACCGGTTCGCCGCCTGCAAAGGGTAAGCTAAGACAAGCCATGGCGAAGACCGACATCACCGTGCCGACTATAGAAGCCGCTCCGCACGCGCTCAAGCCTCCGGCGGGTCCCGAAGCGTTCGAGCACATGCAATTCCGCGACGGCGAGTTCTGGCGCGAGATCCCCGCATACAAAGACGTCGACGAGACGACGTTCCTCGATTGGCTCTGGCAGAGCAAACACTCGGTCAAGTCGCCGGATGAGCTGATGGCGACGATCCAAGGTTTGGTCGAGCCTGCGTTCTTTGAAGACGTACGCCAAGGATTTCATCGGGCGCCGATGCAGGTGCGCATCTCGCCCTACATGATCGCTTCGATCGATTGGAAGAACCCGTACAATGACCCGATTCGCACGCAGTTCTTGCCGCTCGCATCGCGTCTGCTGCCCGATCATCCGC
>JAFAKE010000045.1 GCA_019235715.1 Vulcanimicrobiota bacterium
AAACCGAAAATGACCGCTTGGGGAGGCATCGGGCGCGGATCGAGGATCCACGTCTGCGGAAAAATCGCGCTAAGCCGAGCGTACGGCTCGTCGCCCATTTCGCGCCGCCATACCTGCTCCAGCGCCGGGTGGTGGAGCAGTGCGAAGGTGAGCTTCTCTTCGAAAAACGACTTCGGCGGCGGGGTGACCTTGACGCGCTTGTGGCGCGCGGCGTAGAAGAATAGCTCTTGCTTTGGGATGTTGAGCAGATCGAAGAGTTCGAAGAAGCGGTAGAGCAGATCGACTTTGCGCCGGCCGCCGGCGGTGTCGACGACCAACGCCTCTTCGGTGAAGACGACCTCCTCGGGTTTGACGGCAACCGCTTCGGCGAGTCCTGCGCGCTCGAGCGCAGCCGCGAGCCAGACCATCTCACCGCGATAGTCGTCCGATTCCTTGGAGATCACGATGGCGATCACCGGCTTCTCTTTGCCCGTGGTCGAGCGCGCCATCGCCGCAAATCCCTTGACGATGCCGTCAAATTCCCCGACCTGATCGAAACCGAGCTCGCAGTACGTCTCGCCCATCGCGCCGACAAAGCCCATGCCGCCCGGCACCGCATCGAGTTCGGCAGCGATCATACCGCCGTCGTTGACCGCATCTGTCAAGATGATGTCCGGCCGCATGACTCCCGGCGTGTCTTGCTTGAAGCGGTTCTGGCGCTGCAGGCGGACGATTTGCTCCGGCTTGCCGATCTCAAGGTATTCGTGGATGAACGCCGGCGCTGCGCCGCGCAGGCTTTGGAAATACACGCGATTCAGCGCGCGATAGAAGCGCAGCAGATCCGAGCCAAGGACGCGGAGCCGTTCGACCGTGTTTGCGGATAGAGGAAAGGGCTCGGGGGTGATGCGCCAGGCGACTTGTGCGGCTTCCGGCGCCGCCTCTCCAGCGACGGCACGGAACAGATGAGGAGAGAGATGCTCGCTGACATATTTGGCTCGCTCGAGCGGCGACGCAGGAGCGAGCACATTGGCGCTACAGGGCATCAACAGTACAGGGCGGCGCGGTACACGCCGGCGGAATCTTAGGTTGACGCAGATAGCGGAAGAGATGTCGGGCCATGAATTACAGGCGGCCAGTTTTGCATCGGCTGTCGCGCCACTCCTGCCAGGGCCGGCCCGCACGGCGCCGCGAAGAGGCTCCGGCTATGCCGACCCACGCAGCGCCCGCGGTCGAGGCGCGTGGACTGACAAAGCGCTACGGCGATTTCGAAGCCGTGCGCGCTATCGATTTCAGCATCGCGCGCCAAGAATGCTTCGGCTTTCTCGGCGTCAACGGCGCGGGCAAGACAAGCACGATGAAGATGATCTATTGCCGCACGACCAAGACGTCGGGAAGGCTGGACGTCTTCGGCATGGACGCGGCGGCACACCCGCGCGAGATCAAAGCGCGCATCGGCGTCGTCACGCAAGACAACGCGCTCGATCCCGAGTTGACCGCCGCGGAGAACGTCATGGTCTATGCGTCGTTCTTCGGCATCACCGGGGCGACGGCGCGCGCCAAGACCGCGGCCCTGTTGCGCACGATGAATCTCGAGGGCAAGGAACGCGCGCGCATCGCCGAGCTCTCGGGCGGCATGAAGCGGCGCGTCGCGATCGCACGCGCGCTGGTCAACGATCCGGAGATGCTGGTTCTGGACGAGCCCACGACCGGGCTGGACCCGCAAGCGCGCCTGGCGGTGTGGCAGCAACTCCTGGATTTTCGCGCGCGCGGCATCACGCTCGTGATGACATCGCATTATATGGAAGAAGCAGCGCGCCTGTGCGATCGACTCGTGATCATGGACGATGGGCGCATCTTGGCAGAAGGCACACCGCGGTCGTTGATCGAGCAGTTCGCCGCACCCGAGGTGCTCGAGTTGATCGGCATTGACCTTGGCGCACTGCGCGTGCCCCTCGACGGACTCGTCCGCCGCCAAGAACGCCATGGCGAGATCACATATTTGTACACGGATGACAATGCCGCGCTGCTCGCGCACCTCGCCTCATCGGGCATCAGCGCGCCACAGCACGTCGCCCGCCCCGCGACGCTCGAAGACGTCTTCTTGAATCTCACCGGCCGCGAGCTCGCCGAATGAATCCGCTGGCGGCGATTTTCCATCGCAATGCGTGGAATGTATTCCGGCGCGATTTCATGGCATGGCAGAAATACGCGTTCTCGAGCGTCGCGATCAACATCTTCGAGCCGATGGCCTGGTTCTTGGCCATCGGGTTCGGCCTGGGCGCGTATCTGACGCTTGGCAAAAGCTCGCTCGTCCAGTTCATCGCGCCGGGAATGCTGGGCCTGGCCGCGCTCAACGCGGCGACGTTCGATGCGTGTTGGGGAGCGTACGAACGCTTGAACTTCAACGGCGTCTACGAGTCGATGGTCACCGCACCGGTCGATCCGCTCGAGATCGCAGCAGGCGAATATCTGTGGCAGGCGTTTCGCGCGACGCTGTACGGCGCGATCTTTCTGGTCGTGATCGCCGGCTTCGGCCTCGTGCACTCCTGGTGGTGCTTGCTCAGCCTGCCGCTGTTGGCGCTGTGCGGCATTCTGTTCGCGATGCCGGGCCTTGCAGTCGCCTTCCTGGTGAAAACACAAGAGCATCTGTTCTACTATTTTTCGTTCGTCACGACGCCCATGGCGATGATCGGCGGCGTGTTCTTCCCGCTCGACAAGCTGCCGCACTGGCTTCAAAACATAGCTTGGTGTACGCCGCTCTACCATAGCGTGCAGATCTTCCGCGCGCTCATATCGGGCGCACTGACGCCGAATCTGCTGTGGGATCTGCTGTGGCTGATCGTCGCAATAGCGCTGCTGGCCTACGTCCCGGTGCCTTTCCTGCGCAACAAACTCGCGCGCTAGTGACCTCCGTCACAGAATCGCACGCGCCCCTGCACAACGCCGGTCGCGCGCGGTCTTATGGGCAGCACGTATGCACATGCGCGTGCCTGACGTTGAGAGGTCCGTATGAAGAAGATTCGTTTTGCGCTACCGCTCGCCGCAATCGCGCTCTTGGCAGTCATGGTCGTCCATCCCGCACCGGCCGGCGCTTCGTTTCGCGTCTGCAACCAGACCACGCAAGGAAGGCTGTGGGTGGCAGACGCTGTGACCTGGGAGCGCAACGGCGACTCCTACGGTGAAAGCCAAGGCTGGTGGGGCATCGACCAGGGCGGCTGCAAGACGCTGATCAGCAACGATATCGGCTCGTACCGCATCTACATCTACGCCTACGCTGAAGGCGACACGAGCGCGACGTGGTCGGGCGCCAAGAACGATGAGAACAATTATTTCTGTCTCGATACCGTGAAGTTCATGTATAAGGGCGACGACATGGACACGCCTTGCTCTACCGGCTCTTCACGCAACTTCCGCTACGTCGACACGAGCTCGTACGGCGACTATACGTACACGCTCTACGACTGACGGCGAAACAAGACGCCAAGCAAACGAATCATACAGCATGCCGGCCGGACTGGGCCCCCCAGCAGGCCGGCATATCTTTATAGCTGGATCACAGGAAGCGCACGGTCTTTAGCGCGCGGTCGCCGTCTGCAAGTCCTTCTTGTACGACTCGCGCAGTTCGCGCTTTAGGATTTTGCCCGTACCGCCTTTGGGCAGCACCTCGACGAATTTCACGTGTTTAGGCACCTTGAAGTGGGCGAGCTTGCCGCGCGCGTGCTCGATCAGCTCGGCGACGTCCAGCGTCGCGCCGGGCTTGAGCACGATGATCGCAGCCGGCGCCTCCCCCCACTTGTCGTCAGGCACGCCGATCACGGCGCACTCCAGCACCGACGGGTGGTCGTAGATCGCTTTTTCGATCTCGATCGATGCGACGTTCTCGCCGCCGGTGATGATGATATCTTTCTTGCGGTCGACGATCGAGACGTATCCTTGATCGTCGATCGATCCCATGTCGCCGGTGTGGAACCAGCCGTCGACGATGTAGCGCGACGTCTCTTCGGGCTGCTTCCAATAGCCGGCGAACACCGTGTTGCCGCGCGCGCAGATCTCGCCGACGCTCACGCCGTCGTGCGGCAGCGGTTGGCCGGATTCGTCCATGATTTCGACTTCAACGCCGGGTAACGGCACGCCGGCGGTGAGCCGCGATGAGAATGACGAGCTGCGGTCTTTGTGCACGCTTGCTTTCGGCATCGCCGTCGTGAGGATCGGCGAGGTTTCTGATAAGCCGTAACCGCAGTGGATCAACGCATGCGGCAGGCGCTCGTCGAGCGCGCGCACGAGCGCTGGCGGCGTCGCCGCGCCGCCGAACATCACTTTGGTCAAGGCGCTCAGATCGCGCGCCTTCCATGATGGGGAGTTCACGAGCGCGACGGCCATCGTCGGCACCATGAATATCTTGGTGACGCCCTCGCGCTCCACGATCTCGAGCACGTGCTCGGGATCGAAGCGCGGCACCATCACGTGTTTGCCGCCGACCATCGTCAGCGTGTGCGGCGTGCCCCAGCCGTTGACGTGGAACAATGGGATGCTGTGCAAAATGACGTCGGTATCGCCGACGTGCGCGCATGCGATCGACGAATACGCGTGCGTCACGAGATTGCGATGCGTGAGCATGACGCCCTTCGGACGCGCGGTCGTGCCGCTGGTGTAGAAGAGCTCGGCGACGTCGTCCTCGTCGATGGCGGGCGGTGCGAACTGCGCGGGCGCTTCTTTGACGAGCGTTTCGTAGTCATGACCGCTAAAGGGCAGGTCTGCTTTCGGATCGCCCCCCATGAAGACGACATTTTTCACCTTCGGCAGAGAGCTGGCGATCGGCGCATAGAGCGCGACGAGCTGGCGGTCGATGACGACGGTTGACGCAGCGGAGTCGTTCAGGATATAGGCGATGTCGGGCGGCGTCAGGCGGATATTGATCGGAAGCAGGATCGCGCCGAGCTGCGGCACCGCGTAATACGCCTCAAGCAAACGATGACAGTTGAAAGACAGATACGCCACGACGTCGCCGTGACCGACGCCGAGCGCGCGCAGCGCATTGGAGAAGCGGTCGACGCGATCCGCTACTTGGCCGTAGGTCAAGCGTTCGGAGCCGCAGACGACCGCCGGCGCATCGCGATAGACGGTTCGTCCGCGTCGTAGAAAATCGGAGACGAGCAGCGGCGTTTTCATTGTCAGGTCTCTCCTAGCAGACCGCGCAGCGTTGAGAGAAGGTTGACGGCTGCGGCGTCGCGATCGCGCTCGAGATCGACCGCTGCAGGCGCGCCGAGGACCGCGTTCCACGCGTGGATCAGAGCGGCGTGCCGGTACGCGGCAAGAGCCGGTGCGGCGAGACCGGCTGATGCCGGCTCTGCGCCTGCGATGCCGGTCGGAAGCGCCGCGGCCCGCACGAGACGCAAGCCAGACGCGCGCGACGCGCGCCGCATTCCGTGCTCGACCGCGGCGATATCGTCCGCACTGAGTGTGACGTGCAGCGTCGCCACGCCTCCAGGCTGCGCCGCCAGCGCCATCGGCACGACTGCGATGAGGCTTTGTTCGAACGGACTCGTGGCAGCAGCGCTGACCGGACAACAGACGATGGCGGACTGAAGCGCTTCGTGGTCGACCGACGAGCTCCAGTGCTGCGCAGCTAAGCTCACTTGCGCGAGCGGACGGAAGAGCGTGAGGGCGGGCTGCAGCTCAGACTGCTGGGCCGGCGTTTCGGCGATCAGCGCATCTTCGAAAAAGTCATCGGGTCCCGCGCTCGGTTGCGGCGCGACATCTGCTACGGGCGGTTCTTCGATGGGCGCAGGCGCAGCGGCGCCCATACGCCGGCGCCGCTCGGCGATCAAAAGCATGTCTGCCGGAATGCGGCGCGTGTCGCTCAACGCGCTGTTCCCCACAGATGCCACCACGCGCGGCGCGAGCTGCGCGGCGCGCGAGCTTCATCGAGGCCCTCGACGACCGGGAGCGTGTATCCACGTACCGGCTCGGGCGCCGTCGGCGGAAGCCGGCGCGCCGCATCGCGCACGTCGTCGATCTCCACCTCGCGCGCGCCGCGCTCTGCCGCCACCTCCAACGATTCGCGCGCGAGGGCGCCAAGGCGGCGCGGCAATCCGCCCGATCGTTTCCATATCTCTGCAACTGCGTGCTCGTTGAACGGCGAACGATCGCCCGAAAAACCTGCGCGCCGCAAGCGGTGGTCGATGAGTCCGGCCGCTTCGCTTTCGGTGAGCGGACCGATGTCGAGCCAGGTCGCCACGCGATCGCTCAGATTTGGGCGGTGCAGGATCGCGGCTGCGATCTCCGCTTGTCCGGCGAAGCCGATCGAGAGCAGTTTGCGCTCGTCGAGCTGGAAGTTCAGCAGCACGCGCAAGCTCTCGAGCAAACGCTCGTCGAGCAACTGCGCTTCGTCGATGAGCAGCACCGCCTGGCGCTGCTGCTCGACCGTCATCTCGAACAGGTTGCGTTTGAGGTGCTCGCGCAGCTCGCGCGGCTGTGAGTCCGTCATTGCAAGCGCAGGAAAACCAAGCGCTGCGATCGCGGCGCGCAGCAAATCCGCCTCGTCCGAAAATGTCGGGTCGAGGATAAGGCCGACCAGGTAACGCGGATCGTCGAGCAGCCGTGCGGTCACCGCGTTGAAGAGCGAGGTCTTGCCGGCGCCGACCGGGCCGAGCACGACCGCCAGACCGCGGCCGGTCGCGAGGCATTCGAACAACCGTCGCCGGTTACTCGCGTTGGCGATCGTCTCGTAGTAGAACGCCGGATCGGCGGTGTCTGCAAATGGGTCGCGCTGCAGCCCGAACGCCTGAAGCAGCATAGCGAGAAGTTCGCGCGCGCGCGCTTACGAGCCTGGCGTCGGATCGAGAGGTGATCGCTCTTCATGCGCGGTCGTGAGCTGCGCGCGCGCCTGTTGCGCATCAAAAGCGCGTATCTGCGCCTGTATCTGGAGCGCGGCGTTGAGATGGGCGCCGGCACGCGCAAGCCAGAGCGCGGACTGCGCGTTGGGCGCCCAGCGGCGCGTGATCACGTACTGGATCCCGTCTGATCCGAGCGTCGCCGCCCACTGCTCCGCGTAGCCGTGCGGGTGGACGAACGGATGCGCCAAGAACTCGTTTTCGTTTCCATTGTATGGCGGCGCCAAGATGTGCTGCGTCGCGTTGATGTCGAGCGCTTGTGCGGAAAGCACCGCGACGGCCAAAAGGATCTTGTTCCACAACGTGATTCCTGCGAGGGTCATTAGGCGGGCTGCTCCGGCTCTCGTTCGCTGCGCACTACGACGTACAAATCCGTCAATGCCCCGCGCGTTCGCCGTTGCCTCGTGCCGTGCTTGTATGGTAGAATGACCGAGCGCAAATTTAGGATCGGGATGCGCCATAAAGCCCGGCACCGCAAAGCTGCGGCTGGGCGGCGGAGTCCTCCTGGACCCGCCGCGATCCTAGCGAACGGCCGCCAGTCGGCTGTTGTGGTCCCCCGAAGCGAGCGGTCGAGCGTGGTCGACCTGCAGCGGGGCGCCTAGAAAGAAGGTCTTTCCTTTGTCGTCCATCATCTCGATGAAAGAGCTGCTCGAAGCGGGCGTGCATTTCGGGCATCAGACGCGCCGTTGGAATCCAAAGATGGCCAAGTACATCTTCCAAGAGCGCAACGGCATCTATATCATCGATCTGCAAAAGACCGTGCTGAAGCTGCGCGAAGTCTACGGTGTCGTCAGGGAGATGTCGCGCCAGGGCAAAGTGTTCTTGTTCGTCGGCACCAAGAAGCAAGCGCAAGAAGCGGTCAAAGAGGAAGCCGAGCGTTCCGGCATGTTCTATGTCAATCAACGCTGGCTCGGCGGTACGCTGACGAATTTCCAGACGATCCAAAAGCGCATTCAGCGTTTGCGCGAGTTGGAGCGTCAGCGCGACACCGGCGTCTTCGAGGTCCTGCCCAAGAAAGAAGTCGGTCTGCTTGAGGATGAGCTGCGCAAGCTCGATCGCTTCTTGGCCGGCATCAAGGACATGCCGAAACTGCCCGACGCCGTGTTCGTGGTTGATCCGCGCAAAGAGCGTATCGCAGTGCTGGAAGCAAGAAAGCTCAAGATCCCTATCATCGCCGTGATCGACACGAATTGCGATCCGGACGAGATCGATTACGCGATTCCAGGCAACGATGATGCCATTCGCGCGGTGAAGTTGATGACGCGCAAGATCGCGGACGCCATTATCGAGGGCAAGACCGAAGCCGAGTCAGCGGCGTACATGGGCGACGCGGCGGATGCGACAACGGGCGCACCCGCGGCGAGCGCGCCGGCGCCGACGGCGGAGGCGCCTTCGGCAACGCACGCATAAACGCGCGAACCCACTTCGCGGTCGCGTGATTGCGACCGCTTGATTCAACGCGCCCTCACTGCGTCGCACAGAGAGGGAACGACTTCAGTACGAGGAAACGGGACACGTGAATATGACTGAGACATATGCGCCCAGCGCTGCCGATGTGAAGGCTCTGCGCGAGGCGACCAATGCCCCGGTGATGGATTGCCGCCGCGCGTTGATCGAGGCCGCGGGCGACGTGGACCAGGCGCGTAAGCTCTTAGCCGAGCGCGGCCAACAGGTGGCCCGCAAGAAGGGCGATCGCGAGGTGCACGAAGGCTTCATCGGGCACTACGTGCACCAGGGCGGGAAAATGGGCGCGCTCGTCGAGCTTGCCTGCGAGACGGACTTCGTAGCGAAAAACGACGTGTTCCAAAAACTCGCGCACGACCTTGCGCTGCACATCTGCGCGTCGCGCCCGCGGTTCATCTCGCGTGACGATATCCCGCCGCACGAGAAGGCGCGCATCGAAGCCGACCTGGATGGCCGCGCCGACAAATACTATGAGGAACACGTGCTGCTCGAGCAGCCCTTCGTGCGCGACGAGAGTAAAACGGTCGCGGACTTGATCGCCGGCGCGGTCGGCGTGCTCGGTGAGAACATCAAAGTCCGTCGATTTGCGCGGTTCGATATCGGCGAGTCGTGAGATGAGCGCCGTCCAGGCCGGCGCACAACCGGCGTACAAGCGCGTACTGCTCAAGCTGAGCGGCGAAGCGTTCGCCGGCGGCGGTCGCGGCGAGCCGATCGACACGGCCGCGGTGTATCAGATCGCCAACGAGATCAAGGATGTCGCGAGCGCGGGCGTGCAGATCGCGTGCGTGGTGGGCGGCGGCAACATCTGGCGCGGCAAGACTCCCGCGCACGAACAGATGGATCGCGCGACCGCTGATTACATGGGCATGCTCGCCACTGTGCTCAATGCGCTGGCGCTGCAAGACGCGCTCGAGAACATCGGCGTGGCGACGCGCGTGCAAACGGCCATCTCGATGCATCAGGTCGCCGAACCGTACATCCGCCGGCGCGCCATCCGTCATCTCGAAAAAGGCCGCGTCGTCATCTTCGCCGCCGGAACCGGCAATCCGTATTTCACGACGGATACGACCGCCGCGCTGCGCGCGATCGAGATCGGCGCCGAAGCGATCCTCAAAGCGACGCAGGTCGACGGCGTGTACAGCGCCGATCCCAAGAAAGACGCGAATGCGCAGCGCTTCAGCACCCTCGGCTACCTTGAGGTGCTGCAGCGCGGCATCGAAGTGCTCGACAACACTGCATTGACCCTATGCATGGACAACGGTCTGCCGATCGTCGTCTTCGAACTCATGCGCAAAGGCAACATCAAGCGCGTCATCTGGGGCGAGCCGATCGGCACGTTCGTAGGAAGGGCACACGATGGGCATGCTGCCCCAGTTGTATAAAGACGTCGAAGAGCGCATGAAGAAGGCCGTCGAAGCGACGCGCCAAGAGTTCGCAGCCATCCGCACCGGCCGCGCCAACAGCGCGCTGCTCGATCACGTCAGCGTCTCGGCGTATGGCACTGAGATGCCGCTCAAGCACTGCGCCACCATCTCGATCCCTGACGCGCGCAGTATCGTCGTTTCGCCGCACGACAAGTCGATCATGGGCGACGTGCGCAAAGCGATCGAGGGATCGGATATCGGCATCACGCCGAACGTCGACGGCGGCATCATACGCCTCAATCTGCCGCCGCTCAACGAAGAGCGCCGCAAAGAGCTCGTCAAGCTGGTTCACAAACGCGCTGAAGACGGGCGCGTCGCCGTGCGCAACGTGCGCAAGGATGGGCACAACCATATCCAACACGCCAAGGCGGATGGCAAGATAACCGAAGACGACGCGCGCCGGGCAAACGACCAGGTGCAGAAGATCACGGATAAGTTCGTCGGCGAGGTCGACGCGCTCGTGCAGACCAAAGAAAAGGAGATCATGGAGGTGTGATCGCCGGCGTGCCACAGGCGGCCGGTTCGTCCGCGCCGTTCCATGAAGAGTTGATCAATCTGCCGTACGCGCAGGCACGCGAGCGCCTGCTCGACGCCGGCCAGCACAGCGGCGATTTATTCGTGCGCGTGCTCGCGCCGCCGCAGCCGAGCATCGGCGTCGGCGAATTGCGCGTCGCGCGCGCCACACCCGTCGAGGGCGGTCTCGAATTGCTCCTCACATATTCGGATTTCATCCGGCCATGAACGCGACGGTCGCGACCGGCGCCCGGGCAGCCGGCGAGCGCCTGCGTCAGGAGCTGTCGCTCAAGCGCGTGGGCATCGGCCTGCTCGTGGCGGCGATCGGCATCGGCTGTGTCTTCGCGCGTCCGCTGTTCGGCCTCTTGATCCTGGTGATCGCGCTGTTGAGCGTGGTCGAATTCGCGCGGCTTACGCAGCGCGCCGGCGCCGCGGCGTCGTTGTGGGTCGCGATTCCCGCGGTCGCGGGCTACATCATCGAGACGTACTTCAACTTGCGCTTCGAGCCCGGAATGGTCGTCGTCATCGTCATCGCTGCGATGATCGCCGCGCTTGCCGGCGGCGTCGACCGCTTTGCGTTCCGCTGGGGCATGACAGTCATCGCGGCGCTCTATCTCGGCAAGATCGCATCCTATCTGGTCGCCTTGCGCGGCATCAGCCACGGCGGGGGTGCCTACACGCTGTGGCTCATCATCATCGTGGCGCTGACCGACATCGCGGGCATGATCGTCGGGTTGCAGTTCGGGCGCACGCCGCTCGCGCCGCGCATCTCACCGGGCAAGACTTGGGAAGGCGCGATCGCGGCGTTCCTCGTCGCCACTGGTGCGGGCACGCTGCTCGGGCTCATTCCGGCGGTCGGAGCGCCCTGGTATCTCGGCATGACCTTCGCCGGCAGCATATCGATCGCGGCGCAGCTCGGCGATCTCGTCGAGTCCGCGCTCAAGCGCAACGCCCAGGTCAAGGACTCCGGCGGCCTCATCATCGGCCACGGCGGCGTCTTCGATCGGTTCGATTCGTATTTCTTGGCCGGCGTCGTCGGCTACGCTATCCTGCTATGGTTCGGCCGCGTCGCGGCCTGATCAGATGAAGCGCGTTTCCATACTCGGCTCGACCGGCTCGATCGGCACGCAAGCGCTCGACGTCGTCAGTGCACATCCGGGCGAATTCCAAGTCACCGCGCTGGCCGCGCGCGCGAACGTCGCGCGCCTCGCCGAACAGGCGAACCGCTTCAAACCATCGGTCTTATCGATCGGGTCGCCGGAGCTGATGGAACCGCTGTTCGCAGCGTTGCGGTACGAGCCGCGCTCCATCGGCCATGGGATCGCAGGATTGCGCCAAGCCGCTGGGCCGCCGGCCGACGTCGTGCTCGCGGCGACTGACGGCATGGCCGCGCTTGAAGCCGTCACCGATGCGATCGACCGCGGCATCACGGTCGCGCTCGCCAACAAAGAGCTCGCCGTGGCAGCGGGCGAAGCGCTGTTCGCACGCGCGCATGCGTCGGGAGCGCGCATCATGCCGGTGGACTCAGAGCACAGCGCCGTGTTCCAGTGCTTGCTCGGCGAACGCAAAATCGACATCGCGCGGATCGTGCTCACCGCCAGCGGGGGACCCTTGGCCGATCTGGCCCTCGAACAGATGCGCGACGTGACGCCTGCGCAGGCGCTCGCGCATCCGACCTGGGCGATGGGCGCGAAGAATTCGCTCGACTCAGCCACGATGATGAACAAAGGCCTCGAGGCGATCGAAGCGAGCCGCTTTTTCGATCTTGCGCCCGAACAGATCGAGATCGTGATCCATCGCCAGAGCGTCGCGCACGCATTCGTCATCTTCCGCGACGGCAGCGTCAAGGCGCAACTCGCCGCGCCCGATATGCGTCTGCCCATCGGCTATGCGTTGTCATATCCGCAACGTTTGGGCGGCGCCGACACCGCTGCGACGCGGGCTGCGCTCGCACTCGACGGCGCACCCGCACGCTTGACGTTTGAACCTGTTGACGAGCGCCGTTTTCCGGCGGTCGCGTTGTGCTATCGCGCACTGCGCGCAGGCGGGACGCATCCGGCCGTGCTGTCGGCCGCGAACGAAGAGGCAGGACGCGCCTTTTTGCAAGGGAAAATCAAGTACCCGGACATCAGCGCCCTTGTCGAGCGCGCGCTTGAGGCCCACGCGCCAAATCCCGCGACGCTGGACGCCGTTCGCATCGCCGACGCGTGGGCGCGCGCGACGACGCTCGCAGCCATAGATAAAGGAAAGAACGCGTTATCTACGCCCTGATCTCACTTCCGACGCCCGCGACGCTCGGCCAGGTGGCGCTCTTCCTGGTCGTCCTCGGCGTCCTGATCATCTTCCACGAGTTCGGCCACTTCATTTTCGCCAAGCGCTTCGGCGTGCGCGTGAGCAATTTCGCCGTCGGCTTCGGTCCGACGATCGCGAAATGGACGCGCGGTGAGACGACCTATCGCCTGAACCTGTTGCCGCTTGGCGGCTATTGCCAGATGGTGGGTGAGGATCAGGCGGACGACGGCAGCGCCGATCCCGGCAACTTCCAGCACCATCCACTGTGGCAGCGGTTCATCATCATCCTCGCGGGACCGGTGTTCAACCTCGTGCTGGCGGTGGCCATCGCAGCGGGCATCGCCTCATCGGTCGGTATCGCAGTGGGTCCGACGAACGTCGTCGAGATCGTGGAAAGCGGTTCGCCCGCCGCCCTCGCGCAGTTGCAGCCCGGCGACGAGATCGAAACCGTGAACGGCGTCGCCTTTAAGAGCGGGCAGGAGCTGGTCGACTATATCCATGCACGTCCCGAGCAAGTGCTCGACGTCGGCATCAAACGCGGCGGACAAGTCGTCACGCAGCGTATCCGCACCGAGAAGAAGTCTGCTCCCGACGGCACGACGTACGGCGCGCTCGGTTTTCTCCCGCGGCAAGAGATGCAGCGCCGCGCGCTCGGCCCTGCCCTCGTCTGGGGAGTGACGAGCACGGCGACGTTCCTGTGGATCAACGCCACCGGCTTGATCACCGTGTTCAGCCATCACGACATATCGGGCTTGACGGGACCGGTCGGCATCTACCGGGTGTTCACGCAAGCAGAGCAAGTCGGCTGGGTGCAAGCGCTCACGCTCGTCGGCGAGATCTCAGCGCTGCTCGGGTTCTTCAATCTGCTGCCGGTGCCGGCGCTCGACGGCGGCCGCCTGATATTCCTGTTCGTCGAGTTCGTGCGCGGCAGGCCGGTCGATCCGGAAAAAGAGGGCCTCGTGCATCTCACGGGTTTTGCGCTGCTGATGATGCTGGTGCTTTTCGTCACCTATCACGACATCGCGATGTGGGTCAGCGGCAAAGGAGGCCTATGACCGAGCTGCCTCAGGTTCCCGACTGGTCGGGCGTCACCGAACGCGTTCCCGCTCCGCCGCCTTTGCCGGCGCGGCGCACGACGCGCGCGGTCAAAGTCGGGTCGGTGACGATCGGCGGCGGCGCTCCCATCTCCGTGCAGTCGATGACGACGACGAAGACCGATGACTGGGCTGCGACGCTGGAGCAGGTGCACCAGCTCGCCGAAGCCGGCTGCGAAATCGTGCGCATCTCGGTGCCCGACGCGAAGGCGGCTGCCGCATGCAAGAAGATCAAAGACGGGTCACCGGTGCCGCTGGTCGCCGACATCCATTTCGATCACCGTTACGCGCTTGCGGCGATCGATGCGGGCTGGGATAAGCTGCGCCTCAATCCCGGCAACATCCGCGACGCAGCAAAGGTGCGCGAGGTGGTGAGCGCGGCACAGGCGCGCGGCATGCCGATCCGCATCGGCGTGAACTTGGGTTCGCTCGCGCCCGACATCATCGCGCGCTACGGGCGCACCCCCGCGGGCATGGTCGAGTCGGCGTTGCGCCATATCCGCATCCTCGAGGAGCTCGATTTTCGCGACATCGTCGTGTCGCTCAAGGCGCACGACGTGCGCGTCACCGTCGCCGCGTATCGCGAGATGGCCAAACACGTCGATTACCCGTTTCATCTCGGCATCACCGAAGCAGGCACGACGCGCACCGGCACGGTCAAGAGCAGCGTCGGTCTGGGCATGCTGCTCGCCGAGGGCATCGGCGACACCATCCGCGTGTCGCTCGCAGCCGATCCGGTTGACGAAGTCCCCGTGTGCTGGGAGATCCTTAAGTCCCTCGGCCTGCGCGAACGCGGCGTCGAGATCACCGCGTGTCCATCGTGCGGACGCGTGCAAGTCGACATCTTGCGCCTCGCCGACGCTGTTGAAAAGATCACTGCGGAGTACCGCGCGCCGGTCAAGGTCGCGGTCATGGGCTGCGCGGTCAACGGGCCGGGTGAAGCGAGCATGGCCGACGTCGGCATCGCCGGCGGCAAGGGAATGGGTTTGATCTACCGCGACGGCGTCAAAGTTCGTTCGCTGCCCGAAAGCGAGTTGCTCGACGGCCTCCGCGAAGAAATCGAAAAGGTCATCGCCGAGCGCTATCCGCAATACCGCTAGTTAGCCTACATCGTGCCGGTGGGGTGCGGGGTCGGCGTCGGTGCGCCCATCATGCCGCCGCCTCCGTATGAACCGCTGCCTCCGCCGCCGTAGCCGGTGCATCCGGCTGCGAGCGCGATGGCGGCTGCGAGCAGCGCCGCAGCGCCGAGTTGCAGCATCCGGGTCTTCATGGCTGTGTCCTTTCGCGCGCTCCTGCAAGCACGAGCATACCCGCGCGACGTGAGCGTCAACTGAAAAAACGTTAGGTGATGGAGCAAAAGAAACAGGTCAAGAGCATTCCGCCCAAAGCGGATGATCTCTCAGAATGGTATACGCAGGTCTGTCTGCGCGCGCAGTTGGTCGACTACACGCCGGTGCGCGGCTGCATCGCGCTGCGTCCGTACGGGTTTGCGCTGTGGGAGCTGATCCAAGCGGAGTTCGACCGGCGCTTCAAGGCGACAGGCCATAGCAACGCCTATTTTCCGCTGCTCATCCCCGAGAGTCTGCTCGTCAAGGAGGCCGAACACGTCGAAGGATTCGCGCCAGAAGTGGCGTGGGTGACGCAAGGCGGCGGCGAGGAGCTGACCGAGCGCCTCGCGATTCGCCCGACGTCAGAGGCGATCATCGGCACGATGTACTCACGCTGGATCCAATCGCATCGCGACTTGCCGGTCCTGATCAACCAGTGGTGTAACGTCATGCGCTGGGAGAAAGCGACGCGGCCCTTTCTGCGCACGCTGGAATTCCTGTGGCAGGAAGGGCACACCGTTCATGCGAGCGAGGCCGAGGCGGCCGAAGAAGTGCAGCGCATGCTCGAGATCTATCGCGAGGTCGCCGAGGACGTGCTCGCGCTGCCGGTCATCAAAGGCCGCAAGAGCGAGAACGAAAAATTTGCGGGAGCGGCGGCGACCTACGCGATCGAGGCGCTCATGCCCGATGGCAAGGCGCTGCAGGCCGGCACGTCGCACGAGTTCGGCCAGAATTTCTCCAAGGCATACGACATCACGTTCACCGACGTCGATGAGAAGGTGAAACACGCGTACACGACATCGTGGGGCGTTTCGTGGCGCATCATCGGCGGCCTGATCATGGCGCACGGCGACGATCGCGGGCTGGTGTTGCCACCGGCAGTCGCGCCGCACCAAGTCGTGATCGTGCCGATCGTCAAGACGGGTGATGAAACCGTGATGCCGGCTGCGCGCCGGCTGCGCGACGAGCTTTCCGAGACCGCTCGCGTGCTGCTCGACGACCGCGAGCAAAGCCCAGGCTGGAAATACAGCGAGTGGGAGATGCGCGGCGTACCGCTGCGCATCGAAATCGGGCCACGCGACGTCGCGCAAAACAGCGTGACCGTCGTGCGCCGGGATTTGCAAAGCAAGACCGCGGTGCCGCTGGGCGAGATCGCCGCGCGCGTACCCGCGCTGCTCGAGGAGATCCGCCGATCGATGTACGAGCGCGCGTCGGCGTGGCGCGCGGCGCACACGATCGAGGCCGCCGGTCACGACGAGTTCGTCGAGGCGCTCAAACGCCAGGACGGTTTTGTGCTGGCTCCCTGGTGCGAACGGGCGGAGTGCGAGCTGGACATCAAGGCGGAGACGAGCGCCGTCACGCGCGTCATCGCCGGCCCGGCGCAGCCTGGACAAACCTGCGCGTACTGCGGCAAACCGGCACGCGTCACAGCGTATTTTGCGCGATCCTATTAGGCTTTTCGCGCTCGTCGGCCTGACGCTGCTCGCGTTGCCGGCAGCGACACCCGCGCCATCTGCGACAAACCGCACGATCGCCGCGATCCTCATGTACCACCACGTGTCGGACAGCGTGCGCCCCGGCCCGTATGGCCGTGCGCTCACAGTGCCGCCGGCGGATTTCGCGCGCCAGCTCGCGCTCTTGCGGCAAAGCGGCTGCGCGACGGTCACCGTCGACACGATCGTCGCCGACGTGCGCGCGGATGACGTGCACGGCTGCGAGATCGCGATCACCTTTGACGACGGCTACGATGACGCTGTCAGCGCGCAGCGCGAACTCGAAGCACAGGCTGACACAGCGACGCTGTACGTGAGCACGGGATTCGTCGGACAAGAGGGTCACATCAGCCGCGCACAGCTGCAGCAGCTCGTCATGGCGGGCGTGCAGATCGGAGCGCACACCATCCATCATCTCGATCTGACCACGCTGCGCGACGCCGCTGCGCGAACGGAGATCGAAGGATCGCGCGCCGCCCTCGCGCGCTGGACTGGAGCGGAGGTGCACAGCTTCGCCTATCCGGCTGGCCGCTCGGACACTCGCGTCGAATCGTTCGTCCGCGTTGCCGGGTTTCGCAACGCGGTGACGACGCAACCGGGCATGCTTTCAACAAGCGCTGTCAGCGCGAACGCGTATGCGCTGCCGCGCTATCGCGTCGAGCGCGCGAGCGGCGACGCGCTGCTCGCGCGCCTTGTCGCCGGCACTGGCCGCCACGGCATGTCTGTCGACGAGCTGCGCACGATCGCACGCGAACGCAGTGAGGGGAACGACACAGCGCTTGCCGAACGCATCGGCGCCGCTCTTCTCGATGCGACATATCCCGAACCGCTGCTGAAGGTCCGCGTGCTGCGCGTCGGCGACGCGGCGTTCGTGGGAATTACGCTGTCGGGCGTGAAGCTGCACGAGCGCGTCGATCGCGCACGTTTCACACGCGATGTCGCCGGCATGGTCGAGCGCGCGTTTGCGGCGCGTCTGGATGTCGCCGAAGTCGACGTCTGGGCCGTGAGCCCGTTGAACGCCGGGCCCCACGCGGATGTGTCGGGCGACTACGCGGTGCCGACGGCGCGTACGGTCTTTTCGGCGGCGGTCACACGCGCGCGCGCACTGGGTGCGGAGTCGCAGACGCAGATGTTGGGAACGATATACTGGGCACCTGGATTTCTGGAGGACGATCGCCGAGAATGAGCGCCGAGCCGCACTACGCGAAGACCACACTGCCGAATGGCATTCGTGTCATCACCGAACACATGCCCCTCGTGCGCAGTGCGAGCATCGGGCTGTGGGTCGGCGTCGGCTCCTCGCACGAGGCCGCGGAGCTGCGCGGCATCAGCCACTGCATCGAGCACATGCTGTTCAAAGGGACGCGCTCGCGCTCGGCGCGCGACATCGCCGAGCTTATGGATTCGATCGGCGGCAATCTCAACGCGTTCACGGACAAAGAAACGACGTGCTATCACGCGCGCGTGGTCGATGACACCATCGAAACGACGCTGGACTTGCTCGGCGACATGTTTTTGAATTCCGTCTTCGAACCCGCCGAGCTGCGCAAAGAGCAGGGCGTGATCCTCGAAGAGATCCGCATGTACGACGATTCCCCTGAAGAGGTCGCACACGATCTGTTCCTCCGCTCGGTCTGGGCCGGGAGCCCGCTCGGCGATCCCACGATCGGTTACGAGCAGACGGTGAGCGCGGTGACGTCGCAGGCGATCGGGACCTATATGGGCGAGCGTTACACGCCCGATTCGATCGTGCTTACGGCTGCGGGAAACGTCGATCATGAATCGATCGTGCAGCAGACGCACGCGCTGCTGGGGGACATGCGCGGCGAAAAGGCCGGAGGCGATCCGCCGCAACCGACATTCGTGCCGGCCAACGTGATACGGCGCAAGGACTGCGAGCAGGCATACGTGCTGTTCGGCGTGGAGGGCGCGAGCGCAAGAGACGATCGCCGCTATCAGTTGACGCTGCTCGACACGATCCTTGGCGGCGGCATGGCGTCGCGGATGTTCCATGAGATCCGCGAGAAGCGCGGGCTCGCCTACAGCGTCTATTCCTCCCACACGCCGTACCGCAACGCCGGGCTCATGACGGTCGCCGCGTCAACGTCTCCGAAACACGCGCGCGAAGTAGTGTCTTTGGTGCGCCAAGAATTGGCGCGCATGGCGGCGGACGGCGTCAGCGACGAAGAGCTCAAGCGCGCGAAACAGCATGTGAAGGGCGGCCTGCTGCTGTCACTGGAGAGCACGAGCACGCGCATGCTGCGCTTAGGACGCAGCGAGCTCAACGTCGGGCGCCACGTACCGGCCGAAGAGATCGTCGAGCGCATCGATGCGGCGACCAAAGCGCAGGTCGACCAGCTTGCGGCGTCGCTGTTCGCGCCCGAGCGCATCGCCCTTACGGTTCTCGGTCCGGTCGACGAGCGGTTGGGACACACGTCGCAAGCGTTGGAAGCGTCTGCATAGCCCAGTGACCGCGAGGGCGTCGGCGTGAACCCGGGCATCTTCGTCATCATCACGGCGCTGCTCTACATGTTCGCGACCGCGTTGCAGATGGGCACGAACGCGGCTCGGCTGGCTGGTGTACGCACCAAGCGCGTCGCCACCGGACTCACGCTGTTCAATCTGTTCGGCACTACCGGCCGGTTCCTCAACTTATTCTATCTGCCGCTCATCGGCAGTCTCGCCGACAAGGCGGGCGCGGCGCACGATCCGATGCAATTCGATTTCGACATGCGCTGGGTGATGGGCGCGGCAACGCTCGGCGTCGTCTTAGGCGGCATGCTCGTGCCCTGGGCGAGCCGCACGCTGGCGCGCGGCATCGGCTCGTTCGAGCGGCGCGGTTCGCTGCTCCACGCGCTCGCGCAGCTGCTGCGGCCGAGCGTGCTCGTCTCGGTGCTGCGCGATTTCGAGCTGCCGCGGATCTCGATGTTGCGCTACAGCCCGCGCGATTTGCCGAAGGGCTTTTTGGTGTGGAACATCGTCGTCATCGCGTTTTGGGTGGCGGGGCCGCTTGCCGCGTATTACGCCGGCGTCATCGAGCCCGACTATCGTCTGACCGCAGCATCGCTTTCCGGATTGATCACCGGCATCTCGACGTTGACGCTCACGTACATCGTCGATCCTACTTCTGCGCTGATCACGGATCAAACCGCGCACGGCCTCCGACCCGAGTCGGACATCAAGGCGATGATCTTATGGCTTGTGGGTACGGCGCTGATCGGCACGCTTGTCGCGCAGCTGTTGCTTGTCCCGGCAGCGGACATCATCGCGCTTGCAGCGAAATTGGTGAACAATGCGCACATCCATCTCTAGGCGCACGGCCGCGCTTGCCCTCATACTCGCGGCCTCCACGATCGCGCTATGCGGCTGCTCGAGCCTGCTCAAAGAACGCCTCGTGGACTTGCGCAACGCGCAAGCCGATGCGGCGCTGCAAGACGACAAGATCGTCGAAGCGGAAAAGGAATACGGGCTTGCGCTCGCGCTCGCGCCGAACGACGAACACGCGCGCGCCGGCTTCGCGCATGCGGCGTACCTTCACGCGAAGTCAGCGGTGGACGCAGGCGATATCGACACCGCCCAGATCGAGATCCAGAAATCGCTCAAGTATGCGCCCAAGGACGCCGCGGCGCTCGACCTGTCGGTGGTGATCGACCAGGCGCGCATCCGGCGCGACGTCGTCGTCGCCAATTTCCCCGCGTATCGTGCGTCGAGCGACGTCATCCGCGATCTGCTCAAAGCCAACGAGGTGGCGAATAAGAACATCCAACAGCAGATCCATCTGTTCAACGCGGACTATGACGTCTCGCATCTGCGCAAGGCGACCGCGCTTTCAACGGACCTCGAGGCGGAAGATCACCGCGTGACGCAGCGCCTCATCGCATTGCGCGGCGAGATCGAGGCAGTCGCACCCGGTGAGTCGCGCCCGGCGCCGGCGGAAGAAGTGCCTGGACTGCTCCCGATTCCCTAGCGCGCCGCAGCCCTGCGCGCTTGCATCAAGCGCAGCCGATGTGACCGCACTGGCACGGCCCCTCGCCGCGGCCGGCGCCTTCGCCGGCGCAATACTCGCTGCAATACATGGCGGCCGAGTCGGGCGCGAGCGCACAACCGCAGACCTCGTTGGCGCAGTCGCGCTCAGAGCCCATCTCGCGTTCTGCCTCCAAGCGCTTTTCCATCAGTGCGCGCTCCCCGGTATCGGCCGCGGCCGGCTCATGTCGTAGACCGGCCAGCCGGTGCTCGTCGGAATCTGCTGAAAGCGTTGTAGGTACGTGTACAGTTCGCGATTGGCCTTCAGCCTATCGGGCTCCACCGCGATATAATATCTCGCGCCTTTGCGCACCGCGCTCTCCATGTCGAAGGGCGTCCATACGAGCGGATCCTCTTCCCAGCCCTTGCGATCGATCAGATAGAGCACGTCAGGTCCGTAGTGGCCCATCACGACGATGCTTCCCGCGGCGAGCGTGCGGTCGAGCGATTGCGCCCACGCATAGACTTTCCGGCTCCACGTATAGTACGGGTGGATCTCCAACATGTTGGCGTACGCGGTGAAGAAGATGATGACGGCGAGCGTCGCGCACGCCCACGCCGACATACGCCGTGCGCCGAAGGCATCGAGCACTCGCTCGCCTGCGATGCCGGCGAGCAAGACGGCGGGCGGAAGCCACGGCAATAGATAGTAATCGACGCGTTCGACGTTGACGACGACGAACGCGTAGACGCAGAGCACCGCGAACCAGGAGACGAAAAGCCATGCGAGCACGTGCTGGTCCGTGCTTTCGTCCGGCGCTCGAAAAACGACGAGAACCAGAACGCTTAGCAGCACGAGCGCGAAAAGCACCGGGCCCAATATCGTGGTTGAAAGCATCGTCATGAGCTCGAACGTCGAACGGATTCCGGCAAGCAGTGCGCCCGGCGAAGACAGTTCGTGCGCCAGCGTCGGCAGCACGTGCTTTTGCGTGATGCCGCTGAACCAATGCCATTCGGCGATGGCGCGCACGTGCCGGAAGTAGAGTGCGAACGGAAGCAGCGTACCCGCGAGGAACGCATACAAGGACCAATCGGTCAACGCTGCGCGCCATCCGCGTCGCGCGAACAGCACCGCCACGACCGGCGCGAGGATCAACAGCGCGGGCGGCTTCGCAAGCCATGCGAGCGCGCCGAAGACGAACGCGAGCATGAAGTCCGTCGTGCGGCGCTGCTCGCACCAACGCCACCAGAACAGCAGCGTGGCTACCATGAAGCACACCATCACGCTGTCGGGCGTGAACGTGCGTCCGTAATAGACCGCGCCCGGCGCGATCGCCAGAAGCAACGCGGCGATGAGACCCGCGCGCCGCGAGGCCAGCGCCGCGCCGAGAAAATAGACGAGCACGATCGTGGCGAGGCTGAAGAGCATCACGATGAGACGGCCGGCGATCGGATGCACGCCGACGACATGGTACAGCTGGGCGGCTGTGAACGGAACGATCTGCAGCTCGAGCTCGATGTAGTTCGGGGGAGGTCCGTCGTAATCGACCTGCGGATAGAAGATGTTGTTTTGCAGTTGTGCGAAGTTACGCGCGATGGCGGCCTGATCGCCTTGACGCCAGCCAGGATGGTCGAGTATCGGATCGCGGATGTGATAGAGGCGCAGCGCGCAGCCGAGCACGACGATCGCGCACAGCGCGAGAGCCGTGAACCGCCGCTGCGTCACGCCCGGTCTTCGGCGGGCCGATGCGTGTGGCGAAACGTCCAGTACTTATTGAAGAAGAAGTTCACGCCCATGCCGCCGACGGTGCCGCACAACCATATGAGAGAGTTGCGCAGCGGAAACGCCGCGAGGTGGCGGTCCAGCTCGCCCGTGATCAGCACGCCGAGGCCGAGGGCGATCGCGGAGACCGTGAGGAATTGTGCGAGCTCCTTGCCCATGTGCCCGGTCGAACGGAACGTCCACAAGCGGTTCCACCAGTAGTTGTTCACGCCGCCCAGGATGAAGCCGATGGAGAACGCGAGCCGCAGATCGAGGCGGAAATGCAGCAGCATGTGGAAGATCGCGAAGCTCACGACGGCGCCGGACGCGCCGACGATCGCGAACTTCACGAACTGACGCACGCCGCGACGGGCGGTCAGCTTCCCCGCGGCGCTCACGCGAGCCAGTACCAATCGGCGAACAGAACAGTGAACAATCCTAAGAGGGGCAGGAACAGCGAGACGATCGCGGAGTTGATGACGGGCCGCCTCCCCCACAGCGCGAGCAGCATGAACGCCGGGAAGACGACGAGCGCGAAGCGCGGCATGCTCATGAGGCTCGCGGTCGACATCGGCACGAGCAGCGATGCTGCGAAGTACAGCGAGTACGAGGGGCGCAGCACCCAGAACGAGACGATCATCAAAGCGAGAAATGCAAGCGTGAAGACCAGCTCGATGATGTGATTCACGGCCGCGGGCGAGCTCAACGGGTGGGCGACGATGAGTTTCAGCGTGTTGGCGATGCTGACCCACGGGAACGAGAGATGGCGATTCCAGTCCACTTGGATCTTTTGGAACGCCATCGGATCGCCGACGAGCGCATAGAGGAACGTCATGTAGACGAGAAGCCCAGCCGGCACGAGCGAGAGACCGATGATGCCGCGCAGCAAAGCCGTGCTTTGACCTTCACGCCATCCGCGCCAGACCTCGTACAGCAAAGGCAACGCGACGAGCACGCCTTCGACCCGCGTCAGGGCCGCGAGCGCGCCGACAACGCCGCTGGTGATGAAGTTGCCGCGCCGCGCATAATACACCGACGCAACGGTCAGGGCGAGGAACAGCGATTCGGTGTAGACCGCTGAGAAAAAGATCGCGGTCGGAAAAATCGCGGTATAGAAGATCGCGTGGAACGCGGTGCTGTCATCGCCGAACTCTTTCTTGGTCAGCGCGTACAGATAACCGAGCGCGACGAAAAACGCGACGTTGGAGATGATAAGTCCCGCGATCAGGTTGTCGCCGATGAGCTTGCCGAGCACGTGTATGAGCAGCGGATACAACGGGAAGAACGCGATGTCGATCCCGTGGTACCCGAGCTGCGCGATGTCGAGGTAGTGCTGCGCATCCCAGCGGCTCCACACATCGAGCACAAGGCCGTGCTGCGGCGACCAATGATGGCCTGCGCGCTGTCCGATGACGATTGCCGCGACCGACGCGATGAGGATGAGTGGAATGCGCGTCGCGAGGAAGATGCTGCTCACCAAGCGCACGGTGCGCACGAAATACGCGAGCACGGCAAGTTTGATCGCAAGCCATGCGACGACGACCATCGTCAGCATGAACGACGCTGATCCGATAGAGCCCGGAACTTGCAGTACGTACAGCCACAGCGCGAAGAACGGCAGGTAGCTGAGCGCGTCGACCTGCAGCATCATCTCGTGCTCGACGTCGGCCCAGCGCCCGACATACTTCGAATACAGCGCCCACACGGCCAGGGCGCCTACCCCGCCGGCGATGATGCACGCCAGCAGGCCGAGGTCGCCTGCGACCGCGTGCGCGCGCGATGCGATGACATACCATGCGAAGAAGCCCGCACTCGCGCCGGCCGCAAACGTGACGAGCGCGGCGTAACGGGCGGCGGCAGGCAGAAAAGACAAAGGGCCTGCGAAGGTGCGCTGGCCCCGAATGGGGGGTTGTCCGGCGGCGTATTGCACTTGCTGTTTTCGTTCGCTTTACACGCGCCGTATCCCCGGGACTACATGTGCGCCGACGCGAAATCGGCGCGCATGCCCGCTGCATGTTTCGCGCTCGCGTGGGCGCTGGCATCGTCGCTGCCCGCCCACTCGCTGCCGTCGCCGACGCCGGTCCCAAATGGGATTCATGCGACATTCGTCGCGCTCGCCGAAGAGAACGGCAATGCGTACGTGACCTTCCAGGCCGGCGGCGGTCAGACGACGCTTCCGATGGCGCGCGACGCGATCGTGCGCGAACGCGCGCTCGGCGGCTCGTGGAAGGCGCTGCCGCCGGTTTCGCTGCGCGCCGGCGCACCGCTTGTGATCTTCGAGCACAACGGCGAAGTCGTGCAGATCGATACCCTGTACGCGCAGGTGGCGACGCGCTTCATCGTCGTCAAGAACGGGTATGGGGTGACGCCGAGCGGCGATATCTATCGGCTCACTGGGCGCGCCGCCGTGGCGGGCGCATCGCTGCCGGCCGATGCATACGTGCTGCTCCGCGTGACGCCTGGCACGGTGACGGCGTACGACCTCGAAGCGTCGAACACGCCGTTCGCGCAGGCGGCACAGCTGCCGCGGGTCACGGTCACCGTCAAGGTGCTGGTGCCGCTCAACTCGCCGCCGACGGACATCATATATATGAGCACGGACGCGCTGAGCTGGACGCCGAACGCCGTGCGCATGTCACCGCTGCCGGGAAACCGGTGGACGGTGACGTTGTCGCTCGCGCAAGGGTCGCAATTGCAATACAAGTACACGCGCGGGTCATGGACGACGGACGAGCGCGATCTCGCAGGCAATGAGATCGCGAATCGCACGCTGACCGTGAACTCCAAGGGGACGACGCAAACGGTGGACGACACGGTCGCACGCTGGGCGGATCGTTCAAGCTAGGAGAGCCGACATGGATTCGCTTGATTTCGTCAAGGTGACTGAAGCGGCCGCACTGGCGGCATCGCGCTGGATGGGGCGCGGCGAACGAGATCTGGCCGACGGCGCGGCGGTCGAACGCATGCGCGAGACGCTCAACGAGATGGACATCCGCGGCAAGATCGTGATCGGCGAAGGCGAGCGCGACGAAGCGCCGATGCTGTTCATCGGCGAGATGGTCGGCCGCGGCGGGTCGGAAGTCGACATCGCGGTCGATCCGGTGGAAGGCACGAACCTGGTCGCGAACGGATTGCCCAATTCTATCGCAGTGCTTGCGGTGACCGCCAAGGGCGGACTGCTCAACGCGCCCGACACGTACATGGCAAAGCTCGCCGTCGGACCGAAGGCCGCGCCCTACGTGCACATCGACGCGAGCGTGCGCGAGAATCTCGACATGGTCGCCAGCGCGCTGGAACGCCCCGTCAACGACGTCACCGTCGTGATCCTCGATCGGCCGCGCCACAAAGAGCTCATCGAAGAAGTGCGCGCCGCCGGCGCGAAGATCAAACTGATCTCCGACGGCGATGTCGACGCCGCGATCGCGACCGCGATCGACGGCACTGGCATCCAGGTCGCGATGGGCACGGGCGGCGCTCCCGAGGGCGTGCTCGCTGCCGCGGCGCTGCGTTGTCTGGGCGGCGGCTTCATGGGCAGGCTGCGGCCGCGTAATGAGGATGAGATAAAACGCGCGAAAGAGATGGGCTTTGACAACGTCGAGAAAGTGCTGAGGATGGACGATCTCGTCAAGACCGACGACGTCACCTTCGTCGCCACGGGCATCACCGACGGCGATCTCTGTCGCGGCGTGCGCTTCTTCGGCAACGGCGCGCGCACGCACTCGATCCTTATGAATTCACAAGCGCGCACGGTCCGTTTTATCGAGACGGTGCACCGCTTGCGAGCCGAACCGCATCATCTGCGCGCAGAGCCGACGCGTTGATACGGCTTCTGACGCCCGATTCGGTCGCCGAACGCGTCGAGAACATCTCGCTTGACAGCCTCGAGCGCGACGGCGTGACGGGCCTCGCGCTCGATCTCGACAACACGCTCGTCCCATGGCACACGGCCGACCTCAGCGTGGCAAAGCGCGCCTGGGTGAACCAAGCGCTGGAGCGCGGATTTCGCGCTTGCCTGGTGACCAATAGCTATGCGGCGTACGCGAAGAACGTGTCGCGCGAATTGGGCGTGCCGCTGGTGGGCGGAGCGCTCAAGCCGGTGCCGATCGCGTTTGCGCGCGCGCTGCATTGCCTGACGCTGCCGGCGCATCGCTGCGTGGTCATCGGAGACCAGCTCTTCACCGATGTGTTCGGCGGCAAGATGCTGGGCATGCACGCGATTCTCGTGAAGCCTATCGCCACGCGCGAGTTCTTCACCACGCGCTTCATGCGGCTGATGGAGCGGCCGCTGCTCGCGCGCATGCGGCAGACGAGCTGAATTGGCGCGGGCGGCGTATGCGATCATCGGCGATCCGGTCGCGCACTCGTTGTCGCCCGCCATGCATAACGCGGCGTTCGCCGCGTTGGGTATCGACGCGCATTACGAGGCCATTCACGTTCCGCTCGGCGATTTGACCGCATTTGTCGGCATGGCGCGGGCAGGCCAACTCGACGGCTTCAGCGTGACGACGCCGCTCAAGAGCGCGATCATGGGCTATCTTGACGGCTCGACCACGGACGCGCGGGAGGCGCGCTCCGTTAACACGGTGCGGCGCAACGGTCGCACGCTGGAAGGGCATGACACGGACGGCATGGGTCTCATCGGCGCGCTCGCCGATGCATTCGACTGGCAGCCGCGCGGCGCGAGCGCGCTCGTGCTGGGCAGCGGGCCGGCTGGCCGCGCGATCGGCCGCGCGTTGCGCCGCGAGGGCGCGGTGAGCGTCGCGTGTTGGTCGCGCAACGAGCGGACCGCGCGCGAGGTCGGTCCGCCTGCGCACCGGCCTGTCGACCTCGTCGTGTCGGCGCTGCCCGCCGCCGCGGTGGTGCCGGACTCCGTGCTCGAACGGATACAGCCGCGCACCTTCGTGTTCGACGTCAATTATGCGGCGGCGCGCTCGCCGGTGCCGCCGGGCATCGGCGGCGCGCGCAGCGACGGGCTGCCGCTGCTGTTGCATCAGGGCGCGCTCGCATTTGCGTGGTGGACGGGAAAGGATGCGCCGCTGGACGCGATGCGCCGGGCTATCGGCCTGTGAGGTCAGACCTTCTTGTGGATGGCCGACTTCGTGCCCGCAGCTTGTTCCCAGAGCTGGAACTGCCGCCGGCTGGGCATCGTCGCGAACTCAACGCGCGCGCGCACGCGCGCATACAGCTCGATGACAGCGGCGCCTGCGAACCAGTGCAGCCGGCGCCAATCCTGCTTGATGTATTTCGCCGTGACGCGCAGCAGCAGTCGCGTGCGCATCGTCGGAACGCGCACCCCGTAGTCGCGTTCGGCCTGCAAATTACAGACGATCCAGCGCGTGCGCTGTTTGGCGAAATCGAGCACGTTATCCGGGCCGCAATTCTCGATGAGCGCGTCGGGCGCATAGGCGGCACGATAGCCGGCGCGCTCGATCTCGCACAGAATAGTCACTTCATCCGCGAGCACGCTTGGGTCGAGCGGTTTCACGACGTTGCGGAACGCGAGCATCTCCCCCATCTTCGGGTGCATCGACGAGACCTCGTTGTGCAGCGTCCACATCAAGTTGATGGCGAAACCGGTGAAGGTATCGGGCGTATTGACCGGTACCACGTGCGCGCCGACGACGCCGACGTGCGGATCGGCGAAGGGCGCCGTGATGCGCTCGACGGTTGTGGGATGGAAGCCGACATCCGCGCTCGTCAAGACCAGGAGCGGCGCGCTGGCGAGCGTCAAGAACTGATTGACGGCGTGCAGCTTCCCTTGGCGCTCGTCGTCGGCGACAAGCACGATGCGCGCGTCGCGCGCGGCGTAGTCCGTGACGATGTCGCAGGTGCGGTCGGTACAGCCGCTGGCGACGACGTAGATGCGCTCGATGCTCGCATCCGCGCTTTGCGCGAGCAGGCTCTCGAGCAGATGCCCGATGTTGCCTTCTTCGTTGTACGCCATCACGCCGATCGCCACCGGCGCCGGCGCCTTGGGCACGTTCGCTGTCTTGTCAGGCATATGCGCGCGAAACTTCCGCGCCGGCTGGGCCAATACATCCGCGCACGCGGCGCAAGCGGTCGTTGAAATGGCGACATCGCCTGGGGCATGCCCGGTTTGCGGCTCGCCGAACACGGTGCGCGTGCTGACGTTACGGAAAGTGCCCGTGCATCAGAACTTATTGATGCTCAGTGCCGCGCGCGCGCGCGCCATCGAGCGGGGAACGATCGCACTGCGCCTGTGCGACACCTGCGGCTTCGTGTTCAACGAAGCGTTCGAAAGCGCCCGGCTCACGTATGGTACGAACTACGACAACACGCAAGACTGTTCGCCGACATTCGCAGCGCACATGAGCGCGCTTGCGGCGGATATCGCGGCCGCTGCGCCGGCCCGCGCACACGTCGTCGAGATCGGCTGCGGCAAGGGCGCGTTCGTGCGCTCTCTGCTAGAAGCGCTGCCCGGCGCGCACGGAGAAGGGTTCGATCCCAGCTATGAAGGCGAGACGGTCGCGTCCGAGGGGCGTCTTCGTTTCGAGCGCCGTTTCTTCGACCGCGACGCGACGCTTGCCGGAGTCGACGTCGTCGTCTGCCGGCACGTGATCGAACACGTACCGGATCCGGAGAACATGCTGCGCGCGCTGCGTGCGGCGCTGAACGCTTCGCCTCACGCGCGCCTCTATTTCGAAACGCCGTGTATCGAATGGATTTTCCGCAATCGCGTCGTCTGGGATATCTTCTACGAGCATTGCTCGCTCTTCAGCGCGACGTCGCTCGCCTTCGCGTTCGAGCAAGCGGGATTTGACGTGACGGACGTTCGCCACGTCTTCGAGGGCCAGTACCTGTGGCTCGAAGCAAAGCCATCCACGCGCAATGCTCGGGCAACGCCGCGCACGACCTCCGCGAGCCTCGCGTTTGAGTTCGCGCGCGATTTTGAGACGGTGGTCGAACGCTGGCGCGCTGCCGCGCGCAAGGCCGCGACGCGCGGCAAGGTCGCGCTGTGGGGAGCGGGCGCAAAAGGCGTCACGCTCGGCAACCTGATCGACGCTGAAACGCGCCTGCTCGATTGCGTGATCGATCTGAATCCGCGCAAGCAGGGCCGTTTTCTGCCCGGCACCGGCCATGCGATCGTCGACCCGCTGACCGCCGCCAGCCGGGGCGTGCGGAGCGCGCTGCTGATGAATCCGAACTATCGCCACGAGAACGAAGCGCTCGTGGCAGACGCTAAGCTGGCGATCGAGCTGATCGCGTGAACGCGTTGCTGCTAACCGGACCCACGGGATTCGTCGGGCGCAATGCGCTGGCCGAACTCGCCGGCGGCACGTTTGATGTTGTGGCGGTCTGCCGCCGCCCCGATCCGGACATCGCTTCGTTCGCACGTTGGGAAGCCGCCGACCTCATGAATAGCGCGCAGGTGCGAGAGCTCGTCGCGCGCGTCAAGCCGCGGTATCTCATGCACTTAGCGTGGTGCGCAGGGGGACGCGAGTACCGCGTCGATCCCGCGAACGAGCAGTGGAGGGAGGCGAGCATCGCGCTCGCACACGAGTTCTTCGCCCATGGCGGGGTGCGCGCAGTCTTCGCGGGCACGTCGGCCGAACACGAGGCGCAGGCCAGGCCGACGTTGTATGCGCAAAGCAAAGCGGCCGCCGCCAGCGGTATGGCCGCCGCGGCGCGCGCGCATCGCGCCGAGTTCGCATGGGGTAGAATATTCTTGCCGTACGGTCCCTTCGACGCGCCGCACCGCTTTGTGCCGTCCGTGATCGACGCCTTGCTCGCCGGCCACATCGCGCACTGCTCGCCGGGAAGGCAGATACGCGACTTCGTGCATGTCGCCGACGCGGGCCGCGCGCTCATCGATCTGCTCGGCTCGCAAGTCCAGGGCCCGGCGGATATTGGAACTGGCATCGGTACTAGCGTGCGCGACGCTGCCGAGCAGATCGCTGCGCACATCGGCACGCCCGATCTCTTGCGCTTCGATCGACCGGCGCCGGAGGATGAGAGCGAGAAACTAGTCGCCGCGCCGCATGAGCTTCTCGAGCTTGGCTGGCGTCCGCGCTTCCTGCAAGATGGTTTGGCGCAGACGGTCGCCTGGCACCGCGCGAGGATCGCCGCGTGAAAGCCGTGATCCTCGCCGGCGGCTACGGAACGCGCATCAGCGAAGAGACGCAGACAAGGCCCAAACCGATGGTCGAGATCGGCGGCAAGCCCGTGCTGTGGCATATCATGAAATCGTATTCGCATCACGGCATCAACGACTTCATCATCTGCTGCGGTTACAAAGGCTACCTCATCAAGGAGTACTTCGCGAACTATGCGCTGCACATGTCCGATGTCACCTTCGACATGCGCACGCGCGACATGACGGTGCACCAGAGCAGTGCGGAGCCGTGGACCGTGACACTGGTTGATACCGGCGAGGACACAGCGACCGGGGGACGTTTGCGGCGCGTCGCAGACTACATCGGCGATGGGGATTTTTGCTTCACCTACGGCGACGGCGTCAGCGACGTCGACATCGGCAGGCTCGTCGAATTCCACCAGCGCAGCGGCAGCATCGCGACCGTCACGGCGGTTCATCCGCCTGGGCGGTTCGGCGTGCTGACGATGGCGCGCGACAAGATCGCATCGTTTGCAGAGAAGCCGCACGACGACGCGGGTTGGATCAACGGCGGCTACTTCGTGCTTTCGCCCAAGGCGATCGGCTACATCGGCGGTGACGAGACGGCATGGGAAAAGGAGCCGATGGAGCGGCTGGCGCGCGAAGGGCAGCTGTCCGCGTTCGTGCACGCCGGCTTCTGGCAACCGCTCGACACGCTGCGCGACCGCAATCAGCTCAACGAGCTGTGGAATAGCGGGAAAGCGCCCTGGAAGAAATGGTCGTAGATGGACCTGGATGCGGCGTTTTGGCGCGGACGGCACGTACTGCTCACGGGCCACACCGGCTTCAAAGGCGCGTGGGCGGCACTCTGGCTGCAGCGCTTGGGTGCACAGATCAGCGGCTTCGCACTCGAGCCTGACACCACGCCGTCGTTATACGAGGCGGCGCACGTCAAAGGCGAAGTTCGCGGCACGATCGGCGACATCCGCGATCGCGATGCGCTGCGCACCGCTTGCGCAGCGACCGTGCCCGAGATCGTGATGCACATGGCGGCGCAGCCGCTGGTGCGCGCCGGCTACGAGGACCCGTTGCGCACGTATTCCACCAACGTCGCCGGCACGGGGAATGTCATCGATGCGGCGCGGGCGATCGATTCTGTGCGTGCGATTGTCGTCTTGACCAGCGACAAGTGCTACGACCTGCGCGGTCCCGATGTGCCGCACGCGGAAACCGATGCGCTGGGCGGCGCGGAACCCTATTCGGCAAGCAAGGCGAGCGCCGAATTCGTGGTCGCGGGCATGCGCCCGATGGTGCGCGCGCAGCGCGATGGCGCGATCGGATTGGCAAGCGCCCGGGCGGGCAACGTGATCGGCGGGGGAGACTGGTCGCGCGATCGCCTGATTCCCGACCTGATGGTAAGTCTTCACGCACACCGCTCCCCTTCGATTCGAAATCCGGATGCGGTGAGGCCGTGGCAGCACGTATTGGATGCGCTCGCCGGCTACTTCGCTCTGGCGCAACGTCTCTATGAAGCACCGGCGGCGTACTCGCAACCGTGGAATTTCGGTCCGGATGCGGCAGATGCGCTGCCCGTTCGCACGATTGCGGATACTGTGTGCGCGCTCGCCGGCGATGAAACGAGTTGGACTCACGACGCGTCGGACGAACACCCGCGCGAGGCCGATGCGTTGCGGCTCGACAGCAGGAAAGCCGCAGCGCAGCTCGGCTGGAGCGCTCGATTGCACGTGCGCGACGCGCTCGCATGGACGGCGGATTGGTACAAGCAGTTCTATGCAGGCGCAGACGCGCGCACGTTGGTCGAGCGTGACATCGAGCGCTACGAGGCGTTGCCCGCATGAGTGCCGCGCAGTGCCGGCTTTGCGGTGCGCCGCTTGGAACGCCATTCATCGACTTGGGATCGTCACCGTTGTCGAACGCGCTCGTCGCGCAAGCCGATCTCGGGTCGCGCGATGCGATGTACCCGCTGCGCGCCTACGCCTGCGAGCGCTGCTGGCTCGTGCAAGTGCCCGAGCACGCGTCACCGGAACGCATCTTCCGCGACTACCCTTATTTCTCGTCCTATTCAACGACGTGGCTCGAGCACGTCCGCCGTTATGCGCGCGACGTGCGCGAGAGGCTGCGCTTGGACGCGCGCTCGCTCGTCGTCGAGATCGCCAGCAACGACGGGCACCTGCTTTCGGAATTCCAACACGAGGGCATCGGCGTGCTCGGCGTCGAGCCGGCGGCAAACGTCGCGCAGGTGGCGGTCGAGCGCGGTGTGCCCACGGTCGTCGAATTTCTCAACGCGGCGTCCGGACAGCGTCTGCGCGAGCGGGGGACGGCGGCGGATCTGCTGGTGGCCAATAACGTGCTTGCGCACGTCCCCGACCTTGACGGCTTCGTCGCCGGACTTGCCGCGCTGCTCAAACCGCAGGGGTTGCTTACGCTCGAGTTCCCGCACGTGGCGCGCATGCTCGAACGAGTGGAATTCGACACGATCTATCACGAGCATTTCTCATATTTCTCGCTCGCGACGGCGCGCCGCGCACTGGCTCGTCACGGTCTCGCGGTCTTCGACGTCGAGGAACTGCCCACGCATGGCGGCTCGCTGCGCGTCTATGCTGCACTCGGTTCTCCCCGTCCGACGTCGGCCGTGGACGCGCTGCTGCGGCGCGAGATCGAAGCGGGTCTCAATCGTCTCGAGACGTACGAGACGTTCGCACGCCGCAGCGCGCAGGCGAAGGAGCTGCTGCGCGCGTTCGTTCGCGGCGCGCGCGAAGAAGGAGCCAACGTCGCCGGCTATGGAGCTCCCGCCAAGGCGACGACGCTGCTCAACTACTGCGGCATCGGCACGGACCTCTTAGCCTACACCGTCGACCGCAGTCCGCACAAGCAAGGCAGATTTATCCCGGGCGTGCGCACCCCGATCTTCGCACCCGAACGCATTTTCGCGACCAAGCCGGAATTCGTGCTCATCCTGCCCTGGAACATCGCCGACGAGGTGCGGGAGCAGATGTCCGGCATCAACCGTTGGGGCGGACGTTTTGCGGTGCCGGTCCCGGCGCTCGAAGTGCTCGCGTGAGCCCGTCAAATCCCTCGGACCCCGAGTCGGTGGCTGCGATGGCGGCGGATCGCGAGCTGCGCGAACAAGCAGATGCGTTCGTGTTGCGCGCGTGCGAGCGCCGCTACCCATACAATTTCACGTGGATGGGCGTGCCCGTCATACAATTTCCGCAGGACCTCGTCGCGCTGCAGGAAGTGATCTTCCGCGTGCGCCCGCAGCTGATCGTCGAGACGGGCGTCGCGCACGGCGGCGGCACCATCTTTCTCGCATCCATGCTCGAGCTGCTCGGAGGCGACGGCTCGGTCGTCGCGATCGATGTGGACGTGCGTGCGCACAACCGCGCTGTCATCGAAGCGCACCCGATGAGCAAGCGCATCGCTTTGATCGAAGGATCGTCGGCCGACGCGGCCGTGATCGCCGATGTGCGCAAACGCGCGCAGGGACTGCGCACGCTCGTCGTGCTTGACTCAAACCATAGGCACGCGCACGTGCTCGCCGAACTGCGCGCGTACGCGCCGCTCGTCGGCAAAGGCGGTTACGTCGTCGTGCTCGACACAATAGTCGAACGCATGTCGCCGGCGCAGATCGGCGACAGACCGTGGGCCCCGGGCAATAGTCCGATGACAGCCGTGCGCGAGTTTTTGGCCGAGAATCCCCGCTTTTCGATCGATCTGGATCTCGAGAACACGCTGCTCATCAGCGCCGCGCCTGGCGGTTACCTACGCGCAGACCGCGATCCGTGAAGGTACGCCTTCCTTGTCGCTGACCATCACGACGATCGTGCCGACATTCCGGCGCCCGGTTTCTCTGGAGCGCGCGCTGCACAGCGTGCTGTCGCAATCGTACCGCGACATCGTCGTACGCGTATACGACAACGCGTCGGGCGATGCGACGCGCGCGCTTGTCGAACGGCTCGCCGCGGCTGATTCCCGCGTTTCGTACATCGGCCGTCCCGAGAACATCGGTGCAGCAGAGAATTTCATCCGCGCATTCGATGATGTCGCGACGCCGTTGTGCTCGTTCTTGTCGGATGACGACTACCTCTTGCCTGGGTTTTTCGAGCTCGCTGCCGCCGCGTTAGACGCCGACAAAGAGGCAGGACTGTATGCCGGTTCGACGCTCGAGTTCGACGTGAACGGGGAACTGCGCTATGCGCCAGTGCTGGCGTGGCCCCGCACGGGGCGTTACCGGCCGGATGAGGCAGTGCTCAACATGCTCGATAACCGCCATCCGACCTGGACCGGCGTCGTCTTCCGAGCAGCGTCGCTGCGCGCTGCCGGTGGGCTAGACCGCGCCGCTAGCGAGGCGCTGGACTTGGATGCAGAGCTGCGCGTCGCGGCCGCAGGGCCGATCATCGTCTCATTCGAGCCGGCTGCGGTGTACACGGTGCATCCCGCGCGGGTATCCGCCGAGCAGACGGCCGCGGTGATCCCCTCCTACGAGCGCATCATCACGCACCTCGAGGAAGCAAACGCTCTGACGCCCGCCGTGCGCCGCGAAGCCGGTTTCCGTCTGCGCCGCCAGCTGCGCATGAAGCTGCTCGAGATCAGCGTCAAGGCGCAAGTGCGCGGCGACTCGGCTGCCGCCCAGCGGGCGGCGCATTTGTTGCGCACGCGGCACGGATGGCCGTTCCTGGGCGGAGCGCTTGCATGGGGCTTGTGGGTTTGTTCGCGTTTCGCGCCCGCGCAGGCGCTCCTCGCGCGGCTCGAAACACTTCGGCTTCGGCTGCGCGCGGCAAAGGCGCGCCGGCAGGCGCAGCGTGCCGCGATGACGTCGCCCGGCAGCGCGGGAAAGCTGCCGATAACGGTATAGGCGATGGCAGCGAGTGGCAATCCGCTGGCGGGGCGCATCCATTATATGGATGGCTTGCGCGCGCTTGCCGTCCTGTCGGTGCTGCTCTACCACTGCGTCAAGTACGATCGTTTCTTCCCGGACGGCCCCCTCAAACATGCGTTCTTCGAAGGCGCGCACGGCGTCGACTTGTTCTTCGTGATCTCGGGATTCGTACTATCCTATCCAACGCTGTCGAAGCTGCGGCTCAAAGGGATCGCCGTCTTCGACATCGCGACGTATCTCGCGCACCGCTTCATCCGCATCTTGCCTCCGTACGTGGCGGCGGTCGCGTTCTGCTCGCTGGCGCTCCTCGCGATCGTGCACTGGAATCTGCGGATCGGGGAGGGCGTCATCAATCCAGGCATCACGTGGGTCGATATCGCGAAACAGCTGGTCTTCCTCGATCAGGGTACGCGGCTCGTCAACTTATCGTTCTGGTCGCTCTCGGTCGAATTCCGCTGGTATTTCTTGTTCCCGTTGCTTCTGCTGCTGTTCGTGCGCTCGATGCGTGCGTTCGCCTTGCTCGGTCTCGCGTTGATCGTCGCCGGCGGGTTCACGCGGTTGGGATCGCTGGATCTGCTGGAATTGCCCGCGTTCATGCTGGGCATCGCCGCCGCTCAGATCGAGATCGATAAGCCGAAATGGGCGTGGTTGGGCGGCCCGCTTGCCGTCGCAACCGGCGCCATCGCTGTGGCGATCGAGCCGGCGAACTATTGGGATCGCGTCCAGCTCAGCTGGCAGCTCACTATGTTCTGTTTCGTCGTCGCAGGCGGCGCGCTTCCATGGCTGCGCAGCGCACTCGGACTGGGGCCGCTGCGAGCGATCGGCATCATCTCGTACAGCTTATATCTGGTGCACGCGCCGATCGTCGGAGTCCTTTTGGGGAATACGACGACGAGGTTCTACACGGCCGCGCTCGTCGCGATCGCAGGCGGCGCACTGTTTTGGGCGGTTTTCGAGCGGCCGTTCATGGCGACTGAGCTGAAGGGCCGCCTGACTGCATCGCTTACGGCGCCGCTGCGCCGGCTGCTCGACTGGCTGCGCATTCCGCTGACGATGCAGCTATCGCCACCGGCTCTCGAGCGCGCGCCGTTAAGCGTTCCCGCTTCGGCGGTCGCTGGAGCGGACGCGGACTAGCGGCGCAGCCCGCCGGAATCACGCGCGATCCGTCCACGTGTCTCCGGTGGCCAGCCACGTGCGCACGCCGCGCGGGTCGAATTGGAAATCGACGATCTTGCCACCGGCGAATTCGAGACGTTCGCGCACGGCTTCGCGGCGCGTGAATGGTGCGAACACCAATAAGAAGCCGCCGCCCCCCGCGCCCAGCAGCTTGCCGCCGATGGCGCCGGCGCTCTTCGCGATCTCGTACAAGGCGTCGATCGGCGGTGTTGAGATGCCCGAAGCCAGGCGTTTCTTCAGATGCCACGCGCGGTCGAGGATCTCGCCGAACTCGATGAAGCGGTTTTGCAAGAGCGCGCGCTTGAGCTCTAGGGTCAGATCTTTGAGCTCCGCTAAACTTGTCATGACGTCCGGCACTTGGGAGACGACGTTGGCGGTCTGCTCGCGTAAGATGTTCGAGGACACCCGCGTACCGCCCGTATAGCACAGCAAAAGGTGGCAGTGCAGCTCGTTGAGCGCCTCTTCGCTGATCCGCAGAGGATTGACGAGCACGCCTTCGTTGGTGAATTCGATGAAATTGAAGCCGCCGAAGGTCGCAGCATACTGATCCTGCATCCCGCCTTGGATGTTGAGATCCGTGCGTTCGACCGCGTAGGCGAGCTCCGCCACCTCATAGTCGGACAGGTGCGTCCCTTCGCGGCGCGCGAGCGCGCCGATGAGGGCGACGATCATGGCAGAGGAAGAGCCAAGGCCGCTGCCCGGCGGAGCGTCCGAGCTCATGTAGCAGTCCAACGAGTGCGTCGCAAACCGGTTGAAAAGCGTCTGGGCCAAGTCGATGGTGCCGGCGAGCGGCCCCGAACGGCCGCTGAATTCGGCGACGCGATCGAGATCGGAGCTATGGACGTGGATGCTGTCGTCGTCGCGCGAGCGCAAGCTGACAAATGCATACTTGTCGATCGCGCACGAAAGGACGCAGCCGCCGAACAGCTCGGGATAAGGCGGCACATCGGTACCGCCGCCGCAGAAACTGATGCGCAGCGGTGCGCGGCTGCGGATGACGTCGAATGAGGTGGCGGGCACCCCTTGGGCGAGGGAAACGGCTCGCTTGTGCACGCGGCGGGAGGTTTTCGGGCGCGCGCTCCGCTTCGCCTGGCGTGCGCTGCCCTCGGGCGTGCGCGAGTGTGACGTTTCAAAGGAAGGCGGCGGCAAGGCGGCTCGCGTGGCCTAGCGAACCTTGCGCGTCCTGCCGATAGTCTTAAGAGGGCAGGCCGTGGCCTTATTCGGCCATGGTCCGATTGGGCGGAGACTTGACATGGCAGCCAATGTAAGCGACTTACTCGGCCTCCGGATGGACGAGTTGATGCGCGTGACGATCGAGCGCGGCGCATCGGACCTCCACCTCTCGGTCGGCTTGCCTCCGACGCTGCGGATCGACGGGCGCCTTGCGCCGACTGAGTTTCCAAAGCTCAGTCCCGAAGATACGAAACGCCTCGTCTACAGCATTCTGACCGACTCGCAAAAAGAGCGTTTCGAAAAAAATCTCGAGCTCGATTTCTCCCACGGACTGAAAGGCTTCGGACGCTTCCGCGTCAACGCGTTCAAGCAGCGCGGTGTCATCGGCGCCGCGTTCCGTGCGATTCCCTCGACCGTGCCGCCGCTGTCGACGCTCAACTTGCCGACCGTGATGTCGGATCTCACCATGCGCCCGCAAGGGCTCATCCTCGTGACGGGGCCGACGGGATCGGGCAAGTCGACGGCGCTCGCCTCGATGCTCGACGTCATCAATTCAAGCATGGCGCGGCATATCATGACGATGGAAGATCCGATCGAGTATCTCCACTTCCATAAGATGTCGATCGTCAACCAGCGGGAAGTGGGGCAGGATACCCACTCGTTCCCGAACGCCTTGCGCGCTGCGCTGCGCGAGGATCCGGACGTCGTGCTGGTCGGCGAGATGCGCGACATGGAGACCATCGCGGTGACGTTGACGATCGCCGAAACCGGACACTTGGTCTTTGCAACCCTGCACACGTCGGATGCCGCGCAGACGATAGACCGCGTCATCGACGTGTTTCCGGCGCATCAGCAGCAGCAGATCCGCGTGCAGCTCGCGTCCGTGATCGAAGCGGTGGTGTGCTTGCGCCTGCTGCCGCACGCGTCGGGCGTCGGCCGCGTGCCTGCCTCAGAGGTGATGATCTCCACACCGGCGATCCGCAACCTCATCCGCGAGAACAAGACGCACCAGATCCACAATTCGATCGTGACCAGCCGCGGCATGCACATGCAGACGTTCGACATGTCGCTGCGCGATTTGGTGCGCAAACACATGATCACCGCCGAAGAGGCGTTTAACGCATCGATGCACCCCGAAGAGCTGCGTAAGCTCATCGAGGGGACATAACGACGACCGGAGAGGGGGGAACGGATCGTGCAGATGTCGCTGTGGTGGCTCTTGATCTTGTTGGTCATTCTTGTCGTGGGTCAAGCAGTCAAACTCTAAAAATCAAGGAACGATAGATGCCAAGCTTCGCCTATCAGGCCAAAGATTCGACCGGGAAGTCGGTGAACGGGGTCATCGAAGCGGAGAACGAGCGCGTCCTGCGCGCCAAGCTCCGCGAGATGAACTATTACGTCACCGGCATCACGCAGAAACAGACGACCGGTCTGAATGCGGACGTCGGGCAGTTCTTTCAGCGTTTCCAGGGCGTCAACGAGCAGTCCCTGGTGGTCTTCGCTCGGCAGTTCGCCACGATGATCAACGCAGGTCTCGCGATGGTTCGCTGCCTCGACGTCCTCAGCGTCCAAACAGAAGACGGCGTTCTCAAACCGGTCATCACCGCCGTCCGACGCGAAGTTGAAGGTGGTTCGACGCTGGCCACCGCGCTTGGCAAGTTCCCAAAAGTGTTCTCACCGCTGTTCGTCAACATGGTCAGAGCCGGCGAGCTCGGTGGTATCCTCGACGACGTCCTGAATCGCCTCGCGACCTTCCTCGAAAAAGACTTCAACCTGAAGAAGAAGGTCAAGTCGGCGATGACCTATCCGGCCGTCATCCTCGTGATGGCGGTGCTCATCGTGTTATTCCTCGTCATCTTCATCATGCCGACGTTCGTCGAACTCTTCAATGGCATGCATATGACGCTGCCCGTGCCGACGAAGATCCTCATTGCGTTTACGAATGGAGCCCGCAATCCGTACGTGATCATTCCGACGATCATCTTGCTGGTGGTCGGCTTCATCCTGTTCAACCGCTACACGAGCACGAAGGTCGGCAGGCGGCAATTCGACTCTTTTAAGCTCAAATTGCCCGTGTTCGGCATGCTTATCCGCAAGGTTGCGATATCGCGCTTCTGCCGCACGCTCGGCACCCTGCTGCAGTCGGGCGTGCCGATCATGCAGGCCCTCGAGATCGTCGGCAAGGCTTCCGGTAACGAAGTCATCGCCGAGACAGTCAATAAGGTGAGAGAGTCCGTGCGTGAGGGCGAGTCGATCGCCGTGCCGTTGCAGCTTTCAGGCCTGTTCCCACCGCTGGTCACGCAGATGGTCGCGGTGGGCGAGGAGACCGGTAATCTCGACGGCATGCTTGCGAAGATCTCGGACTTCTACGACACCGAGGTCGAGTACATGCTGGCATCGCTGACGTCGCTGCTCGAACCGATCCTCATCTTGATCATGGGCTTTATCGTCGGCTTCATCGTCATCTCCGTGTTCCTGCCGCTCTACCAGATCATCGGGAACATCAAGTAGCAATGAGGGCAGTCTTGGCGGCACCACTGGACGTCGCGCACAACGCCGAGTTCGTGCAGTATCGCGAGGAGCGGTCGCTCGATCAACGCGATGCGCTTGTGCTGCGCCACATGCCGCTGGTGAAGCGCGTCGCCGGACACTACGCGCGCGACCCGGCGTCGCGCGACGACCTGACGCAAGTCGGGTACGTCGGCCTGATCAAGGCCGTCGAGAATTTCGATCCGACGATGGGCGTGCCGTTCGAAGCCTACGCGCGGCCGATGATCGCCGGCGAGATCGCGCACTACCTGCGCGACCAAGCTCCGGTGATCAGGGTGCCGCGCTGGTACCGTGGGCTCAACGCCAAGCTCAACGCCACGCGCGACCGCCTGCACGAAAAACTGCAGCGCGAGCCCACAAGCGAAGAGCTTGCGGACGCGATGAACGTGACGCGAGAAGGCCTCGCAGAGCTGCTTAAGCTGCGCGCCTCAGGCAATCCCATCTCGCTGACGCAAGGCTCGGAAACGACCGACGGGTCAATCCGCCTCGATGCGATACGCAGCCCAAAGCTGGTCTCGTTTCAGCTGCCGATCGAGGATCGCGTCACGCTCGACATGGCGCTCGACCAGCTGGCGGCCTTCGAACGCCGTGTCGTCTATCTGTTCTTCTTTCAGGACTTGACGCAGACGGAGATCGCGCAACAAGTCGGTTCGAGTCAAAGGCAGATCTCGCGTGTCCTCGCCAAGACTCTGCAAAAAATGCGGGCGTTTCTCGGATAATCGCTGCGCTGTGACAGGGCTCACACCGGCCCAGAAGTGCCGCTCACGCTCCGATATCCCGTCTATACCGAGGTTTCGGTGGGAATTCCCTGATAGGAACGCGTCTCCGGCGTGTTTGAGCGGCCGCAAGGTTAGAGCCGCAGCGGGTCGTCGAGGATGATGATCACCGGACTACTCACCTTGTGAAAGGACAATCCATGAAACGGTTTCAGAAAGGATTCACGCTGATCGAGCTGATGATCGTCATCGCGATCATCGCGATCTTAGCCGCCATCCTCATCCCGAACTTCCTGCACGCGCGCGCCGAGTCGCAGACCTCCGCGTGTGAAGGCAACGAGAAGCAGATCGCGACGGCACTCGAGGAGTATGCGGTCGACCACTCAGGCACGTATCCGGCATCGAACCCGGTCAACGCCGCGCTGTTCGGCGGTGCGAATAACCCGTACATGAGCAACGCGCCGAAAGACCCCGTGACCCCCGCCGCGACGTATAATTTCGTGAATCC
>JAFAKE010000034.1 GCA_019235715.1 Vulcanimicrobiota bacterium
GAAGCCTTCTTTGTCGTGGCGCAACGCGGCGAAGACCTGCTCGATGCGCTCGAAGTTCGCGCGCACGTCACCCTTGCGCGGAGCGAACTGCACGAGTGCGAGGCTGACGGTTTGCCGTTGCGTCGTCGCCGGTCGCGCGTCACGCGTGCGCGTGGATCGCGCACGTTGCGCGCGCGAAACGCCGTTGGTCGTCTTCGCCCGCTTGGTCGCTGTCACGGGCGCCCTGCGCCGGGTTGCCCTGCCGTTTGCTGCGCCTCGTTTAGATCGACGCTTCATTTCAAGCCCAGCGCTGACGTGACATCGCCGATGCGCTTCAAAGGCGCGAACAGGTTCATGTTGCCGCTTTCGGGCGCCCAAGGCCCCGGCCCCTCAAGCTGTAAGCCCATCCTCGGGTGTGGACAAACTGTGCAAGCAAGGTGGGGATAACCGCCGAGGGTCGAAGCGGTGTAAGGCTTTCCGCAGGGACGAACTTGCGTTCGAAAAAATCCTTGCAACCTCATATTAACCGCTATATAATGTGGGGAACCACCCCAAGCACCACTATAGATAGGGGTGCCTTGTCGACCCTCGAACACACGTGTGATAAGGGTTTGGCATCGCCGCCTCCTAGAGCCAGAAAGGGCAATCTGCTTCCATGAAGATCCAACGCCGGTTCACCAAGCCTGGTATCGATCCGCTCGACGAGGCGCGCTGGGAGCGCCGCGAGTCGGTCATAAGGGAACCGGATGGCACGGTTGTCTTCGAGATGCGCGACATCGAGGTGCCTGCGGACTGGTCGCAAGTCGCAACCGATATCCTCGCCCAGAAATACTTCCGTAAGGCAGGCGTGCCACAACCGGATGGCACGCTGGGCCGTGAGACTTCCGCGCGCCAAGTCGTGCGCCGGTTGGCAGGTTGTTGGACAGACTGGGGTCGGCGCTACAAGTATTTCGACAGCGATGAAGATGCCGCAGCCTTCGATGCCGAGCTCACGCACATGCTCATCAATCAGATGGCATCGCCGAACTCACCGCAATGGTTCAACACTGGCCTCGCGTACGCATATGGAATCACAGGACCCGCTCAAGGGCATTACTACGTTGATCCGGACACCAAGGAGCTTGTACGAGGCAAGGATTCATACACCCATCCGCAACCGCATGCGTGCTTCATACAATCTGTTGAAGACGACCTCGTCAACGACAACGGCATTATGGATCTGTGGGTTCGTGAAGCGCGTCTTTTCAAATATGGGAGTGGCTGCGTCTCCGGTCGATCCTTCGTGCCGATTGCCGAGCGCGGTCTCGTACGGTTAGGCGATCTCTACGATGAGGTTGCGCGTCATCGCCCGACCGTCGATTTCGACGGCAAGGGCAAATTCGTCAACATTCGGGACCTGAACCTTAAAACGCTGTCACTAGATAGAGGCACCGGACGTCTGGTCGAAGACCCCATTGATTTGGTCTGGTCATACGATGTGCCTCAAGAAGATAAGGTCACGGTGAAGTTCGACACCGGCGCGCGCGCCACGGTTTCAGCCTGGCACCCGTTTATGGTTTGGGACGGTGGCGATATCGTCGAGCGCCGAGCCGACCAACTCATTAGCGGCGACGCAGTGCTAGGCCCGAACTCGACCGCAAGACGGTTCATCGATACCAACGCCGTCAACAAACCTCTCGCGTTCGACATGCCCTGGTTCCACACGGCCACTTCGGTGGAAGTCATTCCCAATGCCGATCTTGCTTGGCTAGTCGGGTATTTTCTCGGAGACGGAAATCTCGGTTATCGGTCAACAACACTAAAAAGGGGCAAGCACACATATTCATACCGCAGCTTGCGGCTTAGATTCCACGACGAGGATCGCGAACCACTCGAACGGGTTGCGCGCATTCTGCGCGAACAGTTTAATGCCGGAAGCTCAATCGCGCGTGACGGCCGAGACAGTAGGGGCCTCTCATTGACGTGCACGAAATCGCGCGCGACTGCCTTCTTTGCCGAAATTGTCCACGCCCCCGGCAGAAAAGGCGCGACTCTTGCCGTGCCCGATTTTATCCGGACAGGTACGAGTGAGCTTCAGTTGGCGTTTCTTGCTGGGCTCGTTGATTCAGACGGGCACGTTGCTGGCGGCAAAGCCTTGTATTCTTCTGAATGCAAGCGGTTTGTTGAGGAAGTCGCTGCGATGGCCTCTCTGCTTGGGCTTGGCGGCGGCATCATTCACGACGCGTGCGTTTGGTCCACGACGATCGTTCGCAGATCCGCATCTCTCGAGCAGGCCCGAGCTGTTGGCCAGCATCTTGCTACGCCCAAGCATGTCGCTGCCCTCGAATATGCCGACAGAGCGCCTCGCCGCACACAATGCATGCCTCTTGACGCTGGTGTCGGGGCCAAAGTATTCCACGACCAACATAAGTACGGGCTGTACGCTATGTCGTCGGGGCAGCGAGTCCATATTGGACGACTCACCTACGAGGGTGTCGTCAATCCCAACAAGGTGCTAAATGCTATCGCTGCAAGGCCAGTCGACGAGATCGGTGCCGACGTCGAGCGCGTCCGATTCGTAGCTGAAAGCATCGCCTTTGTGACCGAGGTTTCTCCCTGCTCCGAACCGGTTCGTCTATACGATCTCACGACTCAGAACACGAATTCTTATCTCGCGGGCGAGCATGGTCTCGTCATGATCCACAACACTGGTACGAATTTCTCAAATTTGCGAGCAGAGGGGGAGAAGTTATCCGGCGGCGGCAGTTCCAGCGGTCTCATGTCCTTTTTGCGGGTTGGCGATCGCGCAGCTGGTGCGATTAAGAGCGGCGGCACGACGCGCCGTGCTGCAAAGATGGTCATTCTCGACATGGATCATCCGGATATTGAAAAATTCATCAACTGGAAGGTAGAGGAAGAAAAGAAAGTAGCGGCGCTCATCGCAGCCGGATATAACAGCTCGTACGAGGGCGACGCATACGCGACGGTCTCGGGTCAGAATTCCAATAACTCCGTGCGTGTTTCGGACAAATTCATCGAAGCTGTCCGTAACGATGGTACCTGGGATTTGTTATGGCGTCGCGATAAGAGCGTCGCGAAAACCGTACGGGCGAGAGATCTCTGGGATCAGGTTGCTAAGGCAGCGTGGGCGTGCGCCGATCCTGGCGTGCAATACGACGATATTATCAACTCGTGGCACACGTCCCCAGCTGGCGGCCGCATCCGTGCGAGCAACCCCTGTGTAACAGCGGACATGCTTATCGCAACAACCGAGGGATACAGAAGAGTCACGGACTTGATCGGCAGACGATTCACCGCCTTGGTCGACGGACGGGCATTTGTTTCAACAGGGCGTGGCTTCTTCTTCACGGGGATCAAGCCGGTCTTTAGCCTCAAAACGGCGGATGGTTTTACCGTCAAGGCGACAGCGAACCATCGTTTCTTGATCCGCGATGCAAATGGATCAGAGGCATGGCGGGAACTCGGCGAACTTCGCCCTGGTGACGACGTCGCCGTGCATTCACACGCGCGCATTAGAGCCAAGCAAGTCGCCGGCGCGCAGGACATTGAGGACGATACTCTCACTATTGACGCTGGATCTGTGGATCGCCGTTACTCTGCTGTGGAGAGTGTATCGGCAGTTGGGATGGCGCCGGTCTACGACTGCACAATTCCAGGTCCAAATGCCTTCGATGCAAACGGCCTATACGCTCATAATTGTTCTGAATACATGTTCCTCGACGACACAGCGTGCAATTTGGCCAGCATCAACCTCATGAGATTTTACGACGCTGAAAAGAACCAAATCGACGTCGACGCATACCGGCACGCCTGCCGTCTTTGGACGATCGTTCTTGAAATCTCAGTGCTCATGGCCCAGTTTCCGAGCCAAGAGATCGCTCGCAAATCATACGACTATCGCACCCTCGGTCTGGGCTACGCTAATCTCGGAACGCTGCTCATGGTATCTGGTATTCCGTATGATTCGCCACGAGCGCTTGCGCTCAGCGGTGCGCTTTCTGCAATCCTGACCGGAGAATCGTATGCAACCTCAGCCGAGATGGCGGGAGAACTCGGACCATTTCCCCGCTATGCTGACAATGCTGACTCAATGCTTCAAGTCGTGAGCAATCACCGGCGCGCTGCCTACAATGCTCCAGCATCGGAATACGAAGGACTTTCTATAGTCCCACTCGGGATCGATCCCACACTCTGTCCAGCATATCTCTTGGCCAGTGCTCGTGAGTGCTGGGACCGTGCGGTCGAACTTGGTGAACAACACGGATATCGCAATGCGCAGACCACGTGCATTGCTCCGACTGGGACCATAGCTTTGGTCATGGATTGTGACACGACCGGCATCGAACCCGATTTCGCGCTCGTCAAGTTCAAGAAGCTAGCAGGTGGTGGATATTTCAAAATCATCAACCAGTCACTCCCGGTGGCATTGCACAACCTAGGATACACCGATGAACAGATCGACGACATCGTTCGGTATGCAAAAGGATCAGGATCTCTTTACGGCGCTCCCTATATCAACGCAGAAACCCTGCGAGCGCGCGGCTTCACGACGGATGAAATCGTAAAGATAGAAAAGACACTTCCCACTGTTTTTGAGATTGGCTTCGCCTTCAACCAATGGACTTTAGGCGAAGAGGCCCTCGCCAGACTTGGCCTCTCCTCTCAAGAGTACAATGCGACAGATTTCAACCTTTTGAAGTATCTTGGCTTTAGCCGCGAGCAGATTGAAGCAGCGAACAATTACATCTGCGGCACTATGACGGTGGAAGGGGCTCCGCATCTCAAGGAGGAGCACTACGCCGTCTTTGATTGCGCAAACAAGTGCGGCAAACTGGGCAGACGCTTCATCCATCACATGGGGCATGTGAGGATGATGGCAGCGGCGCAACCGTTTGTCAGCGGGGCTATCTCCAAGACGATCAACATGCCCAACGAGGCTACCATCGACGACATCAAAGAGGCCTATATGCGATCTTGGGAGCTAGGGCTCAAGTCTATTGCGCTCTATCGCGATGGATCCAAGCTTTCACAGCCTCTTTCCAATAAGGGCACTGACAAAACATCGACAGATACCGACAACGAACGACAGCTCGCTCTGTCGGAGGAATTCGCAAAACAGCTCGAGGCCGCGCGTAAGCAGCGTGCTGAGGAATTACGGCCCGACGAAATCCTCGCAGCGGCTCAGCGTATCTTGGCTAATGCTACCAACACGGACTTCAAGCGCAAAGTGGCGCAGGCTCTGGAACGCAACCGGTTGCCAGCGAAACGCCGCGGCTGGACGCAGAAGGCGAAAATTTCGGGTCATACCGTGTTCTTGCGTACGGGCGAGTATGCGGACGGCACGCTCGGCGAGATCTTCGTCGATCTGCACAAAGAAGGCGCGTCGTTCCGAAGCTTAATGAATTGTTTTGCCATAGCCGTGTCGATCGGCTTGCAGTACGGCGTGCCGCTTGACGAGTTCGTCGACAAATTTGTGTTCACGCGCTTTGAGCCGAATGGCTTCGTCGATCACCCCAACATCAAACATTGCACGAGCGTGGTCGACTACATCTTCCGCGTGCTCGGCATGGAGTATTTGGGCAGAACGGACTTCGTCCAAGTGAAGCCTGAGGACAAAGATGTCGACGACACGCATAGCGACGATCATGCGCACGCTGAATTCGAAGCCAGAGTGAGCGCACAACAAGCAGAAGAGGATGCGAAACCGTCACGTGCCCAAATGCCGCCGCAGCCCGTGAGTCGTGTCTCGACCCCTGCAACTGCGAATCGGCCAGCCGTCGACCCGGAGCTCGCGGCGCAGCTGAGTGCTATTCGTTCGCGCGAAGCGCAAATGGCATCGCTCATGGGGGATGCTCCGCTGTGCGATGTGTGCGGCTCGATCACCCGCCGCAATGGC
>JAFAKE010000035.1 GCA_019235715.1 Vulcanimicrobiota bacterium
CGCGGGTCACTTGAGTTGGCGATGACCTGCGTGATGTCGTAGTAGCCTTCGGCGACAAGATTGGTGCCGAGCCGCATGCCGCCGGTCAGCTGCGCGCCCTGATACACGCGCTGCACGTTGGCCACGGCCTGGGAGACGTATAGATTGGTCGGGCCAAACGGTGCCACGGTCCCGCACCCGGCCGAAGACTGATAGATCGCCTGTGCCACAGAGAAGTAACCGGGCGGGAAATAGCCGGCCGGCAGTGCCGATGCGTTGACCTGCGTATTGAGCAGCACGTCGTTTTGGATCTGCTCGTAGAGCGTTGCCGCGAGCTGGCCCGTGCCGATGTGGCGTTGGTACGTCAGGCGATATGACACAGAGCTTGATGGCTGCGGCAGATCGCCTGGACCTGAACCGTACGCCAATCCGGCGTTGCAATCAAAACGCAGCGATGCTGGATCGGACAATGGTATGGCGTGATAGAAGCCCGCCGGTCCGGCTCCGCCGATATCGATGCTGCCCGCAAAGGCGTCATTTGCGGTTGGCGTCCAGACTGCACCGGCTCCGCCGATCGCCGAATTCGAGGTCTGCGGAGAAAAGCTCCAGCCGGCGTGCGCGTTGAGCGTCAGCTTCGGGCTCGATTCGATCTTGTCGCTGAGCTGGATCGTGCTGTAGTCCGAGATGCTGGACGCGTTTGAAAATGGCGATGTGGATGACAGCAGACCGGTCGTCACGATGTCCGCGTGCGACGTCGTCGCTTGAATTGAAAGCGTATGCCGTTCGCGCGAGGGCAGCACGGCATTGATCGTCGCCCCGCTCGAGCGGCTGTTGGTGAGCGTGCCGTATGGCGACGGAACGCCGGCCACGTAGCGGTCGAGCAGATCGCGGTTGTAATTCGAGTCCGTGTCGAAGAGCGCGAACTGCACCGCGACTGCGCCAACCAGCGCGGTGTCCGTCAGCGTCGCCAGATCTAGATGGCGATCACTGTAATTATTTGGGCCGTAGCCGCAGGGCACCGGTCCGGTGAAGCGGTTGCAGATCAAGTCGTTGTAGCCGTCGGTCGACACGTACGTCGCCGTGATGGTCTGCGCGCTGCCGAGCGGCGTGCGGATCTTGAACAGCGTGCCGCCGGTGTCATTGGCGCCGGCGTGCGTGTAATACAGTCCGCTCGCATCGAGATATGTGAGCCCGTTGAGCGCGCTGTAGGTGCCGCGGCTCGCCTGCGTCAGCGCGATGCCGATATTACCGGTCGTGCCTGACAGCGAAAGGATGCCTGACGCATTGCCAAACGTGCCGTAGGCCGCGGTGAGCGTGCCTTGCCAGCTCAGCGTCGGGTCGATAGAGCGAAAGCCGACGCTGCCACCGAGCGAACCAGCGCTCGGTCCGTAGTTCACACCTGCGCTGCTGAACAAATCGGAGTTGATCGAGCGCAGATCGCCGGCGACGCCTGGCGCGTTCATCGGCACGCCATCGAGCGTCAGGCTGGTTTGCGACGGATCGTGGCCTTCGAGCGACACGGTCACCTGCGCATCCGAGTCACCGCTGGAATCTGTCGATATGGTCACCCCCGACAGCTTGCCGAGCGCGTCGGTAAGCGTGCTCGACAGTTTGCGCACCGCGCTGTTCTCGTTGACCGACGTCGTGCTGATCACCGCGCTCGAGCGCACGGTGACGGTGCCGAGCGACTTGACGGATGGCTTCGCGAGTGACACGGCGACGCTGACCGCGCGCCCGTCGAGGACCTCGAATTGCGCGGACGTGACCGAATCGTAACCGTTTTTGATCACGCGTGCCCGATAGATGCCCGGCGGCACGTCGCTGAAATGCACGCTGCCGTCGGGCTGCGACAGCTCGCTCGTCAGCACCGCTCCGTCGAGCAGCACGCGCGCCAGCCCGAGGGGAGCGTGTGTTGCCGCGTCCGTGACGACGATCGTGATCGACCCGGTGTCATCTGCGCAGGCCGGCGGAGGAGCGCTCATCAACGACAGAAATGCAGCGCACGCGGCCGTGAGGATCAGAGCGCGAAGACGGACCATAGGCAGATTCTAGCGGCGGATGCTTAGGGAAGCTTTAGCATGGGCGCCGCCCAAGACGCGCTAATGCGACCTTAATGGACGCGGCGCCGCGTGCGCACGCGGCCGCTCGACGCGCCGTTGCCCCGCTCGTGGTGCGCCTTCTTGGCTGCTCCATCGACGAACCTGCGGTGCGCCGCATCATCAGCACGAGCGTGCACCGGCTTCCCCTGCATCGAGGAAGCGAGCCGCACGATGGGCCGCAACGCCACGGCGCTGGGTCCCTTCACGAGCGCCCCTGAATCGCGCTCCGCCCACGAGGTCCCTGCGATATCCAGATGGATCCACGGCGTATCGTCCACGAACTCTTTGAGGAACATCGCGCCGAAAATCGTCCCCGCTTGGCGGCCGCCGCTGTTCTTCATATCGGCGATGGGGCTCTTGATCAACTCCGCGTATTCGGGGAAAAGCGGCAGTTCCCAATAGCGCTCGCCATAAGGCTCGGTCGCACGATGGAATGCATCGGCCCATTCGCGATCGTTGCTCATCACGCCGGTCGAGGTATGGCCGAGCGCGATGACGACCGCGCCGGTCAGCGTCGCGATGTCGAGCAGGTGTGTCGCTCCGAGTTTGCGCGCATAGACCAAACCATCGGCGAGCACGAGACGGCCTTCGGCATCGGTGTTGATGATCTCGATCGTCTTGCCGTTCATCGCGCGCACGACGTCGCCGGGCTTGGTCGCCTTACCGGACGGCATGTTCTCGGTCGCGACGACGATGCCGAGCGCGTTCATCTTCAGCTTCAGGCGTGCGATCGCGGTCATCGCTGCGATTACCGTCGCGCCACCCGCCATATCACCCTTCATGGCGTCCATGTCAAGGGCTGGTTTGAGCGAGATACCGCCGGTGTCGAACGTGATGCCTTTGCCGATGATGCCGAGTTTGGTCTTCGATCGCTTGTCACCGCTGTAATCGAGCACGATGATTTTCGGCGGCTGATCGCTGCCGGCGGCCACCGCTAAGAACGAACCCATGCCGAGTTTCTTGATCGCGGGCGTATCGAGCACGTCGACTTTGAAGCCGTACTTCTTGCCGAGATCCTTCGCGATGTTGGCAAGATGAGTCGGCGTCATGTCGTTCGCCGGCGTGTTCACCATGACGCGCTCGCTATTGGCCGCCTCACCGAGGATCGCGCCGCGCTCAACGCCGGCTTTGATCTTGGCTTCGGCGCTGTCGCGGCCGACAAGCAAGGTCACCTCAGAGACGTCCGTGTGCTGCACGTCGTTCTTGGTGCGGTACGACGCCGGCTCGAACGTCGCCATCATGGCCCCTTCGGCGAACAGCTCGCCGATCAGATCCGGCTCGACGCCGGGCAGGTCCGGCAGCAGCAAGGCGATCTTGCGCGCGCCGCGCCGTTGCGCCAGGCGAACCGCGCTGCCCGCAAAACGCGCCATCGCGGCAGCGTTGCGGTTGAACGAAGGTCCCAAACCTATGACAAAAACTCGCTTGCTCGGGAGCGCGGTGGACGGCAGGACATGCAGTTCGTCCTCGCGCCCTTTGATCTCGCCGGCGCGGTACATGTCGCGGATGATGCTGCCGAGGGGCTTATCGAGCGCCTTGACCGCATCGGTGACTTCGCCGTCCGAGAAGACGGGAACTGCAATGGCATCGACGCGCAGCTGCAATGGATTGTCTGTGCTGACCTGTATCTTCATAAGCAGCGCGCGTTTCGCCGCAGCGCGGATGCGAACCTGGAGGGCGAACATAAGGGCTGCGCACCGCCGTGCGCGAAGCCAAGCCCACGTGACGGACGCGTACGCGAAGGCCGGCGTCGACATACGAGCCGGCAACGAAACGGTCGCGCGCTATCGGGAGGTCCTCCCCGAGCGGCGCGATCCACGCGTGCTCGAGGGCATTGGCGGCTTCGGCGGTTGCTTTGCATTGCGCGGCATGCGAGACGCAGTGCTCGTCGCGTCAACGGACGGCGTCGGCACCAAGCTGCTTGTCGCGGCGCAGCTGAAAAAATACGACACGATTGGGCACGACCTTGTCAATCATTGCGTCAATGACATCTTATGCCTCAACGCGCAGCCGCTGTTCTTCCTTGACTATCTCGCGGTCGGCAAGCTCGAACCGGCGATAGCCGCCTCGATTGTCGGCAGCATCGGCGCAGCCTGCGCGGATCACGACATGGCGTTGCTGGGCGGCGAGACCGCCGAGATGCCGGGCCTTTATCAGCCGCAGCATTTCGATCTTGCCGGCACGATCGTGGGCGGCGTCGAGCGCGACGATCTCACTGACATCGCGCGCGTCGTTGCCGGCGATATCGTGATCGGTCTGCCCTCGAACGGCTTTCAGACCAACGGCTACTCGCTCGTGCGCGCGACGCTGTCGCCAGAACGCTGGGGCGAGCCGTTCGGCGCGGGCACGATCGGCGACGCCCTGCTCGCGATTCATCCTTCTTATATGCGCGCCGTACGCGCGGCGCAAGCGGCCGGCGTTTCGATCCACGGAATGGCGCATATCACCGGCGGCGGCCTCACCGACAACCTCCCGCGCGCGTTGCCGGCGGGAGTCGTGGCGCGCCTCTACCCGGAGAAGTGGCACGTGCCGCCGATCATCGACCTCGTCGTGCGAGAAGCGCACCTGGATCGTGAGACCGCGTTCCACACGTTCAATATGGGCATTGGTTTCTGCACGATCGTCGCCGCGCGCGATACGCAGGCCGCACTCGCCGCGATGCCGGGCGCGCTGGCGATCGGGGAGATCGAACCGCTCGGTCCTTGCGCACCGCGCGTGATCTTCGCGTGACTCAGACGGCCGCGTTTCCGACGGCCGTCCTCGTCTCGGGCAGCGGCACCAATCTGCAAGCGGTGATCGACCGCTGCCGCAGTGGCGCACTGCCTCTCGACATACGTCTCGTCGTCTCAAATCGCGCCGACGCATACGCGCTTGCGCGCGCGCAGGCAGCGGGGATTCCGACGCTCGTGCTGCCGTTGGAGACTGGGGAACCTCGCGCCAAGTACGCGCGCGAGCTCGCAGCTGCCGTCGAACGGAGCGGCGCACACCTGGTGTTGCTGCTCGGCTGGATGCACGTGCTCGCGCCCGAGTTTCTCGATGCCGGGTTTGCCGGCGTGCTCAATCTGCATCCGTCGTATCTGCCTGATGATCCCTCGGCCGACGAGGTGACGTTTCCGGACGGCACTCGATCCAAAGTATTCCGCGGGCCGCACGCGCTGCGCGATGCGCTGCAGGCCGGCATGAAGATTACCGGCGCAACGCTGATCGAGATCACGCCTGCGGTCGATCGCGGTCCCGTGCTCGCCCGCCGTACGTTTTCCTTGCGCGAAGGCGATACGGTCGAGTCGGCGCTCGAACGGCTGCATCTCGTCGAGCAAGAGGTCGTGCAGGAAGGCGTCCTCGCCTGGCTGCGCGTGCATGCGCCGGCCGTTGTGCGATGACGCAACGCATCCGGCGCACGAAGGTCGTCGCGACCCTTGGCCCGAGCTGCCGCGCCCCTGGCATGGTCGACAAGCTCGTCAAGGCAGGCGTGGATGTCTTTCGCGTCAACCTCTCGCACGCGACATTGGGTGAACTGGACGAATGGATCGCGGTCGTGCGCGCCGCTGCGACAGCGCAAGGGAGAACGATCGGCGTGCTCGCCGACCTGCAGGGCCCGAAGCTGCGTCTTGGACGCCTGCGCGATCACGCGCCGCTGACGCTGCAGGCCGGCGCACCCGTCGAGATCACGACACAAGACGTCGAGGGCACATCCGCACGCCTTTCCACACGCTATAGCGCGCTGCCTCACGACGTGAAGAAGGGCGACCGCATCCTGCTTGCTGATGGCGCGGTCGAGCTGCGCGTCGAAGCGGTTGAAGGCGACAGCGTGCGCTGCATCGTCGTCAACGGCGGCACGATCAAGGAGCACGCGGGCATGAACCTTCCCGGCGTCGCGGTATCATCGCCCGCGCTCACGGAAAAGGACCGCGTCGATCTCGATCATGCGGTCAAAGCCGGCGCTGATTTCATCGCCCTGTCTTTCGTGCGTGATCCTGCAGACGTGCGCGAAACCAAGGCCGCGATTGCGGCAGCCGGCGGCGACGCGCCGGTGATCGCCAAGATCGAGCGGCCGGAAGCGATTGAAGAGCTCGACCAGATCATCGATGAGTCCGACGCGGTCATGGTGGCGCGCGGCGATCTTGGCGTCGAAATGCTTGCCGAACGCGTGCCGATGCTGCAAAAGCTCATCATCAAGCGCGCCGGCGCGCTGCTCAAACCCGTCATCACGGCGACGCAAATGCTGGAGTCGATGGTGCACGCGCCCCGGCCGACGCGCGCAGAGGCATCGGATGTCGCCAACGCGATCATCGATGGCACTGACGCTATCATGCTTTCGGAAGAGACGTCAGCCGGAGAGTATCCGCTCGAGTCTGTCGAGACGATGGTGCGCATCGCGCTTGAGACCGAGGAGTTCTTCCCGCCGCGCGTGCGGCGCAGCGTACGCGTCGACAGCGATTCGCACGCGATCTCGCATGCGGCGTGCAGCATCACGGAGAGCATCGACGTGCGCTGCATCGCGGCGTTCACGCAAAGCGGTTTTTCCGCCCGCATCGTCAGCAAGGACCGGCCGAAAGTGCCGATCTACGCCTACGCGCCCAACGAGGTGATCACGCGCAGGCTCGCGCTCGACTGGGGCGTCATCCCGTGTCTCGTGACATTCGGCGGCTCAACCGACGAGCTGATCGCTTCCGTCGAAGCGGATCTGCTCGCTCGCCGCGCCGTGACGCCAGGCGAAGCTGTCGTGGTGGTTGGCGGAACGCCGATGGGCGTGCGCGGCAGAACGAACTTTCTGAAAATCGTCCGGCCGAGCGCTCCGTCGTAAGGCGGGGCGGCGACACGCAGCCGCAGAACCCGCGCTTATGACGCATAACAAATGCTTCTACGGTCATCCTCTTCGAGTTGTTGTTGCGGCGGCGCTGGCGCTCGCCGCGTCCAGCATCTCAGCCAGTCGCGCCGATACGACCGCAGCGCCAACCGCGACGCCGAAACATCTCGCTCCGCAGCACGTCACCGCACACTTTCCCGTGCCGGTGAATACGCCGCTCGGTTATCGCGTCGAGATGAGCGAGCAATTCAGCAACGGAGCGCCGTTCACGGGCGCGCTCGTGTTCAAAGTCAACAACGAGGGCATCATCAACGGCGTTTACGAAGCCGACTCGATCCGCCCCGATCCGCTCTACGGGCAGCGCGAGGTCGTGACCGGCGGTATCTCGAGCGGCAACAAGATCCGCTTGCAGATCGGCGTCGGCACGGTCGCGCTCACCGTGCGCGGCGACATCACGCAGCACGCCATCAAGGCATCGGCCTCACGCGGTGGGGCGATCCTGATCTTCAACGGCGAGCGCGTGCATCTGCAAAAGCCGCCGCAACAGACCTAACCGCGCAACAACCTTATACGGCCGCTACTTGGTGCACGTCAGGTCGATGCGGAAATCCGCCGGCTTCTTGTAGTGCGGCACGTTCGGCAGCGCGTTCTGCGTCTTATCGTCGAACGTGACCAGCAGGCGCACGGGCGTGTCCGTCGCATCGAACGGGTTCCAGCCGAACGCCTGCGCGAACGTATAGTCGCTGCCCGCGGGCCAATCATAGCCCGGTTTGGTGTTGATGTGAAATCCACCGTAGACGTTTGCTGAGGATGCATTGTTACCGCTCTGCGTGATGAGATATTCATCCGTGACGCGAGTGCCGACGAATTTCGTACCCTGATCGGAACCGGGGCCCGGTATAAGGCCGCGATTTGTCGCGTTGACCCACGTCTGTGTGACGAGCCATCCATACTGGTCTTTGGGCGCTGAGCCGACCGGATTCGGCCCGATTGCGGTGACTCGCATCTTCCAGACACCGTTCGACATCCATTGATTCATGCAGCCTTCGGTCGCCGCGACTTGGTTGGACCCGCCCTGTGCCTGCGCAGCAGCACCCGTCGCGACGCAGCCGAGATTGAAATGGAAGTTGTACTTGGGGGTGCTGAAGTGCGGTTTGTTCTGCGTCGCGAGCAGCGTGCCGTTAAACGTGATGCCAAGGCCCTTGGGCTTGTCGGACGGATCGAGGGTTGCACTGCTGAGGAATACTTGCTTGTACGTGAACTGTCCGGCCGGCGCAAAATTGTTGTTGCCGACGTTTCCAAGCGACAAAGTGCCGGTGGTCGAACCTCTTGCGGTGAGAGTGCTGTTGGCAAGCTCGAGCGTCTGGTCTTGCAGCTGCGAGTCGGCTGGCGACAATTGTCCGTTCGTTCCGTTGCGCCAGACCTCGGTGATCTGCCAGCCGGTCTGCTGGCTGCCGTTCATATAAGGCTCGACCGCCGTCACTTCCACGCGCCACAGCCCGTTGAACAACCACTGATTCATGCAGCCTTCTTGAGTGAGATTGTCGGCGCGGCTGCTCGAGCCGCCAAGCGCTGCGAGCGACACGGTGACGGCCGCGAATAGGCAAAGAACGGACCAGACGACCAGTCTGCGCATGATCAGCTCCTATACTACTTGGTGCACGTCAGATCGATGCGGAAGTCCGCCGGCTTTTTGTAGTGCGGCAAACCGGGCAGCGCGTTCTGCGTCTTGTCGTCGAACGTCACGAGCAAACGAACCGGCGCGTCGGTTGCGTCAAACGGGCTCCACACGAACAGCTGGGAGAATGTGTAGTCGCTGCCCGGCGGCCAGTCATACCCGGGTTTGTTGGTCAGGCGCAGTCCGCCCACCGCGTTTGCCGACGAGGCATTGTTGCCGCTTTGCGTGACCAAAAACTCGTCCGTGACGTGAGTTTGTACGAACTTCGTCCCTTGATCGTTTAGTCCATCGGTTAAGATACCCCGGTTTGTCGCATTGACCCACGTCTGCGTGACGAGCCATCCAAACTGGTCTTTGGGCGCTGCACCGACCGGATTCGGCCCGATTGCGGTGACTCGCATCTTCCAAATCCCGTTCGACATCCATTGGTTCAGGCAACCGTCGGTCGCCGCGACTTGATTGGATCCCCCCTGTGCCTGCGCGGCGGCACCGGTCGCAACGCACCCGAGGTTGAAGTGGAAATTGTATTTGGGGGTACTGAAGTGCGGCTTGTTCAGCTGTGCGAGAACCGTGCCATTGAACGTGATAAGAAGACCCTTCGGCTTGTTCGACGGGTCGAGAGTGTTGCTATAGAAGATCTGCTTGTACGTGTATTGCCCCGCCGGAGCGAAGCTGTTGTTCCCGACGCTGCCCATCGACAGGGCTCCGATACTGCTCTCTTTTGCGGTGATCGCGCCACTGCCAAGCTCGAGCGTCTGATCTTGGATCTGAGAATCGCTCGGCGACAGTTGTCCATTCGTTCCATTGCGCCAGACCTCGGTGACCTGCCAGCCGGTTTGCTGGCTCCCGTTCATGTAAGGCTCGACCGCAGTCACGTCCACGCGCCACAGCCCGTTGAACAACCACTGGTTCATACAGCCTTCTTGAGTGAGATTATCGGCGCGGCTCGTCGAGCCGCCAAGCGCCGCGAGCGACACCATGACGGCCGCGAATAGGCAAACAACGGACCAGACGAACAATTTGCGCATGATCATGCTCCTACACCCGTGACATGCAGATTCACCACGCCGATGTGCGGGCTCCTAGCGACCGAGCAGCCTCACGTGACCGGGCTCTGACGGCCTTATTTCAACCGTGCCAGCCGCTGTGCACGAGCAGCACCCCGTACACCACGAACGCAAGTACGAGGATCAGTGCGACAACGCCGCAGCCGGCCAGCCACAGCCATGCATTGCGGACGAGCTCTTTGCGCTCGCCCCGGTCGTACTCGTTCTCACCAGGCAAAGTTCGGATCCGCGTGCAGCTTGGCGACCGGCACGCGCGCGAGTTCCCCGCGGTAATATGCGGCCGCTGCGATCATCGCCGCGTTATCCGTGCAGTAGGCGAGCGGCGGGATGAGCACATCGAGGCCTCGCGCACTGCCGAGCTCGCGCATCCGCGTGCGCAACGCTGAATTGGCGGAGACACCACCCGCAAGTGCGACGGTGCCGACGCCGAACTCTTCGGCTGCACGCAGCGTCTTCGCGCACAGCACGTCGACGACAGCCGCTTGAAAACTGGCGGCGACATCTGCGGCGCGCTCGGTCGCATCTGCTGTGTGCGCGTCGAGATGATAGCGCACAGCGGTCTTGAGGCCTGAAAAGCTGAAGTCATGCGAGCCGTCATCCAGCAGACTGCGCGGAAAATCGAATGCAGAAGAATCGCCGCGCTGCGCGAGCGCGTCAAGCGCCGGACCGCCCGGAAACCCAAGCCCTAGAAGGCGTGCGACTTTGTCATACGCCTCGCCCGCAGCATCGTCGCGCGTGCGCCCGATGATGCGGTGCTGCGCAGCCGATTCGACATAGATCAGATCGGTGTGGCCGCCGGAGACGATCAAGCAGATGAACGGGTCGCGCGGCGGCCGTTGACCCGGTGCGTCCGGGTTCTCGAGATAGTTCGCAAAGAGATGGCCGTGAAGATGGTTGACCGCGTAGGCCGGCAGATCGCAGGCAAATGCGATCGCTTGCGCCGCAGCGACTCCTACGACAAGGCTGCCGGCAAGGCCGGGGCCGGCCGTAACGGCCACGCCGTCCAAGTCGTCATAAGAACGGCCGGCGCGCGATAGAGCCTGCTCGATGACCGCGCCGACCGCCTCGGCATGCCGCCGGCTCGCGATTTCGGGCACGACGCCGCCGTACTCTCGATGGAATTCGTCCTGTGAAGCCAGCACGTTGGCGAGGACCTTGCGACCGTCTTGGACAACGGCCGCGGCGGTGTCGTCACACGATGTCTCGATGCCGAGCAGCAGCATGAACTGCTTCTTCGCTGCTCGGGGGCCGATACATTGAATATGCCGCGTATCGGCACCGCGTCAGTTCTATTGGGGCTGGCTGCGGCCATGGCCGCAGTGCTTATCATCGTCACAGTCGCGCGCTCGGCTGGAAGCGTCGGCGTCAACAAGGCCTTCAGCCCCTCGAACGTCGCGTTCGCAACCGATTCAACGCTCACCATCACGCTGCTCAACTCGGACCCGACCACGTCGGTCAACGTCACGACGATCACCGACAATCTGCCGGCCGGGCTTACGATCGACAGCAGCGTCACGCCGGCCACGACCTGCGCCGGCGGCGCGGTGAGCACGACGGCGGGATCGGTGACTCTTACGGGCGGCGTCATTCCCCAAGCGCCGGATCAATTCAATCCCGGGACTTGCACGATCACCGTCGCGGTCTTCGGCTCGGCGGCGCAGAATTATCAAAATACGATACCAGCCGGTGCGCTGCAGACGAGCGCGGGTACGAACGGCACGCCGGCGAGTGCTACGCTGCAAGTGACCAACCCCGGCAACGTCGGCGTCGCTATCGCCGTATCGCCGACGGTCGTGCCCGAAACAGCGTCCCCGGTCTTCACCGTCACGCTCACCAATCCGAATTCGCTCGCGTTGACCAACGTGACGATTCCCGGCACGCTGACAAGCCCGTCGGGGGGCGCGACGTTGCACATCGTCAGCGTCGTCAGCTCGTGCGGCGGCAGCGCCACGTTCAACAACGCCGTTTCACCGCCGACATTCAGCGTCACGGGAGCGACGATTCCCGCGAATGGATCATGCACCGTGACGGTCACGGTCAGCGTCAACGGCCAATTCTCGAACAACGTGCGCACGCAGCAGCTCGCGATCGCCGCGCAAGCGGTGACCAGCGCGCAAGGCGTGACGAACAACACCGGCGCGGCGGCGACCGTCACCTACGATCCGATCACGCCGACGATCGTCAAGAGTTTCTCACCGAATCCGACGGTACCGGGCGCGACCATCACGCTGACGCTCGCCACGACCAATCGCGATACGGTCGCGCTGACGAATTTCGGTTTCACCGACGTACTGCCCGGCGGTCTGACGTTAGGTGCGCCGCCCAACCTCGCCAACTCGTGCGCTGGACCAGCCGGTACTATCTCCGGCACGACGACGGTCGTCGTCAGCGGCCTCACGCTGCCCGCGGCTCCTTCGCTTGGAAGCTCGACTGCGTGCACGATCACGTTCAGCGTGCTCGTGCCCGCATCGCCGCCATCGCAGACGCCGACGAATACCATCAACGGCAGCAGCGTGACCAACGACCAAGGGCTCAAGTCGAACAACAATACATCGGTGGTGCTCACGGTCGGCCCCACGCCGGCGCCGACGCCGGGATTCAGCAAGGCGTTTAGCCCAGCGACCGTCGCGCGCGCCAACAATTCGACGCTGAGCATCAACATCATCAACCGTGCCGGCCTGCCCGCGATGAGCAACGTGTCGTTCACCGACACGCTGCCCGCCGGCTTGATCATCGCCGCCGCGCCGACCGCGAACGCGAACTGCGGGGCGCCGACGCTGACCGGTGCCATCGGCGGAACGGTCATCACCATGACGGGCGGCACTATCGCCGCCGGCGCGCGCACGTGCACCGTCAGTGTGTTGGTCACGCCGACGGTCGGGCCGCCGTTGCCGGTGACGCTGACCAACAGCATACCCGCGGGCGGCATCACCGCGACCCAAGGCGGTAATCCCGTCAGCAACCCAGAGGCCGTCAACGCGAACTTGACCGTCGGTCACGGACTGACCGTGACCCATTACTTCTCGCCGAGCGGCGGCACGACGGTCGGCGTCGCGCCCATCAAGGGCATTATCACGGTGACCGATCGCATCACCTCGACGGCCGGCAACGACGACGCCAATCTCAGCGCCGTATTCAGCCTCAACACGGCCGGCACCAACGTGACGCTCGCGGCCTCTCCGAACTTCAATTATAGTTGTACACTGGGCTCCGTGCTGGCGTTTACGCCCGGCGCGGGAGGTTTGACATATACAGCGACCTCGGCGGACTACAAATCGAAAGATGTCTGCACGATCACCTACAACGTGACGTCGACCGTCGCCGGGACGTACACCGCCGGTCACACGGTGATCTCAAGCACTCAGGACAATTCGCAGACCATTAGCGGCATCAATAACGTCGTCTTCGTCGCGCCGTCGCAGATCAACGTGAACAAGACCTTCACGCCGAACACGATTCCGGCCGCCGGCGTCTCGCATCTGCAGATCACGCTCTCCAACAACGCCAACGCGGTCAACGGCATCGTGTTCAACGAGACGGGCGTGGCGGTGACCGATAACCTGCCCGCCGGCATGACGATCAACAGCCCGCCGAATGCGAGCACGACCTGTCTGAACGGCACGCTGGTCGCGCCGGCCGGCGGCTCGACGATCCAATTGACCGGTGCGACGCTGCCCTCGCGCACGACCGGCGGCGCGCTGCAGCCGTGCACGATCACGGTCGACGTGACCGCGTCGGTGCCGGGGAATCTGACGAACACCATCCCGGCCGACTCCATCACGTCCGACTCGGGCGCGACCAACCCATTCGGCACAAGCGTGACGCTGACGTCGTCGGCGAACATCGGCCTGGTGAAGACCTTCCTTGCCACGAATCTCATGCCGGGCGGCGTGACGTGGGTGTCGCTGGTCTTCACCAACGGTTCCAACATCAGCGAGACCGTCAATAGCCTCACCGATAACTTGCCATCGGGCATCGTCGTAAAGGACACGACGACGCAGCCGCCGCCGCAGCCGGGCGCACCGCCGAACTGCAACGCGACCGTGAGCGGTGTGGCCGGCGGCAGTTCGTTCACGGTGACGAACTTCACGATCGCGCCGGCGGCCAAGTGCGTCACCTACGTGGCCGTGACGACGCCGACACCGACCCAGTTCGGAACGTTCACGAACACGATTCCGGCCGGTGCCATTGTGACGTCGAGCGGCCTCACGAACCTACAATCGACGTTCGCTACGATCACAGTCGCGACAGTATCGCTCTCATTATCGAAGGTCGTGCGCAATGTGACGCAAGGCGGCTCGAACGGGACGTCAGGCACCGCTCTGCCGGGCGACACCCTGCTGTACACGATCACCTACACCAACACGAGCCCGTTCAACGAGCTCACGGTCGCGATCAAAGATACAGTGCCCACGAATACGACGTTTGTCAGCGCGACGTGCGGCTCACTGGGAACCGGGTTGACTGCGTGCACGCCATCCGGTCCGACAGCCGGCGTCGTGACGTGGACGATGACCGGCACGCTTTCGCCCGGCGGCACCGGAACTGTCTTCTTGACCGTCACCGTGCAATAGACGTCAAGTCTTTGAGGCGACCTCGTCGCGCAGCTTGATGCCGAACTCTTCGAGCGTCATCGTCGTCTGTTCGCCTGCGCGCGAGCGCACGTTCACTGTCCCGTCGTTGACCTCGTTCTTGCCGACGACGAGCATGTAGGGCACTTTACGCAGCTGCTGATTGCGGATCTTTTTCTGCAAGCGCTCGTTCGAGCGGTCGACTTCGACGCGGAAGCCGGCGGACGCAAGTGATGTCTCGACCCGCTCCGCATACGGGATCTGATCCTCGCCGATCGGCAAGACGACCGCCTGGACCGGCGCGAGCCAAACGGGGAACGCGCCCGCATAGTGCTCGATCAAGACGCCCATGAAGCGCTCGAGCGACCCGCACAGCGCGCGGTGGATCATCACCGGCTGGTGCTCGCTGCCGTCAGGCCCGATGTACGTCAGCGCAAAGCGCTCGGGAAGGTTGAAGTCAACCTGCACGGTGGAGAGTTGCCATTCGCGCCCGATCGCGTCGCGCACTTTGATGTCGAGCTTGGGACCGTAGAACGCGCCGCCGCCCTCGTCGATCTCGTATTTCAGCCCGGCGTGCTCGCACGCCGCCATGATCGCTTTGGTCGCGCGTTCCCACAGCGCGTGGTCGCCGAGCGCCTTCTCAGGTTTGGTGGACACGAATAGCTTGTAATCGTCGAACTTGAACGTGCGCAGCACGGTCAGCGCAGCGTCGACCGTGTTCTCGAACTCGGCCTGCAGCTGATCGGGCGTCACGAAAAGGTGCGCGTCATCCATCGTGACCATGCGCACGCGCAGCAGGCCGTGCAACGTTCCGGATCGTTCGGCTCGATAGACGGTGCCGAACTCGGCAAGGCGCAGCGGCAGATCGCGGTACGAGCGCGGCCGCGACTTGTAGATCAAGATGTGGCCGGGACAGTTCATCGGCTTGACGCGATAGTGCTCTTCATCAAGCTCCAGTGGTCCGAACATGTTCTCAGAAAACGTCGCGAGGTGGCCTGAAGTCTCGTACACTTGCTCGCGCACGACATGCGGCGTATACACCGGCTCGTAACCGCGTTTGCGCAGCTCGCTGCGGATGAAATCCTCGATCACGGACCGCACGCGTGCCCCAGCGGGATGCCAGAAGATCAGCCCCGGACCGGCCGCCTCCTCGATCGAGAACAGATCGAGGTCCTTGCCAAGACGGCGATGGTCGCGCTTTTCCGCTTCCTCGAGCTGAACCAGATATGCGTCAAGCTCAGCCTGGGTGGGAAACGCGGTGCCGTAAATGCGCTGCAGCATCGGATTGCGTTCGTCGCCGCGCCAGTACGCGCCGGCGAGCGATAGCAGTTTCACCGCTCCGACCTGCCGGCTATGCTCGACATGTCCGCCGCGGCAGAGGTCGGTGAACGTGCCGATCGTGTACATCGACAGCGGCTCGTCAGCCGGGATGCCTTCGATCAGCTCGAGCTTGAACGGTTGTTTCCTTTCCTTATAATAGGCGGTCGCGTCAGCGCGCGAAATCGCCCGTCCCGTCATCTCCAAATCCGCAGCCACGAGCTCGCGCATGCGGGCTTCGATGCGCGGCAGGTCCTCGGGCACGAACGGCGTGTCCTTGAGGAAGTCGTAATAGAAGCCGTTTTCAATCGCCGGCCCGATCGCCAGCTTGACGTCGGACCCGAAAAGATCGGTGACCGCGTGCGCCAGCAGATGCGCAGCGGTATGCCGAGCGTGACCTAGGTCACGTTTCTGATCACCGGTGGCCATTGCGGGACGTTTCTGAGCACCGCGTAAGAGACCCTCGGTCCTTGTGGCAGTGCAAAGTCGCTCGCTGCGCCCTACGTGGGCGCGCCGGCCTCTATGCCTTTTCGCAGTTTACCGATACGTAATACAAGCGGCCGTCGCTACAAAAAATGAGTAGGGCGGGTCACAATAGATGGACGGCTGCATCGTGGGGGACGGGAACGTTTATGCGTTTACTATCTCGGAGTATTTTGGTGTGCGCGCTGCTCGCCAGCGCGACGTTGGCCGCCTGGGCCAAACCCGAAGTCACGCTTCATTTGAGCGGCGCGACCGTGCAAAAAACGGCGAACGGCGATAAGACGACACCTATCGAGCCCAACGTCAAGCTCAAGTCCGGCGAGGTCGTCCTGTGGACGATCGTCGCCACGAATAAAGGCTCTGATCCGGCGCTGCATCTGATGCCGTCGGATAAGATACCCGCGGGGATGGCGTACATCGCCGGCTCCGCGAGCACCGCGGGCGGCAAACCCGAGTTCTCGACCGACGATGGAAAGACGTGGTCGAGCAAGCCCATGGTGACCGTACAAACCTCGACGGGTCCGGTGACGAAATCAGCGGATCCGTCTTCGTACACGAACATCCGGTGGACCGCCGCAAAACCGTTGGCGCCGAAGGGGAGCGCCCGGTTTACTTATGAGGTCCGGGTGAAGTGATCATAGCTACCCGCGCGTCTTCACGACACGCTAGGGCGAGCGCGTCCACGTGACGCGACGTTATAGGAGCGAAAAGAGACCCATGAATCTCTGGTTCATTTCACTGACGCGCGCAGCAGCCGGATTGGCAGCAGCCGCGTTCGTCTGTTGCGCGCTGGCCGGCAACGCCCAGCAAGCAGCAGCAGCCACGGCAGCCGGCACGACGATCTCGAACACCGCGTCGGCCACCTATACGGACACGAACGGTGTCCAGTATTCGACGAATTCCAACACCGTCGTCGTCACGGTGCAAAGCGCACCCAGCTTGACCGTCACGACGAATAACGGTGCGGCGGCCGGCACGAACTCGGGCGTCCCCAATACGTGCTTCGCCGACATCTACACGCTGACGAATACCGGTAACGGTCCGGGTTACTTCCAAGTGACCAACGCGGCACCGGCATTCGGCGGCAATGATTCGGGCGCGGCGACGCTGACCAACTTCACCGTATCGGTCAACGGCGGTCCGCTGCAGACGTTCGCGACGCTTGCCCTGATGAACACGTATCTGAACTCGGCATCGGGCAAGGTCACCAACGGCCAAGTCGTGACGCTCACGATCAACTACTGCCAGTCGAACCCGGCGAACGTGCCTGGCTTGATCACGACGACGGTCGTCGCCACGATCACGCAGAAAGCGGCGGATATCCCGGGCACCGTCGACACGACGTCTGCGAGCCAGCAGAACACGTATAACGACAGCATCATCGCCGAGGCGCGTCTCGATCTGCAGAAGTCCGCGGTCGTCAGCGGCACGGCTGGTGCGCCGATCGTGACCTTCACGATCTTGGGCAATAACGGCGGCGGCGCGAACGCCACCGTGCTCAAGACCCTCAGCAGCGGCGGCTTCGGGTTCCCGAGCTCGGGCATCCTGATCGCGGACAAGATCCCGCAATTCGCCGCAGTCACGCTCACGTTGAACGGAACACCGACGTGCACGGGCACGGCGGCAAACGGCTTCCCGGCTGGCGCGAGCGCGACGGTCTACTATACGACCGACGCGACCGGTGCCACTGGCTGGACATCGACGAAGCCGGCGTCGCCGCTCTGGGTCGGCTGCTTCGTGGTGCCTTCGAGCGGCACGATCGCGCTGAACTCACATCCCGGGTCTTCGGCGGGCAACGTGCCGGCTGCGGCCCTCACGCTGACGTTCGCGGTCAACGGACCGACGGGATCGGGTTCGGCCAATCCGTGCGCCGGCTTGGTCGGCCCCGTGACCAACATCGCCAACAGCGTGGTCGGCGGCAACGCGACGCCACCGGCGGTGACGACGCCGCCGCAGATCATCGGCCCGACGATCAACACCCTTGTCAGCGATGACGGCAGCGCGGCTGCGGCCAACGCGATCAAGGGCGCGTTGCAAAACGCCACGAGCCTGCAAGGCCCGAGCGGCGCGTCGCAGGTCACGTGCTCGTCCATGCCGATCAGCCGCACCGTGTTGAACGGTCCACGCACCGCTCCGGGCGCGGTCGGCAGCTACGATGGCGTGCAGGCGGTCAACAACAACAACGACTTCACGGACGTCGGCTTCGTCCAAGCCGGCTTCACGATCGTCAACAGCAGCACGACGGTGGGCTCGCCGACCGGCAACACCTTCACGGCGGCGGTCACGGGCATCAACGTCTCGAGCGATATCCAGAACAGCGGCAACATCGACGACACGTATAACATCGTGGCGACGGCGCCCGCGGGCTTCACCGTGCAGTTGTTCCAGGACAACGGCGCGGGCGCGCCGAGCGCCACGCCGCTGGGCGGCGCGACATCGGGCGCGACTTCGACGGCATCCAACGTCGCCGTCGCCTCGGGCGCAACGCTGCACTACTGGGCGGTGTATGCCTCGCCGAGCGGTGTGACGACACTCGTGCGCTACGATGGCAACACCATCGCGACCAGCACGAACGACGGCACGGTCCACAACCAGACGCATCACGAGCTCTACGCGGGCTTCGTGGCGCTGACCAAGTCGGTCGCCATCGTCACCAACTGCTCGGGCGTCGTGCCGGCTCTCGGCGTCTGCCCCGGCGGTACGATGACCTACACGATCGACTATCGCAGCATCGTGACGTTCCCAGGAACCGGCAACACCGAGCCGGCGGCGGCGATCCTGATCACCAAGCCGGGATTGCTCGTCGTCGCCGATGACGGCACGCTGGGCACGAACAACTGGGCGACGTTCACGAACGGCATCAACGCGAACGCAACCGATACGACTGCAGGCACGATCTTCACGTACACTCCGGGCAATCCGCCTGGATCGACGAAGTTCAGCGCGCAGGTCGGTGGCGCCGCGTTCTCGCTGCAAGCTGCGGGATCGGGCGGTTGTACCAACGCGGCCAGCTGTTCCGGCCAGATAGCCTTTGCCGTTACCGTGAAGTAGCGGAGAAGGCGGCAGGAGCTTAGGCCGGTGCGCCGATCTCTCGCTCTGGTGTTGGCGGCGGCCGGCGCCGGTTGGGTCGTCATGGCGACCCAGCCGGCGCTTGCCGCTACGCCTGCCGGAACGCTGATCTCGAATACGGCGTCGGCGACCTACGACGACGCCGCTGGGACGTCGTACGCGACCGACTCGAACACCGTCGTCGCACAAGTCCAAGCGGTGTCTTCGCTGATCGTCACGCCCAAAGAGGCGATCGTCAACCCTGCGCTCGACGCGTACGCGGTCGGCACGCCGGTGACGCGCCGCTTCACCATCACCAACACCAGCAACCTCACCGACGCCTATACGATCCAAGCAGCGACGACGACAAAGGGCGTCATCACCGCGATCAATTTCGTCGTGCCGCCGGCGGGGCCGCCGATTCCGGTCACTGTCGGCAGCACCGTTTCTCCAAACGTCGTGCCGGGCGGCACGATGTTCGTCGATGTCACCGTCAACACCGCGGGCGTGCCGGTCGGCACGTCTTGGTCGATCAACATCACCGCGCAGACGACCGTCACCGGAACCGCCAACGGGTTGCAATCGGACAGCGGGCAACGCTGGGCGATCGCAGTCCCCGGCCCCAATCTCAGCGGCGTCAAGAAACTCGTCGGCGGGCAACCTTCCGTCCAATCCGCACCGAGCAGCACGGTCACGTTCACCGTTTCATTCACGAACTCGGGCGGCTTGCCGGCCAATAACGTCGTCATGACCGACGTCGTGCCGATCGGCCTGCATCCGATCCTCGCCTCGGTGCTGATCAACAACGTTCCCGCCGGCGGGCAGGCGACGCTCGTCGGACAGACATTGACGGTCACGATTCCGACAGTGGCGCCGACGCAGACGATCGTCATTCAATTCGAGGCGACCGTCGATCCTAACGCGCAGCTCGGCACGACGATGGTCAACGTCGCGCAAGTGAGCGCGACTGGCGTCGGACCGTTCAGCTCCTCGCCTGCGAGCGTCTTCGTCGGCACGGGCAACATCGTGTACGACGGCTTGGCGGGTCCCGGTTTTCCGATCGGCAGCGCTGCGCTGACGCTCACCAAGCCGCCGGCGATCACGCCGTTCGCCCTCACCGGCACGGGCGTCGCGCCCAACAATGCGAACGCGAATCCGTTCACGACCGATTCGACCGGCACGTACTCGTACGGCTTCGGCACGAATCAGTTCGGCGGTCCGATCGGGGATGCGCATTACATCCTGACGGTCGTCGCATCCGGCTATTTGAACCGGCAAGTCGACGTCGTGCTGCACGCGGATCCGAGCCTCACGCTGTACACGGCGACGATCAAGGCGCTTGACGGACAGCAGCTCGCCACGCCCGGCGGCTTCACGCTGACGCCCGGTCCCGTGACGCTCAACAACGTGTTCAATATCCTCGGCAACATCCCGATGTTCACGGCGCATCCGATCCAGATCACAAAGGCCGTCGATCAGCAAGCCGTGTCGACGGCCAGCCGCGTCATCTTCACGATCAACTTCTCCAATGCGTCGCTCGCGACGTTGACCAATACCAAACTGATCGACACGCTGCCGCCGGGCATCGCATATGGCCCGGGCACCGCGTTGGTCGACGGCGTCCATCAAGAACCGGTCGTCAACGGCCGCACGCTGACCTGGTCCTTCGGCACGCTGGCGCCGGGCGCATCGCACACGATCGTGTACGCCGGGCTCGTGCTGCCGCAAGCAGTCGTCAACACGACGCTGACCAACGTCGCGGCGGTGACCGCGACGGCAGCGGGGGCCGACTTGAGCGCATCGGCGGAAGCGTCGGTCTACGTGCTCAGCGGCGGCGCGTTCTCGTACACGATTCCGATAACCGGCCGCGTCTACATCGATGTCGCCGGCCTCGGCAAATTCGTGCCCGGCGACAAAGGCGTGTCCGGAGTCCGCCTGTATCTCGAAGACGGCGAATACGTCGTCACCGACGCCGACGGCCGCTACTCATTCCCGTCGGCCCGCCCCGGTATGCACGTCGTGCATCTCGACGTGACGACGCTGCCGTCGGGCGTGCATCCCTTCCCGGACGGCCTCAACATCGAAAGCACGCACAGCGTCACGCGGCTCGTGCACGGCATTCTCGATACCGGGCTGCTGCAAGACATCAACTTCGGGCTGGAGGCGGCGAAATGAAGCGCCTTGCCGCCGTCCTGTTGATGTTCGCCGCGCTTGCGCTGTCGCCGGCGCTCGTGCCGTCGCCGGCGTCGGCGGACGTGCCGCAGGTCGCCGACTTGAGCAACCTCACCTACACCGCTACCGGTGATCTCAGCGCGACACTCGTCGCGCCGGCCGACAAAAGCGCGTCGCCGACGATCGCATCGAAGTTCTTGGTCTCGACCGGCCCAGGCGGCGGCGTCGAACTGCGCGTGAACGGCAAGGTCATCTCGACCAAGCAGATCGGGACGCGGACCGTCAACAAGAAGACCGGCGAGACGCGTTACGAGTACTTCGGCGTCATCCTCGCCGAAGGCCCCAACGCCGTCGACATCACGCCGCTCGGCGCTATGGGCGCGCGCGGTCCGATGACGCATTACACGGTGTACGGTCCGGGCAAGCCCGTCCACTTCTCGTTCTTGCTCGACCATACGCTGCGCGCCGATGGCGGCAGCACCGTCAGCACGCTGAACATCACCGCGCTCGACCGCTGGTACAACGCGGCGATGCCGGGCGCGATCATCAAATTGAACATCACGTCCGGGTACGCGCAGTTCCTCGTCGCGACGCCGACCGGCGAAGGCAAACCGCCGCTGTATCACCCGACGTCAGCGGTCGAGGTTCCCGTCGCGCCGGGCGGCGTCGAACAGATCCATCTGATCGGCGGCTTGCTGCCCGGTGAAGCGATGCTGCAGCTCGTCGCCGCCGACGTCGTGACGAGCGAGCGCTTCTACGTCGAGCCCAATTTGCGCAAGCCGCTCGTCGCGGGCCTGGTCACCGCCGGCGTGGGTGCGGTGCCCGGTTTTGCCGGCATGCCGGCCGCGGTTCCCGACGGCCAGCAGACGCGCGAAGGGCGCATCGCGATCTTCGCGACGGGCACGATCTTCGACAATATCCTTGCGACTGCCGCGTACGATACCGCAAACGTCTTGCAGCAGAACTTGCAAGGCCCATACGTCACCGACCCGTACGATCGCCCGTTCCAAACGTACGGCGACACCAGCTATCAGCATGACGATGCGCTCTCGCGCGATCATCTGTACGCGCGTTTCGACCTCAACCAGAGCAGCCTCATGTGGGGCGAGTTCCGGCCGGACACGGGCTCGGACGATCCCGATGCGGCATATCACCTGCTGATCGACGGCGCCAAACTCGAGCTGGGTACGACCCGCTCGCGCGTGGTCGCGTTCACCGCCGATAACGACTTCGCATACGCGCGCCAGCAGTTCAACCCGAGCGGCCTGTCGCTGAGCGGGCAGATCTTGCGTCCGAATATCGTCGTCGGATCCGACGTCGTGATGCTGGTCGTCCTCGACAAGCGAACGGGCGCAGTGTTGAGCCAGACCTTCATGGTCAATAACGTCGACTATACGCTCGACTACAGCACCGGCTTGCTGCGCTTCATCAATATTCCGCTGCCGTACGACGACCATTTCAATCCGCAGGTCGTCCAAGTGCAATACGAATACGGCGGCGTCGGGGTGAGCTCCGAGACGACGGGCGGGCGCGCGAACATCTTACTCGACAAGAAGGGCACCGTACAGCTCAACGTCGGGTATGTCAACGACTTCACTGGGATCGCCAACTTCTCGCTCTTCGAGCAGAGCATCACCGGCACGACCCATGGCGGGTCGTGGAGCGTCGGCCACACGGTTTCCAATGGACCGCCGCTCGGCGGCCTGCCGGCAGCGAGCCAAACGGGCTCCGAGATCCACGCGACGTTCTCGCAGGTCTCAGGTCCCAACCGTTTATCGTTCGAATTCGACACCGCCAGCGCGCAGTTCGATAACCCGTTCGGCGGTTTTGCCACACCGGGTCTGACGAGCTACAATTTGGATGCGCGCCACTTGTTCAATCCGGACAGCGACCTCGCGCTCAATTTCAACCTGCAGCACAACATCAGCCCGACCGGGTCGCAAGAGCAGTCGCAAGCCTCCGCCCTCTACCACCATTCATGGAAGGACCGCTTGATCGTCAAGGTCGGCGTTCAGACCAACATCACTTCGAACGTCGCATCCGCGATCACGGGAGCTACGGTGACCGGTTCCGATCTGCAATCGATCGTCGGCGTCGCGTATAAGTTCACGCCGCGCCTCGCGCTCGGCGTTGAGGACATCGCCAATATCGGCGGCGGCACCACCGCGCCGAGCGAACCGGCGCAGGCGCTCGCGCAGCTGACATACACGATCCCGAACAACACGAAGTTCTACGTGCGCGACCGCTGGAGCTCGCAGCCGACCGAGAGCTTCGCGACGTCGTCGGCGCCGTTCACGACGGTTTCGCAAGCGACGCAGTCGTTCGCGGTCGGTTTCTCGCGCGACATGTCGGCCGCGACCGCAGTCGACGCTGAGTGGGGGGTCGATCATACCAACGACGGTGCGGACGTGTACTCAGCTTACGGCGTCCACGAGAAGTTCACGCTGGGCAAGAACGTCCACGGCGACGGCTTCGTGCAGGACGGAAACGCCATCGGCGCAGCCATGGCCGGGTTCTTCGTATATGGACTCAACGCGTCGTATACGAATGCGCATAATTTCACCGCCGCGGCGTCGTGGCAAAACCGGACCGGCTCGCAACCGGGCAGCAGCCTGACCGCCGGTTTCACCGGCCCGCTCGGCTCGAGCTTCGCGATCCAAGGCACGGTGCAAGATTCGTGGACGCCGCTTGCGTTCGACGATCAAGACCGCGTCGGTCTGGCCTGGCGCCCTGCGCGGAACGATCGCGGCGCGACGCTCGTCGAGTGGGACCACCGGATCGGCAGCATCTCGACGCTGAGCCAGCAGACCGACGTCATCATGGTGCAGCAGGTCTATCGGCCGTCGCAGACGCTTGAGTTGGCCGGGCGCTGGGCGTACAAGATGGATGGCGGCGCGTACTATCTGCCGCACACGTCGCTCGTCGGACTGCGTGCCGATCAGCGCTTCGGTCCGCGCTACGACTTGGGCGTCGAGACGCAGGTCGTCGAGCCCGCCGGCATCCCTGCCGCCAAATCCACCGACTTCGCCGTGGAGAACGGCTATCGCATCGGCGGCGCCGCGCGCTTCGCGGTCGGTTACAATTTCGCAGGCTCAGCCGATCCGACGCTGACCGGCGCGCCGGTCCGCCGCGGCGCGTACGTCACGTTGACATCCGTCGTCGACCACATCTTCGGCTGGGGACGTTGAAGCTCCTAAAACGCGCGTTCGGCGTGGGAGTGCTGCTGCTTGCGGCGGCTGTCGCCGCATCCGCGGCCGTGAACGGCCCCGGGCCAGTCGCGTACGTCTACGAGACGACGTTTAACGGCGTTGCCACCGGCCCGACGGGGCCGGATCCAGCCAATTTCAACACGCAGGTCTGGGGATCTGCCACACCCCCGGCAGGCTCGCTGCTCGGCAGTTCGTCCACGTTCAACGGCACGCTGATCAATATGTTGACGGCCGGGAATCAGTTCGCCGGCACGCAACTCTGGACGTGCAACGCGACCCTGTTCACGTACTGCGTGGGCACGCAAGCGGTCGGTTCGACCGTCGGCAACGCGTCGCAGGTCTTCGAATTCATCATCGTGCAGTCGTGGCCGTTCTACGTCGATTCTGCCGGCGCGTCAAATGTTACGAATGGCAACTTCACGGGCGAGACGACGAGCGACGACGGTTCGTGGATGGTGCTCGGACCCGCCGCGTTCACCTACGCGCAGCCTGCGAATTTTCAAGGCGCGACCGGCTTGACCGCGGGCACTGCCATGGTCGACAATTCGGCGAATCAGGCGCCGACGAGCAAGACGGGCACGTTCAAAGTCGCAGTCCAAGCCGCATGCGCCAACAACCTCTATTGGCTCACGATGCAGTACGACGAAGCAGAAGGCGGCGACGCGCAACTCGAGTACTCATGGCAGCCGCCGGGCGCCGGCGCGCTCGGCACGGTGACGCAAGCCGCCGTCTACGGCCAAGTGCGCTACCTCGGCACCGGAACGTCTGGCGAATCGGTGCAAGTCACCGACCCTAATGGTGGGACTCACACGGTCACTACCGACTCCCACGGCTGCTATGGCTACAATTACGCGCCGTACAGCGGCACGCAGCCGGTCACCATCACCGCGACTGAGACGGTTCACGGCAGCGGCAGTATTGCGTCGACCGTCAGCGTGCCGATCGGCGGCGCGATCCGCCAAGACTTCGATTTTCCACCTCCCAAGGTCGAGCTGACCAAGCGCATCACGCAAGTCAAGACGTACGGGCCGACGCCCGGACCCGCGACGACGCCGCGCGTGATCACACCAACGCCGGACCCGGGCAGTCTCGCGGGCGTCAACGGCACCGTCAACTACCAGCCTGGTTTCTATCCGAAAGACGTCGTCACGTACACCGTGTACTTCCGCAACATCGGCGGCTATCCGGCACAAGGCCCGGGCGGCGTCGGGCCGACGTTCAGCGACATCCTTGCAAATCCACTCGTCTATGTCGCGAGTTCGCAAACATTCACGTGCTGCGCGAGTCCCGTCGTCACCATCGGCGCAGCGTTCACACAAGCCGGCCAGACGTTGAGCTGGGCGATGGCGGCGCCGCTGCCGACGCCGAATCCTGCGGGCACGGCGGGCCCCATCCAGGGCAACACGAGCTACCAGGTCACGGTGCCTTAGCTCCAAGCGTCGCACGCGAGAAGACGCAGATCCACGAAAAATCCGAATTTGGCAGTTGTGGCCGATTGACGACGTAGTAATCGCCGTTGTTGCCGAACGCCGTCCCCTCGACGTATGCGCCGAGCGCCGCATCGGGTCCGCCGATCAATTGTACCGGCGCCGCGTTGCCGTTCGCGTTTGGCGCGTACACGCTGATCGTGCTATTGCCGAAATTCGTGACGTAGATGTATCCGGCCGGATCCACCGACACGCTCTGCGGCACGTTGAGCAGCGTCTTGTCGCCGGTGATGACGCGCGCCGGCGCCGCGTTCCCTGATGCGCCTGGTGCGAAGATGATGATGCTGTCGATTCCCATGTTGACGCGGCCGCTATTGACGACGAAGATGTCGCCGTGCAGTCCGACCGTCAGGGCAAGCGGGGTATCCAAGGTCGTGCGCGAGCCGGCGATCCTGCGCACCGGCGCCGGATCGGCCGATGCGCCCATCTTGTACACCGTCACCGAGTTCTCAGCGTCGACCATCGCGCCGTAGTTCGAGATATAGATGAAGCCGCGTCCATCGAGCGCGACGCCACGCGGCCGGATGACTGCGTCTTTGATGAAGCGCACGGGCGCCACGTCGCCGCTCGCGCCGGGCGCGAATATCAGCACGCGGTCTTGGCCGACCACGCTTTCGCCTGACCCGCTGACGCCGGTGTTCGCGACGTACAGCGCGCCCGAGGCATCGACCGCGACCCCGTTCGGACGGGTAAGTCCCGTGAGTGGACCAGCGATCGTGCGCAGCGGTTTCGCGTCGCCGTTCGCGTTCGGCGCATACACGGTCAACGAGTCCTGGCCGCCGGTCGCCAAGTCACCGTCGTTCGCGACGAAGAGCGTGCCGCTCTGGTCGACGGCAAGTCCGCTGGGCCAAAGCAGGCCGGTGGACGACCCCTTGATCATGCGTGCGGGCACGACGACTTGATCGGCATCCGGCGGCGCAGCGGCGCACAGCGACACGGCGACTGACACAAGAAGAAGGAAGCGCGCCTTCATCGCGGCGTCGTTCGTGCTACGCCGGAGACAGCCCCGCGAGGATGTCGTCGGTCGACGGCATTCCGCGGCGGTAATAGGTGATTCGCCCATCGCGTTCGATGCCTGCCACGGTGCGGTTGACGTACGTAAACGGGCCGAAACGAGTGACGGCATCGTATGCGCGCGCGACCTTCAGGCCGCGGTCGCTCAAAAGGCGCGCCGTGAATGCGTACCGGCGCGCGAAGGCGCGATGGGATCGGACACTCGCTCCGTTGATGCCGAAGACCCTGATGCCGGCCGCGCGATAGCGGTCGTCCGCGCCGCGCACGGCGGCGAGCTGCAGATATCAGCCGAGCGTATGATCGAGCACGTAGAAGATCAGAACGACGCGCGAATGCGCAAGCGTGCCCGCAAGCGATACCGATTCGCCGTCTTGGTCCGGCAGCGTGAAGTCGGGCGCAGCCGTTCCTAACAACACGCTTCGCGTGCGCGCTCGCAGTTAGGCGCGCGCAGCAACGCGCTTCTTGGCCTTGCCGTTCGAGCCGCTCTTGCCGTTGGCGTGCGCCGGGCGCTTCCTCACGGCGCCACGCTTGAGGCTTTCCTGCAGCACGTCCATGAGGTTGACGACCTCGGTCGCCGGCTTCGGTTTGCCTGCCGCCATCGTCTTGACCGGCTTACCCTTCGCGCGTGCCTCGATCATCGTCATCATCGCATCGCGATAACGGTCGCGATATTCGTCCGGATTGAACTTTGCTTCCATCGTATCGATGAGCATCTTCGCGGCCTTCATCTCCGCGGCCGAGACCTTCTCCTTGGCGGGCGGGAAGTCGTATTCGGAGACGTCGACGATCTCGTCGGGGTAGTGCATCAGTTCGAGCACCAGCGCATTGCCGTTGGGCTTCAATGCGCAGATGTATTCCTTCGTGCGGATGACGACGCGCGCGATGCCGACCTTGCCGGATTCGGCAAGCGCATCGCGCAGCAAGGCGTAGGCGTGTCTGCCCTTTTTCTCGGGCTCGAGATAGTAGGGCTTGTCGAACAGAATGGGATTGATCTCGGAAAGCTTGACGAACTCGGTGATATCGATCGACTGCGTCGCTTCGATGCGTACTTTCTTGATGTCCTCATCGGAGATGATGACGTACTCGCCATCGCCGACCTCATAGCCCTTCACGATGTCTTTCCAGTCGACTTTCTTGCCGTCAACGCTGCACACGCGCTGGAAATTGATGCGCCCTTTGTCGGTCTTGTGCAGCATGTTGAAATGGATCTCGTTCTCGCGCACGGCGGTGAACAGCCGGACCGGGATCGTCACCAATCCGAAGTTGATCGAGCCGTTCCAAATCGCGTGGGCCATGAGCTAGCAGTCCCCTTTCTTCTCTTGTCATTCCCATCGGCAGCGAACGTGTGCTCCATCACACCCGTGCAAGGAATCGAACGTACGGTCGTCAAACGTCTGTTCGATTCGCCCTAGTGAGGTGGGGGGAAATGCACAAGAAGCAACTCGCGGAGCAATTCTGCAGCAAGCTGTGGGATTCGTTTTTCGCTTCGTTGCGCAGCACGGAGCTGCTCACACCGTGCGAAAAACGCGTGCTCGAAAAGCTTTGGCTGCTCGGCACGATCAAGACCTCGACGTGCGATGCGTACCCCGGTCACGTCGAATTCGCCCGCTCGCTGCGCGTGTCCGAGCATCGCGTCAAGCTCGCGCTCAAAAAGCTTGAGATGAAGGGCTTCATCAAGAGCGTCCGGCGCGGCGGCTACCTGCTCAATCCGCTGCTGCTCGAAGCGGCGTACGACTGCACGAAGCGAGACTATCCGGATCTGCTAGCGTCGTAGTGCTGTGGACGTCGTTGCGCCGTTCCGCCTAGATGGGCGCGTCGCGCTCGTCACCGGTGCTTCGAGCGGACTTGGCGCGCGCTTCTGCCGCGTGCTCCACGCTGCCGGCGCCAAGGTCGTGCTCGCCGCGCGACGCATGCAGCGGCTTGAAGAACTGGCACGCGAGCTCACCGACGCGTTGCCCGTCGCCTGCGACGTCACCGACGAAGCAAGCGTCGACGCCCTTTTTGAAGTCGCGCGCAAACGCTTCGGCCGGTTGGACGTGCTGGTCAATGGCGCAGGCGACGCCGATCCCTATGCGGCGGAAGAAGAGCCGCTCGCCGCGTTCGCGGACGTCGTCCGGCTCAACCTCATCGCAGCATACTCAGTCGCGCAGCACGCGGCGCGCCCAATGCTTGCGCAGGGAAGCGGCAGCATCGTCAACATCGCGTCCGTGCTCGGCGTTGTGGGAGGAGGAATCCATCCGACGCCGGGCTATGCGGCCAGCAAAGGCGGTCTCGTGAACCTCACGCGCGAGCTGGCAGTCGAGTGGGCCGGTCGAGGCGTGCGCGTCAATGCGATCGCGCCGGCGTATTTCGAAAGCGAGTTGACGGCCGAGATCTTCGCGAGCAAGAAAGCGCTGGACGCGATCGCGCACATGATGCCGATGCGGCGTCCCGGTCGCGCGCACGAGCTGGATGGGCCGCTATTATTCCTAGCGAGCGACGCCTCCAGTTACGTGACCGGACAGGTGCTCGCGGTCGACGGCGGGTTTTTGGCGAAATAGAGCCGCTATAGCTTCACGGCGGCGACTGCCAATAATATGGCGATGACATCTTCCGCGACAGCGACTGCAAAGTCGGGGATGCGCAAGCTGCGCGTGATCGCTTTACGCACTTCATAGCCGGCGTAGGAACCGGCGAGCGCCCCTGCGACGCCGCAGGCGATAGCGATCCACGGCGGCAGGGTCCCGGCTGCCAAAAAATACGCGCACGCTCCCCCGGAGATGCTGCGCGCGATGAGCGGCGCCGGTCGCAGCCGCGAAGGCGCGCGCGGAAACTTGTCCGCGATGATCTCAGCCGCCGCGAGCGCAGCGAAAAGAATCCAGAGCAGCGAGTGGCGTGCGATCGTGAGCGCGAGCGGCGCGACCATCGTGCGTAGGCCGGCGACGATGCCGATAAGGATCGCGTGTCCAAGCGCGAGTGACATAAACGCCCGAGCGGCGCGTTCGCGTGCCGCCTAACTCGTCCCCGCGGGCGCGGTGTCCGAATCATACGCCGCTCTCAGGGCGGCGATGTCGAGCTTGTGCATCGGGAACATCGCTTGCATCACGCGCTGCGTACGCCGCTCGTCCTTATCCTTGAGCATTTCAAGCAGCGCATCGGGCACGATCTGCCACGACACGCCGAATTTATCCTTAAGCCAGCCGCACGAGTTCGGTTCACCGCCTTCAGACAAACGCTGCCACAGCTCGTCGACTTCGGCCTGCGTGGCGCAGTGCACCACAAGCGACAGCGCCAGCGTGTATTCGAATTCCCGTCCGCCGTTGAGCGCTGTGAACTCTTGGCCGTCGAGCTCGAACCCGACCGTCATGACGGTTCCTTTTTCGCCGGGGCCGGCGTCGCCGTAGCGCACGACGTCGGTGATGCGCGAGTTCTTGAAGATTGAGGTGTAAAAGCGGGCAGCCTGCTCGGCTTGATCGCCAAACCACAGGAACGGCGTGATTTTCGGCATGCGAGATCTCCTGGATTTCCAAGATATGCTCCCCATCTGCTGGGTACGCTAAGGACGGGCATATCTTGGGGTCCGTCATGCGCGCTATCATCACCGTATTCTTCTTTCTCGCTCCCTTCGCGTTTGAGGCGTGTTCGACAAGCTCCGTGCCCGCGCCGACCGCAACGCCGACCTTTGGGCCATCGCCCTCGGCAACGCCTGGGCCCAATCTCTACGTCACCCTATGTGCGGCTCCGCACGTCCTGGACGTGTTTAAGCCGCCGATGAGCGGCTCGTCATCGCCCGCCATCACTGTAGCCTGGCCGGGTCAGCCGACGTGTGCGCTATCGGGAGCCGTGCTGTCCGGCCACATGCTGGCATTGGGGACTAACCAGCAAGGCGTGTACATCTATCAACTGCCTTTGGCCGACAAGAGCTCACCAGTCGCACAGCTCGGCTCCATTCAAGACGCAGGCGGCCTGGTGCAGGACAGTTCAGGGAAACTCATCGTCGCCGATAGCGACTTTTTCACGAGCGGCATCGACGTGTACACGCCGCCATTTATGACGAACAGCCAGCCGACGGCCTCGTTTTTGGTCGGTCAGGGCCAGCCGTTCATCTTGCAGATGAACGCAGCGGGTCTGCTGTTCGCGGGATTGTGCGGCACCAACGGCCTTGTCATGGTCTACACGCCACCGATCACCGCCTCAACGACGCCCACCGCGCAGATCGCCCCGCCCGGTGCGACGTGCACGCAAGGCATCGGACTAGACCGGTCCGGGAACTTGTACGTCGCCGACGCGCTCAGCAACACGGTGTGGATCTACCAACCGCCGTTCACCAGCGCCAGCACGCCCACGACAACGATCGCGGGCGGGCCAAGCGGCACCTCGGGGCCGTTGAGCTTCGCGTTTGATCGCTTAGGAAATATCTACATCGCAGACGGGGCGGCCGGCGCGGTGCTCGCCTATGCACCGCCTCTCACGGCCACGAGCAAACCGCTCTTCACGATCCATACGGAAGGCAGTCCTCAGGACATATTCTTCGGCCCCTAAAGCGCGTTGTGTTCCCCCACAGTGCAGGCGAATTCTGCGGCACCCACAAAGCGCGTGCCCTCCAAAGATGCGACTACATCTGCTCGGCGCGTTTGGACTTGCGCTGGCGATCGCGAGCCCGAGCGCGACCTCGGCCGAGGGTATAGCGATGGTCAATCTTCCAGTTCAGGGCCAGATCCCGTCTTTTGCCGGCGCGACCGCATGGCTTAACTCGAAGCCGCTCACGCCGGCGGATCTGCGCGGAAAAGTTGTCCTCATCGACATCTGGACGTATACCTGCGTCAATTGGCGGCGCACGCTCCCGTACGTGCGTGCTTGGGCGCACAAGTACGGGCGCAACGGTCTTGTCGTGATCGGCGTCCACACGCCCGAATTCGAGTTCGAAAAGGACATGGACAACATACGTCGCGCGAGCAAAGAGATGGGCGTTGATTATCCGATTGCCGTCGACAGCGACTATGCGATTTGGCGGGCGCTCAACAACGAGTATTGGCCGGCGCTCTACTTCGTCGATGCGCAGGGCCACATCCGGGCCCATCAATTCGGCGAAGGGAAGTATGACGAGGCCGAGCGGACCATCCAACAGTTACTGGCTGAGGCTGGCAGCACGGAATTCGATCGCGGCTTTGTGTCCGTGGATCCGCGCGGTCTCGAGCTGTCCGCGAACTGGAACGACGTCGAATCGCCGGAAACGTACGTCGGATTCGATCGCACGGAGAACTTCGCGTCGCCCGGCGGCTTCGTGGCCGGCCGCGATCACGTCTACTCAGTGCCGGCGCGTCTCGCTCTCAACGAGTGGGCCCTGTCGGGCGATTGGACGAGCCGAAAAGACGCGGCGGCGCTCGATAAGTCCGGCGGTCGCGTCGCCTTTCGCTTCCACGCGCGCGATGTCAACCTCATCATGGGGCCTGCGACGCGCGGCAGCTCCGTGCGTTTCCGCGTGTTGCTCGACGGAGCGCCGCCGGGCAATGCTCACGGCGGAGACGTCGATGCGAATGGCTATGGCCGCGTTTCGCAACAAGACACTTATCAGCTGATCCGTCAGGGCAGGCCGATCCTGGATCGGACTTTTGAAATCGAGTTCCTCGAGCCAGGCATCGAGGTCTTCGATTTCACGTTCGGGTGATCAGTCCGTGTCAGGCGGGAACGGCCAGGTGTCCGGCATGGTCAGGCGCCGCATGCCTTTCGGATATGTACCGCCCGCATAGCGCTCCAGCCAGTCCTCGGCTAGAACGACCAAGTACTCGAAATTCTCGTAGACCAGATCGCTATTCGAGCACTTGCGCGCCCATGCGATGTAGCGCGCCATCCGCTCCCACGCGCCGGTGATGTTGGCAGACCAGCGGTCGAGCACGAGGTCTTTGTCTATCGCCTCGTTTTTGACTAGAATCCCCAGCTCTTCATAGAAATTCCCGACGAGGACCAACGCGCGATTCAGATCGGTGATTTCCTGTGGCACCTGCGGACGCGGTCGTCTGCGCGAAATGGCAACGATGAGATTGCGGAAGTCCTCGTTCTCAAGCGCCTCCGTCACTTTGGGAACCAAATAGACGGCCTCGCGGAACGTCTTGTCGTCGAATTGATTACCGATGCTGATCATCGCGGTGACCTGATTGCCGGCGCGCAAATGGCGCAACTGCACCAGCGCTGCGATGGCGGTGGCAGCGATGACGATGAAAGTTCCGAGCGTCGCAAATGTGTTGACGAGCTCCAGAGACATACGCGCCGGTCAACTTAATGAAGGTGGTTTGGCTTGTCCTCCCAACTTCATCGACAAACATGTCCACCATGCTTGATGCCGTCGAGGAGGCGCAGCGCAATATCGCCTCCGTCGCGCTTCGCACTCCATTAGTGCGCTGCCAGGCCGACAGTGATCCAGAGGTCTGGCTCAAACTCGAAAACCTGCAGCCGATCGGCTCATTCAAGATCCGCGGGGCTGCGAACGTCATCGCGCACACAGCGCGCGAACGTCTCGAACGCGGCCTGCTCACCGCCTCGGCCGGCAACATGGCGCAAGGCGTGGCGTTTTGTGCACGCAGGCTTGGCGTGCCGGCGACGATCGTCGCGCCCGAAACGGCGCCGCAGACGAAGATCCGCGCCGTCGAACGCCTCGGGGGCCGCGTCATCACGGTTCCATTCGCCGAATGGTGGCGTACGTTTGAAACGCGCAGCTACCCGGGCGTGGACGCGACATTCATCCACGCCTTCGACGACCCACACGTCATGGCAGGCAATGGTACGATCGCGCTCGAGCTGCTCGAGGAGTTACCATCTCTCGACGCCGTCGTGATCCCTTGGGGCGGCGGCGGCCTTGCATGCGGCATCGCCGCGGTGTTGCGCAAACGCGCAGCGCACGTGCGCATCTACGCTGCCGAAGTTGAGAGCGCCGCGCCGCTTGCCCCGTCGCTTGCGGCGGGTGAGCCGCAAACAGTCGACTACGCCGCCTCTTTCGTAGACGGCATCGGCGGCAAGACCGTCTTTCCCCAGATGTTCGCCCGCGCGCGCGAGCTGCTGGACGGTTCGATTGTCGTGTCGCTTGCAGACGCGGCGGCTGCGATGAAGTTGGCCGCCGAGCGCAACCGCATCGTGATCGAGGGGGCCGCCGCGTGCGCGCTCGCGGCCGCGCTTTCAGGTCGCGCAGGCAATGGCGCGGTCGTCGCCATCATGTCCGGCGGCAACATCGACCTCGACACGTTCGCCGAACTTGTCGGGTAGGAAAGTCACGACGAGCCAATCGAATGCCGCCTCGCCGGACGGGGATTTGACGAGGAGAGGCCTCTTATGCCCGGGATTTATCCATCAGATTATGGGCTCTTGCTCATCGCCGCAAAAATCGCGCCATCGTTGACGTCGGCGCAGACCTGTCTAAAAGATGCAACGTCGGCGTTGGTCTACGCAAGCGACACTGAACATGCGTCCGGCACGATCATCCGCGACTTGCGAAGCGATATCCGTGAGAAGCGGTATGTCGCCCCATATCTGACGGTTACGAAGTGGCAGGAGAGGCTATTGAAACAGTTCCCGGAGCTTGCCGGCAAGGTCAAACAAGACTATGAGGCCGTTGCCGGCGAAGCCGACGAATCTTTGAAGTATTCTGTGAAACAAAATGACGAGACGCTCGAAGTTTTTGCGGTGCGGCGCGAGATAAAGGACGTTCCCGGGATCAATAAGCGCACATTCACCGAGCACATGTTCGCGGTTATCAAAGGCACCTCAGAGTGCAAAGAGCGCGCCGGCATCAAGCTCACCTCGCATTACAAGGAGTTTGAATTTTGGCTGATGGGCGACTACTCGTACGATATGATCGGGGCCACCTTCAAAAGTCATAGCATCTCAGGCATGCCGACCGGCGGCGTCATATCGTTGAATTGCTGCGCGGATAAAGCAGCTGATAAACCCGCGGGCAAAGCGGCAGACAAGCCCGCCCAAGCCGACGCACCAAAACCTAAAGGTCCTCCGAAGAAGCGTTAGCCTCGATTCACGTAGCGTACCGGTGACCGCATGCACCAGTTCAAAACCGTAATGTCAATGACGCAAGGGTAATCAGGCAGGTGCAAGACTGGTCGGCGGGTCTCCACGCCTGGCACGACTTCTATGTCTTCATGGGCGCGGCGGCAGCTACGCTCATGGGCCTCATGTTCGTCGTCATGTCCCTCGGACAACGCAGCCTCGCGAGCGAGAGGGGTTCTCAGGTGACACGCGCGTTCTTCACGCCGATCGTCGTCTTCTTCGCGACGATCATCGTTGTTGCGGCATTGATGTTGTTTCCCGACACATCACCCCACACGCTCGGCGCGCTGCTCGGCGCGGCCGCTCTCATCGGTCTCGGCTACATGATCGCAAGCGGCGCGCATGACCTGTGGCGGACGAGCGAGCTGGGCTTGGATGATCTCGTGTGGTACGTCATCTTGCCGTATGCGAGCTACGCGGGGATCGGCATCGCCGGCATCGCCACATGGAGCGAAGCGACCTTCGGTTTCCGGATCGCCGCGGTCGCAATACTCTCGTTCTTGCTGATCGGCATCCGCAACGCGTGGGATCTGGTCGTTTACAGCATTCAGCACCCAGACCCTCATTAACCGTCCGGCTAGTTACCAGATCGGACGCGTGGCGAGCACGGCGATCCCTGTCAGCAAGACGATGGAGCCGACTAGCAGCGCCGCCATGACGATTCTACGCGCGTCGAATTTTGAACCGACGCCTGCCAGAAACGACACGGATGCGAAGAGCACCGTCAGCAAGACATAGCGGTTGCCATTTTCGCTGGCGCTCAGACCCGTTTCAAAGAAAGACTCCGCCTGGCGTTCTAGAGAGTCTGCCTGGTCGTCGGAGTCCAGATGGTACTCTTTCATGACGAACGGCGAGCTCGGGGCGGATGATCCGGTGCGGGTGCGCGTCGCCTCCCACGCCTTGGTGGCGACTCGAAGGCGCTGCGGGAATCGCTGGCTCAAGAACGCGGCGAACTGCGTGTTTTTCGAAGCCAACGCGTCCTCGTAGGCGACGAACAGATTCACGTCGATCATCGCTTTGCGGTTGGAAACGCCTGATTGTCGCAACGATTCAGTGCGCCTGGCGCCGGCGCGCGAATACGCCTGCGACGAAGCGTTGCCCCAGCGTGCCGATTGGTACGCGCACCACGCAGACAGCACCGACGCCACCGAAATAAGGATGATCGCCCACAGCTCAAGGCGCGCTTTCGTGTGGTCCATTCGCCGTCACATTTTGGTAGCAATTTCGCGAGCCCTCCAGAGGCTGCTCGCGAGCGCAGACACGAAGCTCGGTCTAAGGTCCGGGCATGCGGAGCGCTACGTCGCGCTCACCCGTTGAACCGCTCGTGTTTCACGCCAGCGAACAAGATCCGACTCTGAATGAGCGTCCGCACCGACGACGACTCTATCACGAGGGACATTATGCAAGAGCGCCGGGGCAAGGAGAGAATAGCGCAAGTTCGTCTCGATCAGGATTCCGCAGTCTGTCGCCCGCGCAAGCATTTCGGCGAAGTCCGCGTCCGTCGTTACATCCAACCCCGACTTTCGAAACCACAAACCGGGATGGACCCATACCAGGGTCTTGTTCTCAAATTGCTTCGAGTACCGCGTGATCGCGCGGTGAAAAGCTCGTATCAGCGTTGCCCGTTCGTCTGGGAAACCATGCTCGGCGATTCCGATCACCGAGGCGAGCTCGGCATGCTCGGGGTCGATATCGAGAGTGCCATCGGGCAGGAGTTTGGTTTCAAAACCCACCACGCCATCGATTTGGCGCCGTTCACGCTCCTCATGAATTCGCCTCACGAATGCGCGGACGTCATACGACGGCGTGCGTCGTATGTGTTCGAGAAATATCAGCCGCTCAACGTCGTTCGCTTGCGCAAAGTCGAAGTGATCGTGAATCGATAGCTTTCCATCCGTGCGATGCGTGTGCAGATGAAAGAGGTACGGACAAGAGAACAGGTCAGATTGCAACTGCTGTGCCGTCGGTCACCCCGACCCCGCCCCAGAAGCGGACGAACCTGGACTCGCGATAGACTGACTCCGCGAGACCCACGCGCTCGCCAAGCAATTCTTTCAACCCCATCCAGATCACATTGAAGCCGGAGAAATAGCTCGCCACCATTGTGCCTTGAATGCGAGGATTGCACTCCAAGATCTTTGGAACGCCGGCGGCATCGAGCTTGAATTGAAACCCAAATGCGTATTTCAGATCCAGCTCTTCGGCACCCCGAAGGCTGTAGTCGCGCAGTCGCTCGTCCCCGATGCTGCGACTGCTAAACGTTATACCGGAGCGAATGACTTCTCGCGCCCGAGGAAGAGCGATCGCGCCATGCGCTCCTCGAAAGACGTCGACGGTGAACTCCGGCCCAGGCAAGAACTCCGTCACCAGCAGCGGTGGAAAAGAGTCAGGCGGCGTTTCAAGCATCGCGAGCAGGTCTGAAAGTCCAATCTCTAGTCCCGAGGGTTTTTCGCGCAAGAATCGCTGAACGTCCCACTTCGTTTCCGTAACTACTCTTACACCTCGCATCCCATTTGACACCGGCGGCTTAACGACGATCGGAGTGCTCGGATAGCCGAAAAGGCCGGCGGCATCAAGCAACTCCGCACGATTCCGGACCATTGCGAATCGAGGAGTGGGCAATCCCAATGCCTGAAAGCCGCACACCACCGCATACTTGTCGTTCGCTCTTTCGATCGCGGCGCTTGAGGAAACCATCACGGGGATCTGCCGTTGCTCGAAGATGTCGAGCGATGTTGAGAGCCGCGCGATTTCCCGGGTTGTCTGAGGAAGTATCGCATCTATGCGATGGGCTTCGCATATGTCGAGAAGCCGATTGAGATATGTATCGTCTTCCGGCGGGGGGACGAGCGCGAATGAGTCCGTTAGGTATCGTCCCACGGCCTCGGCATTCGTGTCGACGCCCATGATGTTGACCGGTTGTTCGTCCGGATTATTGCGCAGGCAGAAGACCGTACCGCCGATCCCTGGCGCCCCAGCGCCTGTCACAAGAACGTTGATCGGGCGCTCCATGATCGGCAAGGATCACCAAACCATTCTGAGCGCCTCAAATGCTTCAGCCAAGAGCGCCTTGACTTGCACGCCGCGCACGCGTGCGAGACCTTCAATGAACTCTCGAGAGAAGTAGTGGCGACCCAGTTGCATTTGAGAAGCGTATTGGCGCAGTGCTTCCCACTTGGTATCTATATGCGACTGTTGAAGAACGACGAACGTATCAGCGCGAAAGGCCGTCGTGTTCCACGGAAGTTCGTATCCCCAAATCGAGCAATTCGCGAAAGCGCGATTCGCTTCGCCATGAACGGTTTCGTGATCCTGATGCGAGTCGGCCGCACA
>JAFAKE010000062.1 GCA_019235715.1 Vulcanimicrobiota bacterium
CGTTGATGCCGCGCGAAGGACAGCGCATCATGTCGGCGCAACGTCGTCTTTCATGAAAAACCGCGGGCGGGCGTTGGGCACGCTCACCAATCTCTTTGCGGTGCAGCCGCTTTCCCGCGTGCGCCCCGAAGAAGAAGGGCAGCCGACGCTGCGCCGCGCGCTTGGCGTGCCGGCACTCATCGGCATCGGTTTGGGCACAATGCTTGGCGGCATCTTCACGACGATGGGACCCGGCGCGCAAACCGCGGGCCCTGGCGTCATCCTCGCGTTCGTGATCTCGGGCGCTGCGTGCGTCTTTGTCGCACTATGCTACGCGGAGTTCGCCTCTATGGTGCCCGTCGCGGGCAGCGCATACACGTACGCGTACGCGACCCTGGGCGAGTTCGTCGCGTGGGTGATCGGCTGGGATCTGATCCTCGAATACGGTATCTCTGCTGCGCCGGTCGCATCGTCGTTCTCGGGCTACGTACAGGAAGGTCTCGCGTCTCTTGGTCTTAAGCTGCCCTCGTGGGCAAGCACAGCGAACCTTGCGACCTCGTGGATTCCGGCGACGATCGGCCACTGGCACTTCGGCCTGCCCCACATCGACCTGGCGGCATCTCAGTACGACATCATCGCCGCTCTGGTCGTCTTGGCGATCAGCGCGTTGCTCGCCATCGGCATCAAAGAATCTGCCTTCGTCAATTCGACGTTCGTTTGGATCCAAGTCGCAGCATTCGTGATTTTCTTCATCGCACTGTTGCCCGCGATAAGGGCGCACAACTTCACGCCGTTCGCGCCCACGGGATTTCACTCGATCGTGCGCAGCGCAGCGCTTGTCTTCTTCGCCTACATCGGTTTCGACACCGTGACGGTGGCGTCCGAAGAAGCGCGTAACCCCCAGCGCGATGTGCCGCTCGCCGTTATCGGCTCGCTGATCATCGGCGGCATCCTGTACATCCTCATCGCGGTGTTCACCATTGGCGTCGTGCCTTGGCAGCACGTCGACACGAATTCGGCGATGGGTCAGGCGGTGCGCATGGCCGGCGGCAATTGGTTCTTCATCGCTGCGGTGACGGCAGGCGCGATCGCCGGGACCACGAGCGTGATGGTCACGTCACTGCTTGGTCAAGTGCGTATTTTCTACGTGATGGCGCGCGATCGGATGCTGCCGCCGATTTTCGCCGCCGTACACCCGCGCTTTCGCACACCAGCGCGCATGACGATGATCACCGGCGTGATCGTGGCGTTCCTCGCGTTGATCGTTCCGCTCGAGAAATTGCTTGAGCTCGTGAACATCGGCACGCTCTCCGCCTTCGTCATCGTCAGCGTAGGCGTGTTCGTGCTGCGTTTCGTGGCGCCGCACGCGCACAGGCCGTTCAGGGCGCCGTTCGGTTTGGCGATGTCCGTGCTCGGCTGCCTTTCATGCCTGTGGATGATGATCGCGCTGCCCGCGGCGACGTGGGTTCGCTTCATCGTATGGTTCGTCATCGGCGTCATCATCTATGCCGCATATGGCTACCGGCATAGCTTACTGCGCGCTCAGCCCGTTTCGGGCGCGACCGCGCGCGACGCTTCCTCGGCTGGCTGATCGGCGAGCCACGGCGCGATCCGCGTCAGGTTCGCCAGCGATACGAACGAGAGCGCGTTTCCGACCGCGTGCGCGATGATAGGGGACGCGAGACCATAACTGCTCACGCGCAGCAGCGCGAATAGTATCCCGGCAAGCGCGAACAGCGGTGCGCCCGCGCGGTCGCGATGCGAGACGACGAAAAGTACGGCCGTCGCGATCACCGCGGTCCCGATTCCCCAGCGCACGAACAAGCAGAATAGAAAGCCTCTAAAAACGAACTCCTCGCACAGCGGCGCGATGACGATCATCAACACGGCAGTGCGCAGCGGAGCGTGCGCGGCACCCTGAGCCAGCCTGATAAACGTCGGTGAGGCGCGCATGACGCGCGCGAGCACCAGCGACAGCGCGAACGCCGTCGCATAGAGGAGCAACCCCGCGAGCACCGCGAGAAGAACGGAGTGAGCCGTGATGAAGCGCAGGCCGAGCGCGCCGGGTATGATAAGCGGCAGCGCGACTGCCCAGACGGTGAGTGCGGCATGCGTGGGCGGCCCGCCGCGTGGCTGCCCGCGATAGTGCCTCGCCACGCCGACGAAAACGATCGTGATGACGCTCGCGATTCCGAGCGCGGCGATCTGCGACATCGACGACCTTACTTGATCTTGCTCTCTCCGCCGCTGGACTGTGCAAGACGTCCGAGCGAATTGAGCACGACGATCGCCACGATCGTCACGATGACTGCGTAGATGAATTCGCTCACGATGCCCTTGCCGGCGGGAAGATACGTCTTGATGAGATCGCTGATGGCGGTATTCCACGCGAGCGCGGCGATCACGCCGAACGCAGCGCTTGCGAGCGCGATCATCGTGGCCATGTATGAGTTGCGATCACCCAGCATCGGTGTCACCTCCGTGCTTCTTGTTCTTACTTCGTGGAGTTGGACGGCGATTTGCGGCAGCGAGCAGCGCGTTGGCGGTCGTGCCGTCGTGCGGGCACAGCGCGATCCCGATAGCCGGTTCGCTTGCGGCCGCATGCGCGGCATCGGATTTCCGACGGCTTGCCTTGCGCAGCGCGGCGGAAAGTCGCGCCGCCACGCGCTGCGCCCGCGTGGCGTTTGCGCCGGCGAGTATCGCGACGCAACCTCGTTCGCTCGGTGTGATGCGATCGTCGATGCGCAAGACCGAGCCGAGGGCGAGGCTCGCCGACGCTGCCGTCTCGCCCGGAATGGTGAGCGAGAGCAGCGCAAAGCCGATGCCGCTCGCCCGATACCATGCCAACTCATCTTCGAGCAAGGCGCTCGGACCGGCGGCGGGTTCGAGCGCGGGGATTGAGACGGCGCGCAAACGTCGGGTCGCGTCCGACTTGAGCGAAGGCGGTGCAGCGCGCTCGGCCACTGCGGCCGGCGTCGACGGAACATCTGCAGCAAGCCACTCCCCTGGGAGCGTACCGCGAATGAAATCTCTTCGCGGAAACACGATGATGTTGGACGGCAACGAGGCGGGCAGAATCGACGTGTCGTCCGTTGCGAGCGCAACACGGGTGTCATCGAAGAGCGCGACGATAGCGTCGGCGATGCTGCGCTCTCCGGGCTGCAGCGGGATCACGCATGCGGGAAAACCATAACTACCGTCCGCGGCCGCTCGCAGCGTTGCGTAGCGCGACGAATAGATCACGCGATGACCTGCCGCCGAGAGCGCGCGGCCGGCAGCGCTGCACTGCGCGCAGGGCCGGCTTCCATCGCAGGCCAAGCAGGTCACGTTGACATTGAGCACCGGTGAGGACGACGCACTCATCATTTCGCGGGAGCGCTCACTTCACCGAGCGGCGGCAGCCTGCCTCGCCACACTTGCGCTGACGCTCGACCTCTGGCAGCCGCAGGGGCGCGCATTTGCAGCCGGCGACGACCCGGCCGGCCAATCGCCGCACTTCGCCGACGCGCTCGTCATATACGACTTCGGCTGGGGCAACGGCCAATCGTGGGAGCTGTCTGCGCTTGACCCGCGTTGGCACGCCAACGCGACGTCGATCTACGGCATCATCGCCGAGCGCTATGTGCTCCACGATCCGAACGGGTTCGCGATCGATCAGCGCATCGGCGTGAGCGCCGACATCGGCGACATCGACACCGTCGAGGTGCGCATCCGTGCGCTCAACTCGCAATACCGAGGTTATCCTGCGCAGTTCAACGGAGCGCTCGACGTGATCGGGTCCGTTCGCCATTTCCGCTATGAAGCCGGAATCTCGCAGACCGGAATCGAGGGGGCACCTTCCGCGCAAGTCGATTTGATCACGACCGCTGCGGTCGGCGAACGCCTCGACAACATGACCGCACAGCTCGGCTGGGCGTCACGATCGACATCTGCATACGTGCGCGGCCGCCTGACGACGTTCAGCGACGGCAATCGCTATTCGCTCTTCGGCTTCGGCGCGATGCAGGATCTCGGTGTGAGCGGCATCGATGCGCAGATCGGCGGCTTTGTCAACGAATCGGGATACGCGTTCACGTATCCGATCGCATTCTTAGGATATTACACGTATCCGCACGAGACCGAACTGGCGCTGCAGGCGCTCGTGCGCATTCCGCTCGGACCGCATTTCGAAGCCGCCGCGACCGGCAACGCTGGCACCGCGAAGACGGCCTATTTTGCGAGCCATCAGATCCAAAGCCGGCAGCAATTCATCCCCGAACTACGCTACACCAATCGCAGCTTTTCGCTGTCGGCGTCCGGCAGTTTTGCGCAGTACCTGGGCGCCACCCAGCTGCCCAACTTCCAGGGCAACCGCGTGAACGTCGTTTTGGAGAGCCGGCTCTGAAACATCGCAGCGCGATTGCGGCTATAATAGAGGAAGAAAGAAGAAAGGATCCCATCATGACCGTCGCACCTGAAGCCACCGCAGCCATCAACGATTACGTCGACCGCGTCCGCGCGGCGCTGCCCCTCGCGCCGAGCACGCGCTTGGCGGTGAGCGACCGGCTCTATCACGACATCCTCGATGCCGTTTATGCAAAGGCGCACAACGCGGGCTCGGCAATCGTCGACGCAGATGTTGTGCGCGCTCACCTCGCGACGCTCGGAACGCCTGAAGCATGCGCGAACTCGCTCGCAACTGCCTATCGCGGCGGCGCGTGGCAGTGGCCCGGCGATTATTTCGCAGAGCAGTGGCGCAACGGCGGCTTCGGCGAGCGCGCCGAGGAGTTCGCGCGCGCCGCCACCGAGAAGGGCGAAAAGGTCGCGAGCATCACTATGGATTCGGTGGCGAGCGCGCTCGATATCGCAGCGCGCAAACTGCGCGAGGCAGCGGAGCACCTCAAAACCAGGCAATAACCGAGCCGAACACAAAGCCACAGAGTTATGCGCATGAGCGCCATGCGGCGCATGGCTCTTTTTGTTGTCCTGGTCGGCGCCCTCGCATCGCTGGTCGCCGCGGCGGTGCGCTTCCACTACGAGCGCGCCAGCTATCGCGTCGAGCTCTCGATGGACCAACAGGACCTCGCGGATTTCACCAGTGCCTACGGCTACGACATGGATGGGCTGTTGCGCCTTATGAAAGCCGCGGGCTTGACGTCGCTGGCCGTCTACGAAGAGCTCGGCAACCGCATCAATCTCGGCAACGACGCATACGAGGAGACCGGGCAGCAGATCATCGACGCCGCGCGCACGTCGGCGCTGATCGATCCCTTGCTCACCAAGTTGGTCAAGGCCAATGCGATCGATTCAGGCGCAGTGTACATCTTGGTCTTCGATCGGCAAACGCTCAAACGCTACATCCTGATCCTGCGCAACCAGCTGGAGCCGCGCAACGTCGTGCTGTTGCGCGACCTGCCGCGCGGCAAGACGCGCGATTATACGGCGCCCGCGCTGCTCGAAGTGCGCACGCAGATCGATTATTTCAACAACCTCGGTCTAGGCATCCCAGCGGAAAGCGTCGATCAGGCGCACCGGCTCGGTTTGCTCGTGGATCCGCGCGTACAGAACAACGAACGCCTTGACCAAGACCATATCGACGTCGTGTTCAAGCAGATGCTCGCTGGCGACACGATCGGGACGGTCATCTTCTTTGGACTGCGCAACGAGGTGCTCGGCTATCCGTTCAATCTCGACGGCACCGCCGATGCGTTCCGCACCTATCAGGATCAGTTCCAGCCGCTGTTCGGCAACGTCGAAGCATACGACCCGACGCAATTCCAGAAAGGCGGCGATACGCTCGGACGCAAGATCCCGGGCCTCACCGTCCGGGTTGAAGCGATCTCGCGACTCGAGCTCGACAAGCTCGATCTCGACACGGTCGTGGCGCGCTATATCCTCGGCGTGCGCGAGCGCAACATCCGCGTCGTATACCTGCGGCCGTTCCCGCACTTAGCGCAAGTGCGCCAGCGCGACGGCACGTATAGAACGATGAGCGCGCAAGAGACAAATCTCGAGATGCTGCACCGTTTGCGCGATGGGTTGGTCGCGAACGGCTTCTATCTCGGCAGGCCTTCGACAATCCCCGACTTCGGCGGGCTATGGCTTGACGTGCTCTACTGTCTTGCCGCGCTCGGGGTCAGCGCCGCGTTTCTGATCGCGCTTGAGCTGTACGGTTGGTCGCGTCCTTGGTTCGATTGGACCGCGTATGCATTCACGTTGGTCGCGTTCTGGGGCTTGCGTTTCATCGGCCATGATGACATCACGCGCAGAGTCTGGGCGCTGGGCGGTGCGCTGACGTTCGCGGTGCTTGCCGGAACGACGATAGCGCGCTATTTCAACGAGCGAGCGACGTTGTGGCCCGGGGCGCCGCCGCTGGAGAGGCCCGGCGGTTCAGCCGGCGCCGAGGCACTGGCGGGATTGCGCTGTTTGCTGGTCGCGGTCGGCGTCGCGCTGCTCGGATCGCTGTTCGTCGTCGGTCTGCTCGCACAGGCATCGTTCATGCTCGAGGTACAGCAGTTCTTCGGCGTCAAGGCGCTGCTGGTCGTGCCACCGATACTGCTGCTCGTGCTCTATGCGTTTAGTCCGCTGTGGGGCAACGCGACGAGTCTTCGGGATGCCGGCGCAGCGCCGGTGCGCGTGTGGCAGATGCTCGCAGTGTTCGTCCTCGCGGCGGGCGCCGTGCTGTTGTTGATGCGTTCGGGGAATCTGCCCGATGTGAGCGTGTCGGATTTCGAACTGCATTTGCGCGGCTTTCTGACGACGCTGCTCGGCGCGCGTCCGCGCTTCAAAGAGTTTCTCATCGGCTTTCCCGCGCTCGTGCTCTTGCCTGCGCTCGCGCCGCAGCATCGCCGCGTGGTCGGCTGGATCATCGTGATCGCAGCCGGGATCGGCGTCTCGGATGTCCTCGACACATTCTCTCACGTGCACACCGCGCTGCTCATCAGCGTGCTGCGGCTGTTCAACGGTGTCGTCGCGGGCGCGATCGTCGGTTTCGTCGCGCAGTGGATCTACCGGCGCCTGCGGCCGATGTTGTCGGCGCCGCAAGCGCGCTGACCGGCACGGTGCGATGAGCGGGCCGGCGCGGCTGCTGCTTTCCGGGTACTACGGATTCGGCAATTTCGGCGACGAGGCGATCCTCGATGTGTTCGTGTCGACGTGGCGCGGCCGCAGGCCGGATGATACCATCTGTGTGCTTTCCCAAACGCCGGACGCCACGCGCGTGACGTATCAGGTGGAAGCGATCGAACGCATGACGTGGCGCTCCGTCTCCGCAGCGATCCGCGACACGGACGTCGTCGTCAGCGGCGGCGGCGGATTACTGCAAAGCGCGACGAGTTTGCGCAGCCTTTTGTATTATACGAGCATTATTCGCGAAGCGAAGCGCGCCGGCCGGCGTGCAGCGATCTGGGCGCAAGGTGTCGGTCCGCTCAACTATTTCGGCCGTGAGGTCGTCAAACGCGCGTGCGCCGGCGTGGACCTCGCGTGCGTGCGCGACGAGACGAGCCAGGGCACGCTGCAAGCGCTGTTGCCCAACGTCGACGTGCGCCTAACAGCCGATCCTGTGTTCCTTGCGTATGCCGATCCGCCGGACCCTCGGCGCATCGGCGACTTTTTCGTGCGCGAAGGGCTGCGCGACGATGTGCGCGATGTCGTGGCTGTCGTCGTGCGCCGCGGCGCTGCGCTCGATCAAATGAGCGAGCGTCTGGCCTCGCTCGTCGATCGCCTGACGGTGCACTATGGAGCGCACGTGATCTTCGTGCCGCTGCAGCCGCCGCAAGACGCTGAGGCGGCGGCCAGCGTGATCCGGCGCTGCAAATCCGCGCCGGTGCTGCTGAGCGGCGGGTACGATCTCGCGACGATGACCGCGCTCATCTCGCGCTGCACAGCGGTCGTCGCGATGCGCCTGCATGCGCTCATCCTTGCCGCGCGGCTGGCCGTGCCGTTTCTGGCGGTGCCGTACGATCCGAAGATCGGCGCGCTCATAGCGAGCCTCTCATATCCTTTGCCGCCGCTCGTGCGCGACAGCCTAACCGATGATATCGCCCAGGCGCTGTGGTCGCAACGCGCGGCGTTGCACGACCACCTGCGCGCGCGCGTGCCGGCACTGCAAGCGCGCGCCGCTGCGGCGTTCGACTGGCTCGAAGAGCTCGTCGCGCGCGAAGGCGCGCCGCAGCCCGAAAGATAAACGCACCGCTATGATCGTCCGTTCAAGCTGGCGGATCGGAAGCATCGCCGGCGTCGATATCGCGGTCCATCCGAGCTGGCTGGTCATCTTCGTATTATTCGCATACGCGGCGACCGTCTCTGTCAAGGCGATCGCCGCCGATTCGGATTTCCCGCTCTCGACACGCAACGACGTCATCCTCGGCCTCATCGCAGCCCTCGTGCTATTCGCCTGTGTCGTCGCACACGAGCTGGCGCACGCGCTGGTCGCGCGCCGCCTCGGCATTCCGATCGGCAACATCACGCTGTTCTTATTCGGCGGCGTCGCGAGCATCTTGCGTGAGCCGGGCACGCCGGCCGATGAGATCAAAATGGCCGCGGCGGGCCCGCTTGCGAGTATCGTGCTGGCCGCGCTCTTCGGCGGCATCGCATGGTTGACCGCGAATAGCAGCGTTCAGTGGATTCCAACCCTCTGTCTCTTCCTTGGCGTCGCGAATGCCGTGCTGGCGGTTTTCAACCTGCTGCCCGCCTTTCCGAGCGATGGTGGAAGGATCTTGCGCGCCACGATTTGGGCGTTGGTCAAAAGCCAAGCGCGCGCGACCGGTATCGCAAGCGCGGTCAGTGCAAGTGTCGCTGGGCTGCTCGTCGTGGCCGGCGCAACGATGGCGTTTCATCGCATGTGGAACGGCATCTGGCTCGTCTTCATCGCCCTATTCCTGCTGCAAGCGGCGATCGCCAGCGGCCGTCAAGCGCGCGTCGGACTTTCCCTCGAGCGCATGCGCGTGGGCGAGTGCATGGCACGTACGCTGATCCCCATCGCGCACGACGCACCGCTCACCGCGTTCGTCTCTGCGATCAGCAACGATAAACGCACCGGCTATCCGGTCGTCGCCGATGGCGCGTTCGTCGGACTTGTCAATCCGCGCGACACGGGCAGCGTGCCGCCGATGTTGTGGCCGCAGACGCCGGTCAGCGCCATTATGACGCCAGCGGCGCGGTTACCGGCGCTGCGCGGCGAGCAGCCTGCATCTGATGCGCTCGCGTTGCTTGCGAAGAGCGGCGCTCGCAGCCTTCCCGTGTTCGAGGACGGCGATCTGGTCGGCGTCGTGTCTGAAGAGATCATCTTCGCCGCACTGCGCGAGCGTACGGCGGCGCCGGAGCGCGCTGTTTCGGCTGCATGATCGAACCGGCGGGCGATAAGCTCTTCCCGACGCCGGGGATGTTGCCCGATGCGCCCGCGCGCGAGCGCATGGTGCTCGAGTTCTGGCGCGATGCGGAGATCTTTCAGCGCTCGCTCGAACAGACCAAAGGCGGCCAGCCGTACGTCGTGTTCGAAGGGCCACCGACGGCGAACGGACAGCCCGGCGTGCACCACGTGCTTGCACGCGCGTTCAAAGATCTGTATCCGCGGTTTTGGACGATGCGCGGGCGCTTCGTTCAGCGCAAGGCCGGTTGGGACACGCATGGGTTGCCGGTCGAGCACCAAGTGGAGCGCGAGATCGGTATCCTCGACAAGAGCAAACTCGAGGCGGAGATCGGCATCACCGAATTTAACCGGCGCTGCCGCGAAAGCGTTCATCGCTATGTGAACGACTGGAATCGGATGACCGAGCGCATGGCGTACTGGACCGATCTCGAGCATCCGTACTTCACGCTGCACACGACGTACATCGAAAGCGTGTGGTGGCTGCTCAAACTGCTCTGGACCAACGGTCTGATCTATCAGGACTACAAGTCGGTGCCGTACGATCCGCGCATCGGCGCGACGTTGTCCGATGGCGAAGTCGCGCTCGGCTACCGCGAGACCGACGATCCATCTGTGTACGTGCGCTTTCGTTTGAAGGACGACCTCACGACATCGTTCCTCGCCTGGACCACGACGCCGTGGACGCTGCCGGCCAACATGGCGCTTGCCGTTCACCCGGATGTCACGTACGCGGTCGTGAAGCACGGTGACGAGCGGCTGATCGTCGCGCAGCCATTGATCGAGAAGGTCTTCGGCGACGAGCCCATCAGCCTTGAGCGCACGATGAACGGCGCGCAAATCGCCGGCATGCAGTACCTGCCTTTATACGACTATTGCACGAGCGATAAGAAACGCAATTATGTCATCGCCGCTCCGTTCGTGACGACCGAGGACGGAACAGGCGTGGTGCACGTCGCGCCTGCGTACGGGCCCGAC
>JAFAKE010000063.1 GCA_019235715.1 Vulcanimicrobiota bacterium
TATGCGAAGCAGACGATGACGCTGATCCCGAATGCGAATTTCGCGACTGTTGAGCCGCAGGATCGCTCTGGAGCGTTTCTCGTCGTGCAGGGCGGCGCGCCGCTGGTCATCGACGTGCGCGCGGGGACGCCGGCGGCGCAAGCGGGACTCGTGCGCGGCGACACCATCGAAACGATCAATAAGACGCCGACCGCCAACATGGATCTCCAGCAGATCCGCACGCTGTTCATGGGACCGGCTGGTACTAGTATCCCGCTTACCGTGAAATCGAAGGATGGCCAGACGCGAGACGTGACCGTCGTTTTGCGCGATTACGTCTAACTTCGGCGGTCTGCGCGCCCGGTTTGGACCAACGGCTGTGAGTTGTGCCACGCGCGAGTAGCGAGGCCGGCCACGCGCTAGCGGTGGCGGACTTGGGCATTACCTAGACATGCAACGAGTTCAATTGGCCGGGCTTTGCTTCGTCATTGTCGCGCTGCTGCTCGCCGGATGCGGCGGCGGCGGTGGCGGTCCGGGTCCCACCGTACCGACGACTCCGCCGGCGAAGATGGCGTCGGTCACGATCAATATCGACCAGCCCAGCGCCCGCGCCAAGACCGCGCGCATCAGGCCCGCGTATTTGTCGCCCGCGATGCAGTCGATCGCCGTGAGCGTGAACGGTCAAGCACCGGTCGCGCAAAGTCTCACGACGAGCAGCGCGAATTGCAGCACGTCTGCGTCAACCGGCGCGCTGACGTGCACGATCCAGATATCCGCGCCTGAGGGCAGCGACACGTTCACCTTCATCACGTACGACGGTCCGAGCGGCACCGGACACGCGCTCTCAGAAAACACGGTGGTGCAGACCGTCACGGCGGGGCAAGCCAATACGTTGTCCGTCATCCTCGACGCGATCCCGGCCGGCATCGTCGCGTATCCGTATCCGGGCCAGCCGAATGTCGTGGCGCAGACGGGCGGCGGCTTCGACCTGATCGGCACTGGGCCAGCATCGTTCTTCGTGATCGCGACCGATGCGGCCAAGAACTTCATCATCGGTCCGGGGATGCCGGCGCTCACGGTGCAGAGCAGCAATACGACAGACCTTACCGTCGGCACGGTTCCGAATAATCCGAACGATTTCACGCTGACGCCGCTCGTCGAAAATACATCGGTCACATTGAACGTCAGCGCCGCCGGCGGAGTGAGCGGGTCCGCATCGGGAAGCGTCGGCCTCGTGCTACGCGCGCCGCTCCCGAAGAATTTGCCTAAGCCGCTGTATGTCTACGAAGGCTTGGGAAGCCTCGGCACTACCGAGGGCGAGATCGACGGTTTTCCAGCAGGATCCGTCGGCGCATCGACGCCCACGCGCCTCATCTCCACCTTCTTGTATCCCTACGGCGGACAGCTCGTGTTTGCGCCCAACGGATCGCTCTGGGCGAGCGGCTACACCGATCAGGGCTGGCTTGTCGTTTCGTACTCGCCCTCGCAGCTGAGCGGCGGAAGCGATCCCACGCCGATCGTCTACAGCTACTACTATTACATCAAGCACGGGGGCAATGCCAACGAGCTTCTGATCATCGGAAGCCTTGCAGCCGATTCAAAGGGCGACCTATTCGTCGTCGGCGAGCCGAATTTGGGCGGCGGCGTCATGAACGTGTACGAATATGCGGCCGGCTTCAGCGCGGCGAGCACGCCGACCAAAGTGGCGACCGCAGCAGAAACGGCGGCGAACCTCGTCTACGTCGACTCCAAGGACAATCTTTACGTCGTGAACGGCGGCCAAACCATACCGTACAGCATCCTGATATATCCGGCGTCAGCGCCGACCGGGCCGGCAACGCGCACGATCGCGGGCAGCAACGTCGGCTTCACGAGCGTGCGATCGCTTGCCGTGATGCCGAACGGTACGCTCTATGTCTATGACGGTGTCACCGACGAAGTCTACGTCTTCGCGCCCGGTGCGAACGGCAACGTCGCGCCGCAAGCGGTCTTCCAGTCGGGCGCGCTCAACTGGGCCTCTCCGGTCACCATCGATCTGAACGGCAACGTATACGGGTCGCAATTCCTTATCGCATCAAATACATTCCAGCTCGAGGCGTTTGCCGATGATTCGGTAGGGGTCGTCCCGCCGCTCTTCAACGTGCAAAGCCAATACTTGAACCCGCAGTACTTGCTGTTCGGACCGTAAGTTTCGCGATCGCTCCGTGCCGGCACTATGGCAGCGTCACGCCACCGGTGAATAGATCGACGTCGAGTTTTGCGGAGCGTCCGCCGTCGCTTGAGGGCGTCAGCGTGAGTTCGATCGTCTGATGCTGATCCGCCCATAAGCCCGCGCTCACATATTGCACGCTCCCGTTGTCAGCGAAGAGCAACGGCGTGCCCGCGTCGATCGGGCCACTGCTGAGCGCGACGTCGGGAAAAGCGCGGTGCACGATCGGTGCGCCTAGAGTCGAGTTTGGGTCGAGCGCGTTCGGCCTGCCGTAATAGCAATCGTAGACGAGCGGATTGACGGAGTCGACCTGCAGCGTCGCGCCGTCGTTCGCGCCGCCGTTCTGTGCGATGCGCTCGAGCAGCGCCACATCCTGCGCCATCGTCGTCGCCGCATCCGCGGCAGCGCGCGCGTGCATATACGAACGGAAAGGCGTGATGAGGAATAGTGCGCTTGCAGTCGCGAGAAGCGCGACGGCCGCGAGCACTTCGAGCAGCGTCATGCCGCGCTCGTTCATGGCAGTGCGCCCGACGGGATGCTATTGCCATCCCACCAGTTCTGATCTGCGAACGAATCCGCGGAGACCGGCTGGCCGCTCGGCCCGGTGGTGAACACATGGATGCGCAACTCCGTCGCGAGCGCGCTGCCGGCTTGACCCGCGGGGTCGCCGGGACTGTCGATTCCGACCGGCCCGGCGTTGTCGATCACGCCGACCACTTCGGAGTATGGCGCCGCCTGTTCGAAGACGCGCACGAGCGCCGTCGTGCTGCGCGACGCGACGACGGTGCCGTCGACGACGACGCTCGACGTGACCGAGACTTGAAGCGGCGTCTCATCGACGAACGGATTCTGTTGCAGACTCGCGTCGAGGTGATCGTTCGTCGCCGCAGGCGCGTCGAGATGAATCGCAACGCGCGCCTCGACGTGCGTCGCGCTGTCGACGCCAAGAGAGTACAGACTATTCGCCGCGGCGAGATCGCCAAGCGTCGCCTGGATGTCTCCTTGTCGTTGGGCAAGCAGCGCACGGAACCAACCGACGCCCGCGTCAGCTCCCGCCTGCGCTTGAAGGTTCCACTGCTCTTCGGTCGCCCGTCGCAGGCCGGCCGTGCCGACATGCACGAGAAACGCCAAGAGCGCCAGCAACAACGTCGTCGCCAGCAGCACGGCGATCAACGCCATTCCGCGACGATGCGTCCTATTTCTCATGGCTCGGACCATCCGTGGGTGTTGGCGCGACAAGGCCGCCGATCGGCGGGCCGCTGGCCGGTGGCGTCGGCGTTGCAGACGCGGTCGCTCCAGGCGGCCCTGGTGGCACAGGCGGTCCCGGTGCGCTCGGCGGCGCGGGTGTGGATCCCGGCGCCGGAACGGGAGGTCCAACGGTCGTGGCAAGAGTCGCCAACACGTTTCCGTTTGCGTCGGCTGCGGTCGCAACGATATCGCGTGCGCCTGCGGCGCTCGAATCGTTGACGGTCACTGTCACGGTCATGCCGTTGACTGTCGTGGTCGCCGTGCCGGTCGGCGCGGTGTTCCCATAGGCGCACGCGATCTCTTCATCGGTCAGCGCGTTGGCGACAGCCGCGAGCGCCGCGCGCCTTTGGCTCGCGACGAAGTCAGCGCGCGTCACCGCGGTCAACGCGGGATACACGCCGGCGACGATGACCGCCGTGAAGAACGCCATCGAGACGAGCGTCTCGATGAGGCTCAGCCCGGCCGCAGTCGCCCGCCGCCGCGTGCGCGGCGCAAAGCGCGGCAGCCGGCGAGGGAGCACGACGATCTTCGATATTCCCGGCGCGCTGATGCGCAAGAACAACGCTGAGTGCTGCACCTCGACCGGCCGCGAGAAGAATTCCGCGCCGACGTGATAGCGGTTACCCTCGTGCAGCAGCACTCCATCGGGGCCGACGTAGGCGGCCGACGCTGCCGCGTTCCAGCCTCGTGGGTCTTTGCCGGAACGCACGGAAACATTCGCAGCGAATGCATCGCGCAACGACCAGGCGACGATGGCGATGGCGAGCGCCAGCAGGCCGAATAGCGTCAGCACGGGCCGCCATGGAAACGGCGGCGCTACATGGGCCGAAGCGTTTTCCAGCGGCGCCATGCGCTGCGCCAACGGTTTGCTGTCCGGCTGCCGCGCGCTGCCGGAAGCATCCGTGCGGTCGGCTGCGCGTACGATCTCGAGGCGGTCGATCTGAAATGCCGCGTCTTGCACGCCCCAGCGCAGGCGCACGATCCGCAGCGGCGCCGGAACGCCGGCAACCTCGCTCCACTGTCCGAAAGCGAACGCCAAGCGCGGCGCATGCGCCGGCACCAGTCCATCGATCGCGCTGCCGGCACGATCGACGTACACGGCGAACCCATCGCGTGCCTCCCAACGTGACGGACCACGCTCGATCAGGCCGCCGCGCGCGAGTGCGGCCACGGCGATCGGCCACGGATTGATCAGGATGTCCGCATCCAACGCATCGGCGGAGCGCGCCGCGAGCGAACCTGTGTGGACGATGACCCCGTGTTCATCTGCGTGCAGCGCATAGCCGGGCGCGCGCTCGTCTACGACGAATGCATCGCCGGTTATCGATGCGATGCCTTGAACTTCAGGCGCGTTGGCGACATCGGTGCGGTGACCCGCGTATGACATGCGGCCGGCAAATCCGGTCAAACGCGCAAGCACCGGAGGAATTGCAGCATCGGCCTGAACGCTCATCAAGAGAAGAAGAGCGCCGATCGCCACGATGAGAAGCGGTGCGCTGCGCAGCCCGCTTGTGAATCGGTGCGGCATTGCGTACCAGCCTTGTCCGGCGTGTGAGTGAATTGTAGCGAAAGCCCCGCACGTTTGCAATGCAATCACGCGTACGCAGCTCGGTGTAAAGGGTCGGCCTAACGGCTGCTGAAAGTCTGACGTTCCCCAAGCTGTCGGCGTCATGTCGATACTGTGGATAAAATCGCGAAGAGGCGTTCGATGACCGACTTCAACAAACTGACCCGCAAAGCGCAAGAAGCGCTCGTGGAAGCGCAGCGGATCGCAGGCGAACGGCACGCTGCCGAAGTCGACGCCGAACATCTGCTCGCAGCGCTGCTCAGCGACGCTGAAGGGACGCCGGCGATTGTGCTGCGTCAGCTTGGCATCAACGTCGACCAATTGAAGAGCGCCGTCACCGCGGCGCTCGACGCGCGGCCCAAGGTCTACGGCGGCGCGGAGCCGCGATTCGGCCGCGAGATGAGCGCTCTGCTCGATCGCGCAGCGAAAGAAGCGGAAAAATTCAAAGACGAGTACGTCTCGACCGAACACCTGCTGCTCGCGATCGCAAATGCGCCCGGCCGCTCTGAAGCGAAAGATCAGCTTGCGCGCGCCGGCGCGACGTACGATAAGATCCTCGCCGGCCTGGCACCCGTGCGCGGCAGCCAGCGCATCACCGACCAGGACCCGGAGGGCAAGTACCAAGCGCTCGAGCGCTACGGCCGCGACCTCACCGCGCTAGCAAAACAGAACAAGATCGATCCGGTGATCGGCCGCGATGAGGAGATCCGGCGCGTCATCCAAGTGCTCTCGCGGCGGACGAAAAACAATCCGGTCCTCATCGGCGAGCCGGGTGTGGGCAAGACCGCGATCGTCGAGGGGCTCGCGCATCGCATCGTGCGTGGCGACGTGCCCGAGGGTCTTAAAGATCGGCGTATCATCGCGCTCGACCTTGGCGCGCTCATCGCAGGCGCCAAATACCGCGGCGAATTCGAAGACCGGCTCAAGGCCGTTCTAAAGGAAGTGCAACAGGGGCAGGGCCAGATCGTGCTGTTCATCGACGAACTGCACACCGTCGTCGGTGCCGGTGCCGCCGAGGGCGCGATGGACGCGTCCAACCTGCTGAAGCCGATGCTTGCGCGCGGCGAACTGCATTGCATCGGCGCGACGACGCTCAACGAATATCGCAAGTACATCGAAAAAGATGCTGCGCTCGAGCGCCGCTTTCAGCCGGTGATGGTCAATCAGCCGTCGGTTGAAGACACGATCTCGATTCTGCGTGGGCTACGCGAGCGCTACGAGACGCACCATCACGTGCGCATCAAAGATTCGGCGCTCGTCGCCGCTGCCGTGCTGTCCAACCGCTATATCACCGACCGCTTTCTGCCCGACAAGGCCATCGATCTCGTGGACGAGGCGGCGTCGAAGATCCGCATGGAGATGGATTCACGCCCAGTCGAGCTCGACGAGGTCGAGCGGCGCATGAACCAGCTCAAAATCGAACGCGAGGCGCTGCGCAAAGAGACGGACGCGGGCTCGCGCAAACGCCTGGCGGACATCGAAAAAGAAATCGCCGAGCTTGAGGCGGAGTCGACGCGGCTGCGCAAATTATGGGAGTCGGAGAAGAGCGCGATCGGCGACGTGTCTAAGATCAAAGAGCAGATCGAGGAAGTCAAGACGCGGATCGCGCGCGCCGAGCAGGGCTACGAGCCGAACGTGAATTGGGAAGAGGTCAGCAGGCTCAAGTATCAGACGCTGCCGGAGCTCGAGCGCAAAGCCGATGACATCGAGCAGCGCTTCTCTGCCGGCGAGGGCGCACACAAAATGTTCAAAGAGGAAGTGGACGAGCACGACATCGCTGAGGTCGTCGGCAAATGGACCGGCATCCCCGTCTCCAAGCTGATGGAAGGCGAAGTGCAGAAGCTGTTGCAGATGGAGGACCGCCTGCACGTGCGCGTGATCGGCCAGGACGAGGCGGTCAAGGCCGTAAGCGCTGCCGTACGGCGCGCGCGCGCCGGATTGCAGGACCCCAATCGTCCGCTGGGTTCGTTCATCTTTCTCGGTCCGACCGGCGTCGGCAAGACCGAACTGGCGCGCGCACTCGCTGAGTTCTTGTTCGACGACGAGCACGCGATGATCCGCATCGATATGTCGGAGTACATGGAGAAGCATTCCGTCGCGCGGCTGATCGGCGCGCCGCCCGGCTACGTCGGCTACGAAGAAGGCGGTCAGCTCACCGAGGCCGTGCGCCGCCGGCCATACAGCGTCATCCTTTTCGATGAGATCGAAAAGGCGAATCCGGACGTCTTCAACGTGCTGCTGCAAATCCTCGACGACGGCCGGCTGACCGACGGCCAG
>JAFAKE010000104.1 GCA_019235715.1 Vulcanimicrobiota bacterium
TGGTGGAGGATAACGGGGTCGAACCGTTGACCTCTTGCATGCCATGCAAGCGCTCTACCAGCTGAGCTAATCCCCCGAGCGAACGCCGGTCTTCCAGAACGGCGTTGCGCGGTCCTATTTGACCTGCGTCGTGCCCTTGCCGACCACTGCGTCGTTCACGGTCATCGACAAGGTTACGTCGCCCGTGTAGCCTGACGCGAGGTCGAAGAAGGCGATCGCATTTCCAGTCGCGCCCGGATCGATCGAATCGGGATCGCATTTGTTATCCGCCGACTGATCGGCCTGCACGGTGGAACCATTTGACAGTGTGATCGAGAATTCGGACGGGTCGCATTGGATCGGGTCCTTCGATACATTATGGATCGAAAAGCCCAGCCGGAGCAGTGGAGCGGCCGACGTCGTGACGGCCACGTCGCTAAAGTTGAAATCGACGTCGTGCCTGACCGGCAGCACTGCTTGGCTTGCGGTCGGCGAGGCTGCCGCGGGCGGAGCGGTCGTTTCCTTCTTCGCGCAAGCGGACATTGCGAACAACAGAGCGATTGCACACGTGGCTGCGATGGAACGTGTCATCTGCATATCCCCCACTCCCGGCGCGTTCGTGTCCGACGCGGGAAAACCCCCGAAGCGGACGAAGCGGGCGCGGCGCAAGGAGCGGTTGATTGTCGAGGACCGGAAGCGAACTGCGGCGGGCAGTCACGACGTGGGGTTCGTACGCCTGGGGTTACGCCGACGTCGGCGCTGACATCTACGTCGCGCTCGGCGCAGTCGTCGGCATCGCAGCGGGCGCCTCAAATCTTGCATTCGGCTTTGCGGGCCTCGTCTACGTGTGCATCGGCCTGGCGTACACGGAGCTTGCCGCAACCTACCCGATCGCCGGCGGCGGCCAATTCTTTGTCACGCGCGCGCTCGGCGACTTTATGGGTTTCATCGCCGGCTGGGCGGTGTTGCTCGACTTCACGATCGACATCAGTCTTTTCGCGTGGTTCACCGTCGGCTATGTCAGCTCGCCGCGCCTGATCCCATGGCTGGCCGCGCCCGAACATCATTTATACTATTTCATCTGCGTGCTTGCCGTCGCCGGATTTTTGACGTACATCAACGTGCTGGGCGTACGGCAATCCTCGCGCGTGAATGAGATCGTCGCAGCGGTGGACGTCTGCACCGAGACGTTCATCCTCGGTTGCGGATTCTTGCTCGCCTGGCATCCGGATCTGCTGATCAGCACGATGCAGCATCACTGGCCCTCGGCGGACGACCTGCTCAAGGGCGTGTCGTTCGCGATCGTATCCTTTGTCGGTCTCGAGAGCATCTCACAAGCTGCGGAAGAGACGCAGCGGCCATCGCAGGTGATGCCGAGGACCTCAATCGCCCTGATCCTGACGATTTTGATCTTCGCCTTGTCATATTCGAACCTCGTGCTCGGGATGCACGGTCCGATCGGCGACAATGGCCAGGAAACGCCGCTTTTCGCGTTCCTCGGCAACAGCCAAAACAATGACAAGGCGATCGCATTGCTTGCTGCGCTGTTGCCCCTTGTCGGCGGGGCGCTGGCGTACGTCGTGCCTGTCATCGGCGCGTTTCTGTTGTTGATCTCCAGCAACTCAGGCGTGTATGGCGCATCGCGTATCGCGTATTCGATGGGCAAGTATCAGCTGCTGCCGTCGCTTTTCCAACGGACGAACCGCAAGACGAAGACGCCGGTCATCACGATTCTCATCTTTTCCGGCGTCGCATTAGTCGAACTCTTGGCGGCCTATCGCCAAGGGGACGACGCGATCAATTTCCTGTTGGACCTGTATGCGTTCGGCGCAGCCTTATCGTACACGCTCGTGTTCGTCGCGCTCATCACGTTGCGGTTCACGGACCAGGCCGCGCCGCGGCCGTTCCACATGCCGCTGAATTTCCCGGTGACGGTGAACGGCAAGACCGCTCCGGTCTCATTGCTGTCGCTGCTGGGGCTCGCCGGCATCTTCGCGATCCTGATCTTCACGATCATCACTCATCCGATCGGACGCATCGCCGGGCCCTCATGGGTGCTATTGGGCATCGTGTTCTTCGCGATCTACAGGACGCGAATGCGCAGGCCCGTTTTCGGCAGCGTGCCGCGCGACTGGGTGAAATTGCACGAGGATACATTAGCGAACGCGGGCGAGCTTGAGATGCTCGACCAATACCGGGCGGCGCTCGCCAAACCTAAATAGAAGGAAGCGCGATAAAGAAGAAGAGAGCGGCCGCGGCCGCTCTCTTCTCTCATCGCTGCGCCGGTGGTTAGTGAACGGGAGCCAGCTTGACGCTGGTCATGCCGAGCGCTTGCGCGACATCGTAGAACGCTTGGTTCGAGATCTCGTGGTACTGAAGATCGGCCTTCTTGCCGAAGCCGGGCGCCGCATCGATATCGTTCATGACCTGAACGTGGATCTTGTGCGACACGGCCTTGTCGAGCAGAAGCTCGATCTGGAAATAGCCCTGGCTGTCGGTGCCGGCCTTGACGAGCGCTTCGGCCAATGCCTTGCCTTCGAGCGGCGCGGGCGCCGGCAGCTTGACGCCTGCGGCTGTGGCGATCTTGAGCGAATCGTTGACGGCGAAGTCGAACGTCTTGAGCCACTGCGTCACGGCGTCGGCGCCGTACTGCTTGCTCAGCTTGGCCACTTCCGCGTCGACGGTCGGCTTGCCGACCATGCTGACAAGCGCGGTTGCGGTCGAATAATTGGCGGCGCCGCCACCGGCTTTGACTAACGCGGCCGTGACGTCGAGTGCCGGCGCGCCATTGTACACTGGCCCGCCGAAGCGTCCATGCATCTCGCCGTTGACCATCGTGTCCTGACCCGTATCCGTTCCGGCCGCGAATGCGCCGGATCCGGTGACCAAAATGGCGACGGCGCCGAGCGCGGCGGCAAATCGAGAGATCATCATTGCTATCAATGCTCCTTTGCGACGATGAGGGATCATCCAGTCATTACAACGAGCGAAGCGCCCCGTTGGATTAGGACGCTTCGCTGATGATGACCCGTTGCTTGCTGGGACAGCCGCTAGCCGGACGAATGCATGGGCGGCGTCGGTGACGGTGAGCCGCTGGCAGGCGCGGAACCGCTTGGCAAAGGGACAGGTGTAATCGTCGGCAGCGGACTGAACGACGGCAGCGGGGTTATCGTCGGCTGCGGTGAGAGAGCGGGGTTAGCCGCAGGAGAGCTCGGGTTACCTTCCGCGGGCGTTTCTGCTCGGAACGCAAATCCGACGACGAGGACTGCTGCGACAAGCATAGCCAGCAGGCTCGTCGCCGGCGCGCCCCCGGTTCCGGGCGGGTCGCTGTCGTTCATGGGTGCTCATGTCCTCGGGAGAAAACGCCCTTCCCGAGGATACTACCCGCAGCTTGCAGTCGCTAACCGCGCCGGTCTACTGAAAAAGAATGACCGCGGTTCCGGGTGCGAGCGATGTGGGCACCGTCGAACTCAACGACGCGGTGCCGCCTTCGTACAGGTTGTTCGCGTCAAGGGCGAGCGAATGATGGTAGACGACCGGCAGCTGCGGGATGTTCGCGCTGTTCGTCGATGAGGGATTGACGATCGCCGCGCACGCCCCCCACAAGACTTGCTTGTAATAGCAGGCCTCAAAGCGGCGGACGTAAGCGCCCGTATACCACTTGATCGAGCTGATATCGCTCTCGACCTGGTCGGGTCGCGTCGGTACGAGCGCCTGTTCCGGGAAGACGTACACATTTGCATACGATGAGAACTCCGCGAGCGAAACTGAATACGTCGGATCGTACGAAAGCCACCAAGAGGCAAGGTAGTAGATCCGCTCCGGCCGCGTATCCGCTAACGAACCGCGACCGCCGCAAATCGCATACAATCCATGCGCGGTCGTGTCGAGCAGCGCGTTTTCTTGGTCGATCCAGTACTGGTCGCTTTGCACTCGCGTGGCTTCCGTGAAGCACTCTTCGCCGTAGATCGCTTTGATGTTGGCGGCGCCGATGTACTCTTCTTCGGTGACCGGATTGCCGTTGTTGTAGCCGTTGATGATCGTCGGCAGCGGAGACAGGGCCATCAGCTGCTCCATGCCGGTGACATATTGCGCATCGGTCGTGATCTCGACGGGTTTGGGCTGCCGCGGTCCCCACAGCGAGGTCTTCAGAGTATCGCTGACGCCATCGGCGTAGACGAAATCATAGCCACCGTTCACGGTTTCCATCGCGATGACGCCGGCATAACCTGCCTGCGAGGTCGCGCTGTTCGGGAGCAAATAGTATTCCGTGCCGCCATACAGACCATCCCATTGCGTGCGCACGCCGTTGCTGCCATGGCCGAATGCGCTCTCGGGGTACTTGCCCGGTGACGTATAACTCGGCAGCACGTAATAGTAGTTTGGATTCGTGTAGACGACGGTGTACTTGCCGCCGGCTGCATGAAACTGGGCGGCGTATTGCGACGTGCCGATCTCGGCCCACGTGGCCCACGTCCCCATCCACGAAGCTGGCACGTTCTCCGCGAGCGATCCCTGATGCCAGTAGGTGAAGTTCTGCACGTGAAGCGGGATCGATGGATTTACCGACGCCGGCTGGATGTCGCGCGAGGCGGCAGGCGGCGCGGGAATCGCACCAAGCGAGTGGCCGCTGCAGCCCGCGATGGCGAGCGGAAAAGTAATACAGAGGACAAGCGCTGCGCCAAGAACGCGCAAAGAACGGGGCATGATGGAATGCTCAGAGGGGAGGACGCGCAAGAGTCGCGCCAAGTGTAAATCCGGCCGGGCTCGTCCGGCTTCGGCGCCCCCAGGCCTCTACAGAAGCGACCGTGTAGCCTCCTCTCACCGCAAGCGGTGAATTGCCGATTCGCACGTACTCGGTGCTACCAGGAATTCATAATGCGACGACTATACCGTTAGGGCGCTATGGCGAAAAAGAAGGCGCGGTCCAGGTCGAGCAGCGCGAAGCCGAGGACCGCAAAGAAGAGTGCGAAGAAGGCTGCACCGAGGAGTCAGCGCGCACGCAAGTCGCCGTCGGGGCTGATCGACAGACGGATCAAAGAGTTGGGCGATTGGCGCGGTGAAACGTTATCCCGCATCCGCGACGCGATCAAACAGGCCGATCCGGGCGTCACCGAAGAGTGGAAGTGGCGAGGGGTTCCCGTGTGGTATGATGGCGGCATGATCTGCACGGGCGAAACCTACAAAGATCACGTGAAGGTGACGTTCGCCAAAGGCGCTACGCTCGATGACCCTGACCACCTCTTCAATTCTAGTCTCGATGGGAACGTGCGGCGTGCCATCGACTTTCATGAAGGCGACAAAGTCGACTGGGCAGCGCTGAAGGCGCTTGTTCGCGCGGCTGTGGCGCTGAACCACCGCTCAAAGCGATAGCGAGTACGGAGTTTCGATGTGGAGGATAGCGGATTCGAACCGCTGACCTCATGCTTGCAAAGCACGCGCTCTACCAGCTGAGCTAATCCCCCACGCGCCTAAGTGGGTTCGGTACAGCGGTGCAATCGCCTCGCTTGCGCAATATCGCCGCTGTTGCGGGAATAGGGCCCCGCGCTCGCAGAAAGAACATCGGCTTGCGATCCTTCTCGGCGCGGGCGATTAGCTCAGGTGGTTAGAGCGCATCCCTGATAAGGATGAGGTCCGAGGTTCGAGTCCTCGATCGCCCACCACTAAAAGTCTTTCTGCAGGAGTTTCGAATGCGAGTCTTTCGCGGTTCGAGTTTGCGTTTTGGTCTTGCGATGGCGGTCGTGGTTATTTCAGCGCTCGGCGCGATAGCGAAGCCGGTCCCGCAGGATCCGTGCACTTTGCTCCCGGCGAGCGAGCTGCAAAGCATCTTAGGTCAAGCGTTCGGAAAACCGGCGAGCACTGTGGCTCCCGCGGCGTATGCAAATTTACCGACCGGCACTGACTGTACGTACACGAGCGATCAGAACGGCGGCGGCACGGTGCTCTTCCGGATCTATTCCGATCCAAGCCCGGCCGTCGCGAAGGACGCCTTTGCAAAGCTCTCGCTTTTCTACCCCGCGAAATCGAAGCCGCCGAATCTTGGCGACTCCGCGTACATCGATGTGAGTGAAGCGATTCACGTCCTCAAAGGGAACGTCCGGTTCTACATCAGCGTGAAACCGGCCACGAAGGACCGGCAATTGATCGACTTGGCGGGTTGGGTGGTCAAGCAGCTCTGATATCCCCATGAGCCTTGAGCTGCTGAACACGCTCGCGACGTTCGGCACGTTCCTTGTCATCACGGCGACAGCGATCGCTGCGCTTGTGCAATTGCGTCATGCTCGCGGCAGCAATCAGATCGCCGCACTGAAAGAGCTCAACGACGAGTCGTCATCTCCGAAGTTCACTGACGCGGAGGTTCTCGTCAGGAGCGAACTTGCTGCCAGAATCAAAGATCCGGAATTTCGCTATCAGGTGGCGCACCCAACCGCGACCAGTCGGGAGAACCAGGCGCTGCGCATGGCGGCGCGCGATATCGGCAATTATTACGAAACCATGGGCTTGCTGGTGCGGACGGAGCTGATCGACCGCGAGCTTGCTCTGAACCTGTGGTCCAGAACAGCCGTCGCGGCATGGGAATGGTTAGCCACGTACGCCGCGATCATCCGCGAAGAGCGCAGCGATGCCGTATGGGAGAACTTCGAGTACTTCGTGGTGTTGTCCGAGAACTGGATCGCGTCTCATCCGCGAGGCGCGTATCCGCCTCATCTTCGTCGCATCCTGCTGCAGAACGAGTATCGAGACGAGGACAAGCGTTATGCCGCGTCGCGAAGCGTCGGCTAAGCAGAACTGACCGGCGCGTCAGCCATCACAGGGAAGCGATTCACTCGACGCGCCGGGCTTCGCGCGCGAATTATTAGCCGGGCGAAGGAGCCATCCCAGGCGGGCTGGCGGGCGCCGGCGAGGTCGGAGCCGTCACGGACACGATGTTGCCGCATGCGACGTACGTGCCGATGTTGGCGGCAGACTGATGCAAGTTGATGGCCATCGGCGTCGTTTCGAGTTGTGAGATCGGTAAGTCTAATACCGTCGACGATTTTCCGTTGACGACGGGGTTCAGCGGATATTTGGGCGCGACATTGAGTTTGTTGCATGTGCCCAGATGGACGTGCGCAGGTTCACTCGCACCGCTCGGCTCGCCGCTGACAGAGACATCAACCTTCGTCTTGTTGTCCGTCATAGGCGTGAGAACAGCTACTCCAGTCTGACCCGAGCTGTTCTGGGCTTGGATCGGCACGGTGAGCGATGTTGGAGCGGGCGATTGGTCGGCGAGCGCAGGAGCAAGCACGAGCGCAAAGGCGATAGCCGCAAGTGCGAGGAGCGTTCGGTGCATAGAGAAGCCTCCGTAGACGCGGGAAGTGCCTAGGTAGTACCCGCGCCGACCCGAGCGCAAACGTCCGTCCGCGACCTACAGACGTGCAAGTATGAACTATTGACCGCGGATGAGCCCGATCCACTCCTTGGTGATGCGATCGTCGATCTTACGCTCGGACATATCGAGGTCTTCGAGCAATCCGCGTTCGCGCATGCTTTCGGAGCGGTCGGCGATCGCTTCGTTGAAAACCTCGCTGCGGTTGTCGAGCGCTTCCTGATGTTGCATCTCGCGCGCTTGCAGCAAGAGCTGATTGGTCTCATCCATTTGGATCATCGCTTGCTGCGCAGCATCGATGCCCTTTGAGGTCACCAACGACATCACGGTGCCGACAAGTGGTAGCCAAGCCATGGCGGTCCTCCCGGGGCGGCGGCGCCCCTTAAAACCATCGCCGCACTAGTCACGCGCTTGGGTGGACTGTCTAGGCCTCGTATGATATAGTAGCGTGTGGCGCACGTGGCGGAATGCGGGACAATGGTCGCCGAAAGTTCCGCCGGGCAGCGCTGAGAGGACCCTCGTGAAAGAAAAGATCCATCCCAAATGGTTCACCGCCACCGTGGTGTGCGCGTGCGGGAACACATTCCAAACCGGCTCGACCCTCGAGAAACTGCACGTCGAGATCTGCTCGAACTGCCATCCGTTTTTCACGGGCAAGCAGAAGTTCGTCGACACTGAAGGTCGCGTCGAGAAATTCGTCACCAAGTACGGCACCGTCGAGAGCCAGAAGACGAAGAAAGCGCGCGCGGCAGAAGAAGCCAAGCGTGCAAAGGAAGCGGCCGATGCGGCACAAGCCGAGGCCGCAAAAGCAGCAGCTGTCGCTGTGGCCGAACAAGCCGCACGCGAAGCTGCCGAACAAGCGCGGCGAGAGGCCGCAAAGCACGCGGCGGAATCGGCAAAGCGTGAGGCCGAGGAGTCGGCGAAGCGCGATGCGGAGCAGAAGGCCGCTGGCGAAGCGGCGCAGGCTGCAAGCCGCGAGGCGGCAGTATCCTCACACGTATCGGAGTCTGAGGCCCCGGCCGAGCACCCGGTGAGCGAACCTGCATCAGCTCAACTCATCACGCCGGAACAGTTGGAAGAGGCCAAACCCAAGCGCGCACGTCGCGCGACCTCCAAGTCGAAGACTGAATCGCCGAAAGCGGCTGGCGACGAGCCTAAGAAAGCGAAGACGACGCGCGCTGCGGCCAAGAAGAGCGCTGAGCCAAAAGCGAAAAAGGCCGGCGCCAAGGGCAAGACCAGCAAGTCGAAGTAGGCGCGCGCAAAAGGCGCGCCTGCAGCGGGCGGCATACGCAGCGGTATGGACAACCCAACTAGCCTCAAAGCACGGCTTGGCGCGATCGAGTCGCGTTTTGAGGAGATCAACGCGCGCCTTGCTGCGTTGACGTCCGCGTTTGACCCGCAAGAGAATAAGCGGCTCTCCAAGGAGCGCGCGCAGCTCGAGCCGATCATCTTGGCCTATCGCGAGTTCACGCATTCGTCCAACGAGCTCGAGGACGCGGAATCGATGACGCGCGATCCGGACCAGGCGATCGCGGACATGGCGCGTACCGAGGTCGCGCGCTTGCGCGAGCGCGTCGCGGCGCAAGAGAAGACGCTGCGTACGCTGCTCGTGCCAAAGGATCCCAATGACGATAAGGACATCTTCATCGAGGTGCGTGCCGGCACGGGCGGTGACGAAGCCGGGCTTTTCGCCGGCGACCTCTTACGAATGTATGTTAAGTACGCCGAGCGGCATGGCCTCAAGAGCGAGATTTTGAGCGCCAGCGAAAGCGAAGCGGGCGGATATCGCGAGGCGATTCTCGGCGTGCGCGGCCAGGGCGCGTATCGCCTGTTCAAACACGAAAGCGGCGTGCATCGCGTGCAGCGCGTGCCGGCGACTGAAGCAAGCGGCCGCATCCATACCTCGACGGCTACCGTCGCCGTGCTGCCGGAAGCGGACGACGTTGAAATCGAGATCAATCCCGCGGATCTTGAGATCGACACCTTCCGCTCCTCAGGCGCGGGCGGACAGCACGTCAACAAGACCGAGTCAGCGGTGCGCATCACGCATAAACCGACGGGCGTCGTCGTCGCGTGTCAGGAGGAGCGTTCGCAGCTCCAAAATCGCGAGCGCGCGATGCAGTTGCTGCGCGCGCATCTCTACGAGGCGAAGCTGCGCGAACAAGAAGCGGCTACCGCCTCTGCGCGCCGCCTGCAGGTCGGCACCGGCGACCGCAGCGAGAAGATCCGCACGTATAACTTTCCACAAGACCGCTTGACGGATCATCGCATCGGCTTCTCGACCGGAAACCTGCGCGCGATCCTCGGCGGCGATCTGGACGGCGTCGTCGAGGCGCTCTTAGCGGACGAAGAGCAACGGAGGTTGCGCGGCGATGCGGTCGCCTGAGCGCCTCGGTGCTGACGCGGGCGGTGAGACGATCGCCACGGCGGTTGAGTCGAGCCGGCGGACGTTGGCCGGCCGTTCTTCGACGCCAGGGCTCGACGCACGCATGCTTGCCAGCCACGTTACCGGACTCGACGCATCGGCGCTCATCGCATACGGCGACCACCGGCTGCCGCCGCGGCGCTTGGGACAACTGCAGACGCTGACGGCGCGCCGGGCTGCGGGTGAGCCAATCGCCTATCTCATCGGCTTCAAGGAGTTCTGCGGCCTGCGCATCGCAGTCGATCCGCGCGTTCTTATCCCGCGGCCGGAAACCGAAGAGCTCGTGCAGCGCGTCATCGCGGACTGGCGTGGACGCCGCGCGCGGGTGCTCGACCTTGGCACCGGCAGCGGCGCAATCGCTTGCGCGCTTGCCGAAGGCTTACACGAGGCGTCGGTGACAGCGCTTGACGCCAACGTTGACGCGCTTGCCGTCGCGCGACAGAACGTCGAAGCGCTCGGTTTTCTCGACCGCATCACGTTGGTGGAAAGCGACCTCTTCGCGGCCCTCGGCCAACGCCGGTTCGATGCGATCGTGGCGAACCTGCCGTATGTCGCTGATGGCGATCCTGAGCTCGATGCTGCCGTCGCGCGCTACGAACCGCCGCTGGCATTGCGGGCAGGCGAAGACGGCCTTGCAGTCTACCGCCGCATGTTCGCCGATGCACCCGCACATCTGAGCGATGGGGGCCGCGTCTACTGCGAATGCAGCCCCTTCACGGCAGCCGGCGTGGCGCGGCTTGCACGGGAAGCGTTTCCCGAGGCGGACGTGCTCGTGCAGGCCGACATGAGCAAACGCGACCGCATCGTCGTCGTCGCGTGAGCGAACGGTCGCACAGCGAACACGCCATCCGCGCGCACGACGCGTTTCGCGGACTCCAAACTCATCTGTGCGAAGAATTGAGCAGACTTGATGGCGCCGCGACGTTCCATCACGATCTATGGGAGCGTCCGGGGGGCGGGGGCGGCGACACGGCCGTTATCGCAGACGGCGACCTGTTCGAAAAGGGCGGGGTCAATTGGTCGGCGGTGTGGGGAACCTTCGACGACGAGGCGCTGCGCCGGCTGGGCGGCACCGAGCGCGAGTTCTACGCAACCGGCACGTCGCTGGTGCTCCATCCGCGCAACCCGTACGTGCCTGCAGTACACGCGAACTTCCGCTATCTCGAGCGGGGGAACGACGCGTGGTTTGGAGGCGGCTCAGACCTCACGCCGGTCTATCCCGAGATCGAAGATGCTGTCGCATTTCATCGCGCGTGGAAGAACGCGTGCGACCGGCACGACCCCGCGTATTATGCGCGCTTCAAGCAGTGGTGCGACGAATATTTCTATCTGCCGCACCGTGGCGAAACGCGCGGAGTCGGTGGGATTTTCTTCGACGATTTGCACGGTGACTTCGAACCGCTCTTCTCGTTCGTACGCGATTGCGGCGATACGTTCGTGACCGCCTACGCGCCGATTGCCGATCGCCGCAGGCATCAGCCGTACGGCGACACCGAACGCTACTTCCAACAGCTGCGCCGCGGGCGCTATGTCGAGTTCAACCTCGTGTATGACCGCGGCACGGCGTTCGGCCTCGCGACCAACGGCCGCACGGAGTCGATCTTGATGTCGCTGCCGCCGCTGGCGCGTTGGGAATACGGGTGGCAGCCGGCGTCCGGCAGCCGAGAGGAGAAGGCGCTCGCATTCTTCCAACCGCGCGATTGGCTCGCGGAGCACCCCGGCGTGTGAGGGCAGGAATCGTTCATGGGCGGACGAATGACCAAGTACATGACGTGCGTCCGGATGCCGGAAGATTTGAGCCGGTCCGCGTCGCCGCTGGCGACGCGCGGAGTCGCCGCCACCGCATCGCACGACGCTGAACCGGGTCGTATCCAGACCTGGTTCTTCCTTATAAAGGGGTGCGCGTGACGAAGTACATCTTCTTCACGGGCGGCGTCGCGTCGTCGCTGGGCAAGGGCATCGCGGCCGCATCGCTGGGCCGGCTGCTCAAGGCCCGTGGGATAGCGGTCAGCAGCCAAAAGCTCGACCCGTACATCAACGTGGATGCGGGCACGATGAACCCCTACCAGCATGGCGAGGTCTTTGTGACCGAGGACGGCGCGGAGACCGATCTCGACCTCGGTCATTACGAACGGTTCATCGATGAAAACCTCACCCGCCTCCACAACGTCACGACCGGCCAGATCTATGGTGCGGTCATCGACAAAGAGCGGCGTGGGGACTACCTCGGCGCCACCGTCCAGGTCATCCCGCACATCACCAACGAGATCAAGAACCGCATCAAGCGCGTAGCGCTGGCGAGCAACGCCGAAGTCTGCGTCGTCGAGGTCGGCGGCACGGTCGGTGACATCGAGTCGCTGCCGTTCCTTGAAGCCATCCGTCAGTTCAAGCAGGACGTGGGCGACGACAACGTCATGTACATCCATCTGACGTTGATCCCGCACCTCGGCGCCGCGGACGAACTGAAGACGAAGCCGACGCAGCACTCCGTACGGGAACTGCGCGGCATCGGCATATCGCCCGATGCGATCGTGTGCCGCACCGAATATCCGCTCACGCCTGAGATCAAACAGAAGATCGCGCTGTTCTGCGACGTCAAGCCGGGCGCCGTGGTGCAATCGCGCGATGCGCAGAGCATCTATCAGGTGCCGCTCAATCTGGAAGCGGAAGGATTAGCAGAACTCGCCTGCGCGAAACTCGGGCTGGGCGAACGGCAGGCCGACTTAGACGAATGGCGCGCGATGGTGCGCCGCATCCAGCGGCCGAAGGAGACGGTGCGCGTCGCGCTCGTCGGCAAGTACGTCGAGCTCAAAGACGCCTATATCTCGATCAACGAGGCGCTCTATCACGCCGGCGTCGCGCACAACGCCGCGGTCGAAGTGCTGCGCGTAGATTCCGAGGCGTTGGAGGAACGCGGCATCGAAGCATTGCTCGGCGCGAGCGGCATCCTCGTCGCGCCTGGCTTCGGCGCGCGCGGTATCAAGGGCAAGCTTGCGGCGATCCGCTATGCGCGCGAGACTGGCGTGCCCTTCCTCGGCATCTGCTACGGCATGCAGCTCGCCTGCGTCGAGTTCGCACGCGACGTCTGCGGCCTGGACGAGGCGCATACGCGCGAAGTCGAGCCTGAGACACCGCACCCGGTCATCGATTTCATGGAGAACCAGCGCGATCTGCAGACCATGGGCGGCACGATGCGTCTGGGCACATATCCATGCCACGTGACGCCGGGGACGCTTGCATACCGCCTTTACGGACAGGAAGAGATCAGCGAGCGGCACCGGCATCGCTTTGAGTTCAACAATCAGTACCGCGAGCTCTTCGAGCGCCACGGCATGGCGATCTCGGGCCAGTACTTGGCGGCGAACCTGGTCGAGATGGTCGAGCTGCCCTCGCATCCGTTCTTCATCGGCACGCAAGCGCATCCGGAATACAAGTCGCGGCCGACGCGACCAGCGCCGCTCTACGACGGCTTCATGCGCGCGTGCATCGAGCACGCGCACAAGCACGAGACGGTCGAGCAACCGGCGCAGGCACGCATCGGCGCCTAGGCGCCTTGGATCTTGCCGGCATCACCGTCGTCGTCCTGACCAAGGACGAGGCGGCGCGCATCGGCGATTGCTTAGCGTCGATCCCTGCTGGCGCTAGCACGCTCGTCTACGATTCGGCTTCACAGGATGCGACCGCGCAGATCGCCGCGGAGGCCGGGGCTCGAGTCGTGGACGCACCGTGGCGCGGATTCGCGCAGACGCGGATCGAGGCTGCCGCCCTGGTCAAAACGCCGTGGACCTTCATGCTCGACGCGGATGAGCGCATCACGCCCGAGCTCGCGCTGGAGCTCTCATCGCTCGACCCGCCCGCGGACGTCGTCGCATATTCGGTGCCGCGGCGCAATCATTTTTGCGGCGCGTGGGTGCGGGGCGCAGGATGGTGGCCTGACCGCCTCGTGCGCCTGTTCCGCACTGGCCAAGTACGAATCCAGGCACGCAACGAGGGCGACGCTTCGCTGCACGAGACGTGGGTCGCTTTGGGCGCGCACGGCGACCTGCAAAATCCGATCGATCATTTCTCATATCCGGATCTGCGTTCGTACAGCATGAAGTTCGCGCGCTACACCGACATCGAGGCGTCCGGAGCGAAGCCGGATCCGCTCGCGCTCGTCGCCGCTTCGACGATCATGCCCTTGCGCGCGCTCTGGCTGTATTTCGCACGCGGCGCGATCGCGGACGGTTGGCGCGGCGCGTATATCGCCTGGTGCAGCGCGCTGTACCCGGTCGCCGTAGCAGCAAAAGCGTTTCGCGCCGGCTCTGGGCGGCAGCAGTAACAGCCATGGCCCGCGTTGTGCTCGACGCGCGTATCACGCGCCAGATGTCGGTGGGTATGATCGCGTACGTGAGAGAGCTCGTCGCGCGGCTGCCGGTCGTCGCGCCCGATCTGTCTTTTGTCGTCATCTCGAACGCCGAGCTACCGCTGCCTGCCACGGCGATGCGAGTGGATCTGCCGGAGCGATTGGCGACGAACGGCTCGCTTGCCGAACAGGCCGGTTTGGCGCGAATTTTGCGCGCGCGTGCCGGCAAGGTCTCGCTCACGCACTTGATGTCCGTGTACGCTCCGCTGATGGCGCCGCGTCCGTACGTGTACACGATACACGACCTCATCCATCGCCGTTTTCCGCAGTACTTCAAATGGAAGGTGCGCCCATACTATTCACTGGTGGTGGGACCGGTCGCGAGGCACGCAGCCGCCGTCATCACCGACGCGCGGGCGACGGTGCCCGACTTGCAGCACTACCTCGGGGTGAAGCCCGCGTGCGCCCGGGTCGTGCCGCTCGGTGTGGACGAGCGCTACGCGCTCGACGACGCTGCGCGTGCGCGACGAGGCGAGCAAGCGCGCGAGCGCTTCGCACTGCGCGCGCCGTTTCTGCTGTACGCAGGCAATCATCGCGAGCACAAGAACCTTGAGACATTGGCGGCAGCATGGCACGCGCTTTCGAGCCCATGCGATCTCGTCGTGACTGAATCGATGCCGTTCGCATTCGACATCGATAGGTACGCCAAAAGCGGCAGCAGAATTGTGCGGACCGGCCACGTCTCGGATGACGAGCTGATCGCACTTTACGCGGGCTGTGCGGCGACGGTGCAGCCCTCTTTATATGAAGGTTTTGGTCTTTCGGTGCTTGAGGGAATGGCGGCGGGTGCTCCGGTCATCGTCGCACAAACGCCCGCGCTTGTTGAAACTGCAGGCGACTGCGCCTTGACGTTCCCGCCGTTCGACGTCACCGCGCTGCAACGAGCCATCGAGCGCGTCCTTGCTGCGGGCCCTGACATCGAAAGATTGCGCGCCCGCGGCCGCGAGCGAGCTCGGTCGTTTTCGTGGGATGAAACCGCGCGGCGCACCGCAGACCTCTATCGGGAGTGCCTGCCCTGAACCAAAGTACGCGCATCCGTGTTTTGCTTGCGGCTGCGGCGATCGCCGCAGCGCTCGTTCTGCCGCCGCCGGCGTTGGCAGCGGGCGACACCGTTCTTGTCAACGGCTCGAAGCTGTCGGCCGATGCGATCGCACAGCTCGACGAACGCACGTACGTCGCGCTGCAGCCGGTTGCGCGCGCGCTCGGCGCGACCGTCGCCTACGACGGCAAGAGCAAGCAGGCGACGCTCACCACGGTTCTTGCGCAGATCGTCTTCCGGGTCGATGACAACACGGTCACGGTCAACGGCGTCGCAAAGACGCTTGAGGCGCCGGCACGCGAGGTCGGCGGCCGCGTGATGTTGCCCCTGCGCGGATTGGCGACGGCGCTCGATGCGAATTTGAAGCTCGACTCGACGAAACACCAGATCGATCTTGTGATGAATGCGAGTGCGGCGCCGCAGAACGCCCCGACGCCGCCGCCGATTCAATCCGCAAACACGCTGGAGGGGACCGTCGTCTCCGTCGACGCGGGTGCCGACGTGCCGCAGGTCGACATCGATGTCAAAGGCATGGAATACACGGTCACGGTGCCGCCCAACACGAAGATCCAGTTTCGCGATACGCACGGCGGCGTCGCGAGCGAGGGCACGCTCGCCCAAGTAAAACCTGGTGACACGCTGATCGCGACGCTCGATTCGCAGGGGCGCGTCCTCTCGATCGGCGACGTGTTTTCCGGTACGAGCGGCACTATCACGAGCGTCGCAGGCATGAACATGGTTCTCAGCAACGGCCGTGTCATCACTGCTGACGAACACGCGACGTCGGTGATCGTCGACGGCGGCGCTGCGACGATGGCGGATCTTCGTCCGGGCGACATCGTCACCGTGCGCTCCGATCCGCGGACCGGCAAAGTGCGCGAAGTCGTCGCGTTTTCGCCATCGCACACCGCAGCGACCGCATCGCCCTCGCCCAGTGCGACGACGGCGAGCGGCGTCGAGATCAGCGGCGTGAACGCGAACGCTGAACATCCGCTGCACGTCGGGCAGACGTTGACGGTTTCGTTCGAGGGTACGCCCGGCGGCGCCGCATCGTTCGACTTGAGCAACGTCGTCCTCGGCACGCCGATGCGCGAAGTGCGTCCTGGTTATTATGAAGGCAGCTACGTCGTCCAGGTCGGCACGAATGTCGTGGACGCGCCGTTGTTGGTCACGTTGAGCAAAGGCGGGCAGAGTGCGCATGCGGTGGGCCCGGTGCCCCTCAACATCATCACCGAAGCACCGCAGGTGAAGACGACCGCGCCCGGAGACGGTGCGCGGATCAATACGTTGCGGCCGAGCATCTACGTGACGTTCGAGACGATCGGCGGCAAAGGCATGGATCCGGCGACGATGCAGCTTCTGGTCGACGGTAAAGACGTCACCTCGCAAGCGACCAAGACCGGCGCGTTCATCTCGTATTTCCCAGGATCCGATCTGCACGACGGCCGCATCGACGTGCGCGTGCGCGGATCCGACGTGGCCGGCAACCAGCTCGACTACTCCTGGTCGTTCGTCATCTCGACCAAGTGATCCGCAACCTCCGCAGTCGCGTCGCGTGCGCCATCGCCGCCGTGTGCGTGCTCGCTTTTTCCGCGTGCTCCTCGCAGCCCGCCGGCAATAGCACGCTCGTCTTCGGCCGCAACAAGGATGCGGTGCGGCTGGATCCAGCGGTCGTGACCGACGGCATGTCGCTCAACGTCGCACGGCTTACGATGGAGGGCCTGACAGCCTACGGGTCGGGCTCATTCGCCATCCGTCCGGCGCTTGCGACGTCGTGGACGGCGTCTCCCGACGGTAAGACATGGATCTTCACGCTGCGCCACGGCGTCAAATTCCAAGATGGAACCGCGTTCGACGCGCAAGCCGTGAAGGTCAACTTCGATCGCTGGCGCTTGCCGAACGACCCGTTGCACCAGACGCTCAAGGGCGATTACTCGTACTACGAAAGCCAATTCGGCGGTTTCCCGGGTGTGATCGCCGGCGTGCGTGTGCTCGCGCCGGACAAAGTGCAGCTGCGGCTGACCAAACCGCTCGCGCCGCTGCTCGCGAATCTCGCGATGCCCTCGTTTGCGATGTCGTCGCCGGCGGCGATGAGGAGCAAGGGAGAGGACTATTTCCGCGAGCCGGTTGGCACGGGGCCGTACCAGGTGGTCGAGTGGGTCAAAGATGATCACATCACGCTGCGCGCGTTCGATGGATATTGGGGCCCGAAACCGCGCATCGCAACGGTCGTGCTGCGCGACTTGCCGGACGCCGCATCGTCGCTTATCGCGCTGCAAAAGGGCGAAATAGACGGCTGGGAGTACCCACAGCCTAACGATTTGCCGCGCATCGCGCAGGAGCGCGACCTGCACATCTACCACATGCCGCCCAATAACGTGATGTATCTCGCCATGAACAATATGCGGCGTCCGTTCGACAATCTGCTCGTGCGCCGTGCGATCAATGAAGCGATCGACGCCAAGGCGATCGTCAAGAATTTCTACGACCCAACCGCGGTCGTCGCTGATGAATTCCTGCCCGCCGCCGTCTGGCCGCATGGCGTCCGCGTGTCGTATCCATACGATCCAGCGGACGCGCGAAGGCTGTTGGCCAAGGCCGGGTATCCGAACGGTTTTGCGACGACGTTGTGGTACATGACGTTGCCGCGCCCATATCTTTTGCAACCGCAGCGCGTCGCCGAGGCGATTCAGGCGAACTTGAGAGCGGTCGGCATTCAGACGACGCTGCAAGGATTTGAGTGGGGCACGTATCTGGACCGGGTCATGAACGGTGAGGCCGACATGGCGCTTTATGGCTGGAGCGGCGACAATGGCGATCCCGACAATTATCTCTACGTGCTCATGGACAAGGATTCGGCTGCGACTCCAGGCGCGCAAAACGTCTGCTTTTGGAAAGACCAGCGCTTTCACGACCTCATGATGCAAGCACAGGTGACGACCGGACGCGCCGCGCGCTCCGCCTTGTACGACCGTGCGCTCGACATCATGCACGACCAGGCTCCCTGCGTGCCGCTCGTGCATACGAGTCCGCCGATCGCGTTCAACGTGAAGGTGAAGGGCTACGTGCCTCACCCCGACAGCGCAGAGCTCTTCCAAGACATGTGGATCGGCAAGTAGCTGTGGCGCAAGCGTGCATCTTCTGCGACATCATCGGCGGCAAGATCAAGACGGACTTTCTCTATGAAGACGGCGACGTTGTGGCCTTTGCCGACATCCGGCCAATCGCGCCCGACCACGTCCTGGTGGTGCCGCGCGCACACCACGCGACGCTCACCGACGCGGCGGGCGACGGCGGCCCAGCGCTGCTTGGGAAGCTGCTCAAGGTGGCCGGAGACCTCGGGGCCGCGCGCGGGCCAGAGGGAGGGTACCGCGTGGTCATCAACAACGGCGCTGCGGCAGGACAGACCGTCTACCATCTTCACGTACACGTGATCTCGGGCCGGCATTTCGCGTGGCCGCCGGGCTGATCGGAGTCGAATACGTTCATGAGCCAAGGACCGACGCAGCTGCATAGCATTCCCGCGGATCTTCCCGTGCCGACGGATGATGGCGCCGCCGATCATCTCAGCGGAATGCGGCTGCCGGATATCGAGCTGGAGGCGACGAGCGGCGGAGCGCTGTCGCTTGCGCGCGTACGCTCGGAGATCGTCGTCGTATACTGCTACCCGCGCACCGGCCAGCCCGACGTCCCGATACCCGCTGGTTGGGATGCGATCCCTGGGGCGCGCGGGTGCACGCCGCATAACGTCGCATTTCGCGATCAGCACGCGCAGCTGACGTTGCTGGGCGCCGCCGTCTTCGGGTTGTCGACGCAGACCACTGACTATCAGCAAGAGATGGCCCAGCGCCTTGCGCTGCCATACCCCGTATTGAGCGATGCGCAATTCCGCCTCACCGACGCGCTGCGTTTGCCGACCTTTGATTTTCAGGGCGTGCGCCTGCTCAAGCGCTTGAGCTTTGTCGCCGTTGACGGCGCGATCGTGCACGTCGAGTATCCGGTTTTTCCGCCCGGCGCTGATGCCGGCCGGATCGTGAACTGGCTGCGCGACCCGCGCGGCGCGAAGAGGGACGCATGAACGCGCGCGACCGCATCGGCATCGTCGGCGCCGGACGCATGGGCGCCAACATCGGCAGGCGGCTTAAGGACGTAGGCTACCCGATCGCTGCGGTGTTCGACGCGCGCCCGCAAGTCGCTGAGGAAGTGGCACATGAGCTCGGCGCCAAGGCGGCGCACTCCCTCGCCGACGTCACGGGCGCGAGCGACATCGTCATCACCGTCGTGACCGATGACGCTGCGATGAGCGAGATCTTCGCGCGCTCGGATGACAGTCTGCTGGCGGGCTCGCGCGGCAAGATCTTCGTCAACTGCGCGACGATTTCGCCGGCGGTGCACGTCGAGGTCGAACGCGCAGCGCAGGACGCGGGCGCGCAGGCGATCGAGGCGTGCATGGCCAGTTCGATCCCCCAAGCGCGCAACGGCACGCTGTATCTGATGGTGGGCGGCTCGCGCGAGGCGTTCGAGCGCGTGCGGCCGCTGCTCGAGCAGATGAGCGCCTCGTTGCGCTACATCGGGCCTGCTGGATCGGCGGCGAAGGTCAAGGCGCTCGTCAACATGGTCATGAACATCAACACCGCGGGGCTCGCCGAGGGCCTCGGACTGGCCGACGCGCTGGGGCTGGATCTCGACACCGTCCGCGAAGTGTTCGCGCAGACCGGAGCGAACTCGCGCGTGCTCGAGACGGACGGCGCCGACATGCAAAACCGCGAGCATGAGGTCTACTTCTCGGCCGCGCATGCCGCGAAGGACTCCGGAATCGCGCTGGCTTTGGCGCGCGCAGCCGGACTGGACCTGCCGCTCGCCGAAGCGACGGAGACACAATACAAAAGGATGATCGAGCGCGGACTAGGCGAGCTTGATAAATCAGGCATCGCCGAGCTGACGTTTCGGTCGCGAGCAACCAAGTGAGGAGATCGTGATGAGCACCCAGATGACCACGCAAGTCGTACCGATCATCAGCTCCGGCACGGCCGGCCCGCTCGGAGCGATCCATTTGCCACGCATGTGGGCCAAACTGACGTTAGACGCCGCCGGAAAGCTGCCCGCCGATTATGATGCCTGCGGCAGCGGCTTCGATCAGCTCACGATCGATGATCTCGGGCTGAAGCGCGAGGCGGTGATCGAGTACATCAAGACCAAGCGTCCGACGTACGTCGAGTTTGAGGAATGGGTCGTCGCCAATGGCAAGACGGATCCGGAGACGATTCGCCAGCATAACGAAAAAGTGCGCAACTACAAGCACGGTGACGACACGGTCAAAGAGATCCGCGGCGCCACCGGATTGAAGCGCGACGACATCCGCGACGCGGTCACGTTGAACACGCTCGAAGATCTGCACACGCTGCACTCGTCGGCGCGCAACTAGACCGCTAATCGGGACACAAGAAACAGGCCTGCGGCGTGCTCCGTGCGCGCCGCAAGGTCGCTTTTTGCGTTGCGGCGAACCTGTCGTCAGTCGAGACGGTGCGGGCTCATGGCCCGCATTCGGCGTCTAAGAGAGCGAAAAGGGGGTGTCCCGAAATGGAAACGAGAGTCGGTCCGAACGAGTCGATCGACAGCGCCCTCAAACGCTTTAAGAAGATGTGCCAAAAGTCAGGTGTGCTCGCCGAAGCGCGCCGTCACGAGCACTACGAGAAGCCGAGCGTGCGCCGCAAGAAGAAATCGGCCGCCGCGCGCAAGCGTCGTTCCTAACAATCCACTGCGCAAAGGGGGCGGCCGCCGGTCGCCCCAAATGATTCAATCCGGACAATGGAAGACAACGATATCGTCGGCCGTTTGAGCGAGGACCTCAAAACGGCGATGAAGGCGCGCGACGCTGACCGCGTCGCCACACTGCGCATGGCGATTTCCGCCATGAACTATCGGCGCATCGAACGCAATGCGGCGCTTACTCCCGAAGAGCAAGAAGACGTGCTGCGCAAGCAGGTCAAGCAGCGCGACGATTCGATCGAAGAGTTCACCAAGGCTGGCCGCAGCGAGCTCGCCGACAAGGAGCGACGCGAGCGCGAGATCATCAAGGAGTATCTGCCGGCCGAGCTTTCGACGTCGCAGCTGCAGTCCGAAGTCGCGGCGATCGTCGCCGGGCTTGCTCCGGATGCACGTTTCGGCGACGCGATGAAAGCCGTGCTGCCAGTGTTGGGCAAGCGCGCGAATGGCAAAGCTATTCAGGAAGCGGTCAAGACCGCTATGGCGCAGCGATGAGGCGCCACATCCGCACGATGAGTTTCTTGCGGCGCGCGTGGGGCGTGGCGGCGCTGCTTTCGGTGTTGCTCGGCGCCGTCGGACTCGCTGCCGGCGCAGCGACGCCGCCGGGCGCGAAGGTGCAGGTCGTCCAGGTCGACGGCGTCATCAATGCAGGCATGGCGCATCGCGTGCAGCGCGCGGTCGACGACGCGCGCGCAAACGGCGCGAGCGCGCTGCTGCTTGAGATCAAGACGAACGGCGGCGTCATCGACGATGCCAACGACATCAAGGACGCGCTGCGCACGTCGGGCTTGCGCACGATCGCGTACATCGATCGCGCGTGGTCGGCCGGCGCGCTGATCGCGCTGGCGTGCGACAAGATCTATATGGCTCCGGAGTCGAGCATGGGCGCCGCGGAACCGGTGCTCATCGGCGCGGGCGGTTCGACGCAGCCCGCCGGCGAGAAAGCGATATCGGCCGTGAAGGCGGAGTTCCAATCGCTTGCCGAGGCGCACCATCGCGACCCGACGATCGCCGCGGCGATGGTCGATCCGTCGCTGGTCGTGCCCAACATCAAGAATAAGGGCCAGCTGTTGACGCTGTCGGCGCAGCAAGCGATGAAGCTCAAGTTCATCGACGGCGTGGCCGAGACGCCGGTCGCAGCGCTCGATGCGGCCGGTTTTCCGCAGGCAGTTCTGGCGACAACCGAGCCGACGCTGGGCGAACGCATCGCGCAGTTCGTCACCGATCCGATCGTCTCGGGCATCTTGCTCACGATCGGCTTTTTGGGATTGTTCATCGAGATGCAGACGCTGCATCTGGTCGCGGGCGTCATCGGCATCGCCGCGCTCGCCTTGTTCTTCGGCGGGCACATCATCGCGGGCGCATCGAACTGGGTGATCATCGCGTTGTTCGCGCTCGGCGTCGTTGCGCTGCTCTTCGAATTGCACGTGCTGCCCGGACACGGCATTTCAGGACTGATCGGGGCGCTGCTCATCTTAGCCAGCATCGTCATGGCCTTTGGCGCGGCGTTCTGGCTGATCGGCATCATCTATACGTCGATCGCGCTGACTGCGGCTATCCTCATATTCTTCCTGTTGCTGCGCTGGCTTCCGGACAGCGCGTTCTTGCGGCGCATCGCGTTTGCCGGCGCGCAGTCGGTCGAGGCCGGATACGTCACGTCGCGGCCGCTCGACCATCTCGTCGGCAAACAAGGCGTCGCCGAAACGTACCTGCGCCCCGCCGGCGTCGCGAACATCGACGGCGCACGCTATCAGGTCCAGTCGGCAGGCGATTTCATTCCGAGCCAGACGCGCATCGTCGTCATGCGCGTTGAAGGCGCGACCGTTTTCGTCGCGCGCGCTACCTAAGGAGAACAGATGGCCGGACTCGGCATATTCGGTTTGGTCCTTATCGTCTTCGTCCTCATCATCGCGTTCCTGGTGTTCTTGTATTACTTCCCGTTCGGGTTGTGGATCAGGGCGCAGGCGGCGGGAGTGCCGATCGGCATCTTCACGCTCGTGCGGTTGCGCATCATGGGCATTCCGCCGTCGGTGATCGTGGACTCGCTGATCATGGCGCGCAAAGCCGGCATCGCCGTCAACGACGCGCAGCTGCAAGCGCAGTATCTGTCCGGTGGCCATCTCGATCGCGTCGTGCTCTCGCTTATCGCAGCTCAGCGCGCGCAGATACCGCTCGAATGGACGCGCGCGTGCGCGATCGATCTGGCTGGACGCAACCCGCTCGACGCGGTCCAGACTTCGGTGAATCCGAAGGTCATCGAGACGCCCATTTTTCAAGGCGTCGCCAAAGACGGCATTCAGCTCAACGTCAAGGCGCGCATCACGGTGCGCACCAACATGGACCGGTACGTCGGCGGCGCCAGCGAGCCGACCGTCATCGCGCGCGTCGGCGAAGGCGTTGTCGCCGCGATCGGCGGCAGCGAGAATTATAAAGAAGTCCTCGAGAATCCGGATCACATCAGCAAGACCGTGCTCGCGAAGGGCCTTGACGCGGGTACCGCGTTTGAGATCGTGTCCATCGACATCGCGGACGTCGACGTCGGGCGCAACGTCGGCGCCGACTTGCAGACGGCGCAAGCCGAGGCCGATCGCCGCGTCGCGCAGGCCAAAGCGGCGGAGCGCCAATATGCGGCGCTCGCGCAAGAGCAGGAGATGAAGGCGCAAACGCAGGCGATGCGCGCGAAAGTCGTCGAAGCCGAGGCGCTCGTTCCGGCCGCGATCGCCGACGCATTTCGCGGCGGCAATCTCGGCGTCATGGACTACTACCGCATGCGCAACGTGCTTGCCGACACCGACATGCGTCAGTCGATTTCAGGTGCCGGCGGCGGCCAGACGCAGCCCGGAGGCTCCGGCGGTTCGGTACCGCCGCCCACGACGCCGCCGACGCAAGGGTCGTAGTGGACGCAGCTGTGACCATCGCCGGCCTTGGAGTCCCTATCGTCTTCGGGGATGTGGGCGCGTGGTTTTGGGTACTCGTCGTCGCGATCTACGTCATCGCGAGCATCGCGATGTCGCTGAGACGAGCCGCCAAACAGCTTTCGCAGCGCGCACCCGAAATCGTGTCGACTGAGGTGAAACAGGCCGAACAATCACCGCAAGGCCAACGCCTCGCCCACGCGGTTCAGACCATCAAGGCGCAAGCGCAGGCAGCTGCCGCGGCGCAAGCGGCTCAGTTGCAAGCTCGAGCTGCCGCTGCCACGACCGCCGACGCGGGCTCGACATCCGCGCGCCAAGCGCTGCTCGGCGAACTCGGCGGCGCGTTGCAGCGCATCGCGTCTCCGGCCTTGCAAGCGCCGTCACTGCCGCCGGTGCATTCGGGCGGGGCCTTGATGCAGCTGGCCCCCGATGCGGTGGCCGCGCCGGTGGCCACGACACCGAGTTCTCGTTTCGCGCAGCTGGCGACGCCGGACGGATTTTTGTACGGTATCGTGGCGGCGACGGTGATCGGGCCGCCGCAAGGACTGCGCGCAGAACCGATGCAGCCTGGCGGATGGTGAGCGTTTGACGCGGGCGAGTGCCCTTGGCGCGCGCTGAATCAGAAACGCGGATGAGCATGCGCGGTCTCGATGACCGCGTGCGCTTATTCGGCGAGCTCGACGGCAACCTGACGCATCTGGAACGCGGCGCCGGCGTCGCCCTGCACGTCGATGGCGATGAGGTCGTCATCACGGGCGACGCGAAACGCGTCGCGATCGCATCGGCGGCGCTCGAAGGGCTTATCAAGGCGGCGCGGTCCGGCTCCGACGTCACCGCGCTTGACGTGGAGCTCGCGCTACGCGCCGCGCGCGACGGCCTGGAGGTCGAGGCCCCCGAAGGATCCCTGGCGACGACGCGCCGTGGCCGTCCGATCCGTCCGCGGACGCCGGGTCAGCGCGCGCTGGTCGACGCCGTGGCGGCGAACACTCTCGTCTTCGCGATCGGTCCGGCCGGAACGGGAAAGACGTTCCTCGCCGTGACGATGGCGCTCGCGGCACTGCGCGCGGGGCGCGTCCAACGCATCATCCTCTCGCGCCCAGCAGTCGAGGCGGGCGAAAAGCTCGGGTTCTTGCCCGGCGATCTGCAAGAGAAAGTCGATCCGTATCTGCGGCCGCTATTCGATGCGCTCGGCGAGATCCTCGAGCCGCTGGCGGTGACGCGTGCCGTCGAGCGCGGCCAGATCGAACTGGCGCCGCTCGCATACATGCGTGGACGCACGCTCTCGGATTCGTTCATCGTGCTCGACGAGGCGCAGAACACGACGAACGAGCAGATGAAGATGTTTCTGACCCGCATCGGCGCCGGCTCGCGCATGCTCGTATGCGGCGATGTCACGCAGATCGACCTGCCTTCGCAAATCGAGTCGGGGCTGGTCGCGGCGGCGCGGATGTTCGAAGGCGTCGCGGACACCGCGATCGTGCAACTGGGCGATGCCGACATCGTCCGCCATCCGTTGATCCGGCGCATCATCGATGCGTATCAGCGTGGGCGCCGTTAAAACGGAGCGTGCACGCCCCACGGGTGTGGACCGCAATGCGTCGCGCCGCGACGGACCACGCGTGTTCGTGCGCCGCGCGGCACGTGCGCCGCGCCAAACCGCGCCGTACAAGAACGCGGTGCTACGCACGCTCACGGCGGTAGCGCCGCACGTGCGCGGGGATGTCACGCTTGTGCTCACCGGCGATTCCACGGTGCGCGCGCTGAACAAACGCTATCGCGCGCGCGACGCGGCGACGGACGTGCTCGCTTTCGGGTTTTCGGAAGGTATCAACGCGGGCGAACCGTTCGGCGACGTCATCATCTCGGTGGACACCGCCCGCCGCCAAGCGCGCGAGTACGGCGCGTCAGAACGCGAGGAACTGCAGCGTCTCATCGTCCACGGCACGCTGCACTTGTGCGGATACGATCATCACGAGCGCCGCGCGGCCGCGCGCATGCACGCGCTGACGCGGCGCATGCTCAAGGACCTCGAACGCGGTGGCTGAGCGGTCTTTCGCGCGCGCTTTTGCAGACGCGATCGACGGCATTGCGACGACGCTGCGCGAGCAGCGCAACTTCCGAGTGCAACTGGCGATCGGCATTGCGGTTGCCATCGCCGCAGCGCTGCTGCGTTTTGATGCCGTCCGCTGGGCGGTGCTCGTGCTGGCGATCGGCGCGGTGCTCGCCGCCGAGCTGTTCAACACGTCGCTCGAGCGCGCGGTGGATTGCGCATCGCCGGGCACCTCACAGGCGGCGCGCGCGGCCAAGCACGCGGGCGCAGGCGCGGTGCTCGCGACAAGCGTTGCAGCTGCGCTTGCCGGTGCGATTTTGTTCGGCACGGCGCTATGGTCGCGCGTGCACGGTGCGCCGTGAGCGTGCAGGCACGGACGCCCTACGCACGGGTGGAAAAAGCGGGCTGTGCGGCGAACGGCGGAGGGGTCAATGTCGGATCCTAGGCTGCTCAGCCTGCTGGCCATCGCCGTCCTCGTCATCCTTTCCGCGTTCTTCAGCGCCGCCGAGGCGGCACTGTTGGCGATTTCGCGCCTGCGCGTGCTGCAGCGCACGCAGGACGATGTCGGCAAGTCGCTCAGCAAACTGCTCGACGATCGTAACCGCTATCTGACCACAGTGCTCGTCGGCAACACCATCGTGCTGCTGTCCGCCGACTCGATCGCGACGTGGCTGGCGATCCAAGAAGGCATCGTGAGCCCCGTCCTCATCGCGACGGTCGTGATGGCGCTGCTCGTGCTGATCTTCGCCGAGATTTTGCCCAAAATGATCGCGGTGCAAGACCCGATGCGCTGGGCACCGCGCCTGGCATGGTTCTTGCACGCAATGGCCGTGGTGCTGTCGCCGGTGACAACCGTGTTGGTCGCGATCGCCTCGTTCATCATCAGGCTGTTCGGCGGCGATCCGAAAGCGCAGGGCCCATATGTCACCGAGGAAGACATCCGCGCGTTGGTCAGCGCCGGCGAAGAACACGGCGCCATCGAAGAGGAGGAGAAGGAGATGATTCACTCCATCTTCGAGCTGTCGGACACCGCCGTGAGCGAAGTCATGACGCCGCGCATCGACATCGTCTGCGCCGATGCCGATGCGGCCGTTTCCGCCGGCGTCGATCTTGCGATCAAAGAGGGCTATTCGAAGCTGCCCGTCTACGAAGGCAACATCGATCATATCCTCGGCGTCGTGCACGTGCGCGAGCTGCTGATCGCGCTGAGCCGGGGCGACATCGGTAAACGGCTGCGCGAGCTCATGCGCTCCATCAAGGCAATTCCTGAGACGAAGAAGGTCGACGAGCTCCTGCGCGAGATGCAGGCCGAAAAAGTTTCCGTCGCGATCGTCGTCGACGAATACGGCGGGACGGCCGGGCTCGTCACCATGGAAGATGTCCTCGAAGAGATCGTGGGCGAGATCATGGACGAATACGACGTCGCCGAGCATGACCGCCCTGCAGAAATCAAACACCTGGCCGATGGGGAGGCGGTCGTCGACGCGCGCATGCGCATCGCCGACGTCAACGAGGAACTGGGCCTGCACCTTCCCACCGAGGACTATGAGAGCATAGGCGGATACGCGTTCGGTCAGTTCGGTCGTGTCCCGTTGCCAGGCGATGCGATTTCTCTCGGAAACGGTGATTCGCTGATCGTCGAGGAGACCGCCGGAAGAAGGTTGCGTTCCGTCCGCATCAAGAAGGCCCAGTCGACCAACGGGGCGGCCGCGACAGCGCAATCTGAGCGTGGTTCGAAGCCGTTGAACGGATTTTTTTGACGCCGGACAGGGAGACACCCAGTGCCCAAACTCACCGAGACACGTATCGGCAACCTCGCGCAGAAGGCATGGGAGACCTGGCTGTTCGCGTACGCGCCCTACTCGCAATTCCGTGTCGGCGCTGCACTGTTGGCCGCCGACGGTCGCATCTTCAGCGGCGCGAGCGTAGAGAATCCCTCGTTCGGTCTATCGATGTGCGCGGAGCGCGTTGCGGTCGGCGCGGCCGCCGCTGCGGGTGCGCGCTCGTTCATCGCAGTCGCAGTCGCCGGGGACAATCCCGCGGGACTTATCCCTTGTGGCGCGTGCCGCCAAGTGCTCGCCGAATTCTCACCGGATCTGCTCGTGATACGCTGCCGTCCGGACGGTTCGTACGAGAAGATGAAGCTGCGCGATCTTATGCCTTCGCCCATGACTGGCCACACCATCGAAACGCCGGATCGCGGCGGCATCGAACTCGCCGTCGGGTAGTCCTTCAGCAGTATTTCTTTCGAGTCGCGCGCCGTCGCGCCGCGTCGATCCTATGAGATCGTACGCGGTGGAGGCGGTCGTGTTGCGCCTGCGCCCTCTCGGCGAAGCGGATCGCATCGTCACACTGTTCTCACGCGAGCGCGGCAAGCTGCACGCGGTCGCAAAAGGTTCGCGCCGGCCGGGCAGCCGCTTCGGCGCACGGCTTGATTTTTTCAGCCTTGTCGCTCTCGAACTGCATAAGGGCAGAAGTCTCGACGTCGTAACCGGAGCGCGCGCGGTCGTGCGCGCGCATGATGCCGGCACCGTATCGACGACCGCTTTTTGGGCGCGGCTCGTCGAGCCGCAGACGTTTGCGCTCGCATCGTATGCGGCCGAAGTCATCGATGCGCTTTCCGAGCCGGACATGGCGGTGCCTGATCTGTTCGATCTGTTATGCGAACTGCGTGACGCGATCGCCGTCGGTGTCGCCGCGGCGGTGTTGGCGCCGGCGCTCGATCTGCGTTTGCTTGCCGCGTTTGGGCTTGCGCCTGAGCTCGATGCGTGCGCCCGCTGCGGAAGCCCGCTCGGCAATCGCCCGCTGGCAGGCGGGCGAGCGCGGCTTGCGCCGGGCTCCGGCGGGTTGGTGTGCAGACGGTGCGCGATCGAAGAGACCCAGTCGCTCGGCGGCGAGCGGCGCGGCGCGACGTACTCGGTCAGCGCGACGGAGTTGACGCTGTTGCGCCGCCTTCGCACCGTGCCGCTTACGTCGTTGCTCGATCTCTTCGACGGCGACACGGCAGCGGCCGATGCGGCTCTCGCGCGGCTGCGCCGTCTTACGCGGCCGTTTGTCGAGCACCAGCTTGGGCGCCGCTCGAAAGCGCTGTCACTCGATGACGCACATCCGGGGCACGGCCCCGGCACACGCGCGGCGGCGCGATGAGCGCGGCGATCCTAGCGGTCGACGTGGGAACCGTGCGCATCGGCGTCGCGTGCTGCGCGGGGCTAGGCTTGCCTGCGCTGGCGCTCACAACGCTGCAGCATCGTTCGCGCGAAAAGGACATTTACGCGATCGTCGACCTCGCGCGCGAACGCGGTGCGCAGACGATCGTCGTGGGTTATCCGCTGCGCCTCGATAGCCGGCGCGGCCCTGCAGCGTTGAAGATGGATCGATTCATCGCGGCGCTGCGCGCCGCGTTCGACGGAGACGTCGTCGCGGTCGACGAGCGTATGACGAGCGCGCTCGCCGCGCGCAAGCTTCGCGAAACCGGTGCGCGCGGTGCGGCGCGTCGCGAATTAGTCGATCGGTTTGCCGCGGTGGAGATCCTCGAGTCGTATTTGGCGCGCAAGGCGCGCGAGGCGTAGTGGTGCGGCGCGTTGGCGCGGTCATCGCCGTGCTCGTCGGAGTGTGCGCGCTGGCCGGCGCGGCGCTCGCAGCATCGATCGTGTACGATACGCGGCTTCCTGCTGCGCCCGTATCGATCGACGTTCCGCAGGGCTATGGCATCGGGCAGATCGCTCAACAATTGCAGGAAGCCGGCGTCGTCCGGTCGGCGCTGCTTCTCAAGTATTATGCGACTGCGCGCGGCATCGCGCGCTCGGTGGACGCGGCGGAATACGATTTTCCGGCGCACGTCGCGATGTCGCGCGTCGTCGATATCCTGGCATCGGGCGGCAAGCCGCCGGTCTCGTGGGTGACTATCCCGGAGGGGTTCACGGCGCACCAGATCGCGCACCGGCTTGACGCGATGCAGATCGTCTCCGCCAGCGCGTTCGACGACGTGGCCGCGCACACGAGCTTACTGCTGGGCGGCACGCTCACGGCCGGCCTTGAGGGTTACCTCTATCCCGACACCTATCAGGTACGGCGCGGGGCGAGCGCACAAGACATCGCGGCGCTGATGACCGATCAGTTCAAACGCAAACTGCCCGCGAATTACGAGCGTAAAGCGCGCCATCTCGGCTACGACGTGCCGCAGGTCATCACGATCGCGTCTCTGATCGAGCGCGAGGCGAAGGTCGACTCGGAGAGGCGACTGATGGCCGGCGTCTATTACAACCGTCTCAAGCGCGGCATGCCGCTCGAGGTGGATGCGACGATCGAATACGCGCTTCCCGAGCACAAGACGGTTCTGCATCAGGGCGACCTCGAGATCGACAGCCCGTACAACACGTACACGCACACCGGGCTGCCGCCAACGCCGATCGCGAATCCGGGGGCGCGTTCGATCGCGGCCGCGTTCGATCCCCAGAAGACCGACTATCTTTATTATGTCTACGCCGGACACGGGCACCATCATTTCTCGAAGACGTTGGAGGAGCAAAACGCGGCGGTGCGCCGCTACCTGCACTAAAGGTCCCCCCTGCGGACGCCCGGAACCGCTTCGGCATCGTGGACAATGGCAGCCCGCACACCGCAACGCGCGTTGAGCTAGAAGACACGATCGTCGTCGCATCGCGGCTCGAACAACCGCCGGATGCGCCGCTGCACGAGCTCGAATTCGAAGTCGTCGCGCTCATCGGCGAGGATGAAGCGGACGCGAAGTATGCCGTGTGCTACTGCGAATCGGCCGACGAATTCTTAGTCGCCGATATCTTCGGGCGCATCATCGAGGACGACGCGCTCGCGCAGGAAGTCCTCAACGGTTTTCTCGAGCACGCCGACGACGCGCAAGCGGGAGACGTCTCATAACGGTGCAACTCAAGACGAAAATGCGCGAGCGAGCCGTGCGCACGCCGCGCGTGTTGTTCTTATCCGCCAGCGTCGGCGAAGGCCACACGGCTGCGGCACAGGCCGTGTGCCAAGCGCTCGAAGCGGCTGAGCCGGCGTGCGCGTGCGAGATCGTCGACTCATACCGCTATGCGTCGGAAGTCTTTCATCGCGTGGCCAGCAACGGCTATATCGGCATGGTCAAAGTGCTGCCGCAGCTGTACGGCGTGCTCTACGAGCAGGCCGAGCGCGCGACCAAGGTAGGCGGTTTCAAGAAGTGGCTGCACCGCTACACAGCGCTGAATCTCAGACAGTTCGTCGCCCGGTTCGCGCCCGACGTCGTCGTGTGCACGCATGCATTTCCGTGCGGCGTGATGGCCGAATACCTACGCGAGTTCGCCGACGCGCCCCACATCGTCGGCGTGGTGACCGATTTCGTCGTGCATCCGTTTTGGATCCATCGCAACATCGACGAATACGCCGTCGCGACGACGACGATGCGCCAGACGCTGATCGCGCGCGGCGTCCGTCCCGACCGCATCGCCGTGACCGGCATTCCGATCGACGAGCGTTTCGGTCTGCGCCCCGAGCGGCGGGCGCTGCGTCGCGAGCTCGGCCTGATCCCGGACCGGACGACATTGCTGGTCATGGGAGGCGGCGTCGGCATCGGGCCGCTGGAAAAAGCGATCGTCGGCATCGACCGGCTCGCGCGCGACGTGCAGACGATCGTCGTGGTGGGCAAGAACCCATCGCTCGAGCGGCGCGTCGCCGAGGCCGCGACCAAGCTGGCGCACCCGGTGAAGGTCGTCGGCTTTGTGCCCAATGTCTTCGACTACATGCTCGCTGCGGATGTACTGGTGAGCAAGCCGGGCGGCCTGACGAGTTCGGAGGCGCTCGCCGCCGAATTGCCGCTCGTGATGCTGCGTCCGCTGCCCGGTCAGGAAGAGCGTAACACGCGCTATCTGTCTGACGCGGGAGCAGGCGTGCGCGTCGAAACCACGCGCGATCTCGTGCATGCGCTGGAACGGTTGCTGTCGAATCCGAAGGAATTGGATGCGATGCGCGCGCGCGCACGAGAACTCGCCAAGCCGCACGCCGCGAAAGACGTCGCGGCGATCATTCGACGGTTGATCGGCGCTTGAACGCAGCGCGCAAGCTATGGTACACTGACTGACGTCCCGAGGAGAGATGGCCGAGCTGGCTGAAGGCGGCGGTTTGCTAAACCGTTATAGTGCTGTAAAGGCGCTATCGAGGGTTCGAATCCCTCTCTCTCCGCCAGGTCCACGGTACGCGCTCGTAGTTCAGCTGGATTAGAATGCCAGACTACGAATCTGGAGGTCGGGGGTTCGAGTCCCTCCGAGCGCGATTTTCTTTTTGAACGTGGGCGATTTTCGCATTCGTGCGGCGGCGCTGACGCTCGTCGCGTGTGCGCTGCTGCCGAAAGCTGCTGCAGCGGAGGAAATCGTGCCGCGCAGCTACGCGGCGGCTCCCATCAACGGCAATCTTCTCGTTCTCGGATATTCCACCTCATGGGGCGCGGTGCTTACCGACGAGTCGCTCCCGGTGATCAACGTCAACGCGTCGATCGAGCGGACCCTTCTAGGCTATGCGCATACGTTCGCGCTCGGGAAGAAGACAGCCAACATCCAGGCCATCTTGCCCTACAACGCCGGCAACTTCAGCGGCGACGTGGGCGGCAGCGCGCGGACCACGTCGCGGTGGGGATACGGCGACTTGGTCGTGCGCCTGGGCTGGAATCTGATCGGCGATCCCGCGCTGACTCCCGCGCAGTTCGCGCACCGTCATGCGACAACCACCTTTGGAACAAGTCTGACCGTGCTTGCGCCCACGGGCGCGTACAATCCGCA
>JAFAKE010000080.1 GCA_019235715.1 Vulcanimicrobiota bacterium
AGCGGCGCCACGCATTTCTCGCCAGCCTCGCCGGCTTCGAGCAGGCGTTCATCACCGCGACGCATCTGTCCGACGTCGCCCTCGACACGCCGCATCGCGTCATCCGCGCGCAGGCGGGCGAACTTATCGGCGACGCGCGCCACGCCATCGGCGCATGAGCGGACCAAAACCGCTGCGCGCGCTGATCGCCGCGTACCGGCCCGCCGGTGAACGCATCGCAGCGGGCGGAGAGGCGGCGATCCTTGCCGCGGCGTGGCCGGATGCGGTCGGCGCGGATGTCGCGCGCCGCACGCGCACCGCGGGTTTTCGTGATGGCGCGCTCACCGTGCTCACGCCCAGCAGCGCGTGGAGCCACCAGCTGACGTTCCTGACGCCGACGATTCTCGAGCGTCTGCGCGCGAGCTGCTCGGGCATCGCGCTGCGGCGCCTACGATTCATCGTGGCGACCGGACGCAGCCGGCTCTTGCTCCGCGGCGCGGCACCGGCGCGGGCGCCGCGTGCGACGGATACACGGAATGTCGGGCCGCGAGAGTCTGGCGCGACGGATGAGGCTGCTCTTGACGACATACCCGTGCCGGGGGATGATTTGGACGCACTGCTGGTTCGGTTGCGGCGCGCGCAAACGCGCTTGGATGAGAGCCGCGTACGCGCGGGCTGGCAACGGTGCGCAGGCTGCGGCTGTTGGACGCAGGACCGCGCGCGGCAACCGCGCTGCGCCGTCTGCAGGCAGCAGGAACGCAAGTTGTCAGACGGTGCGATCGCTCGCATGCTCGCGGATGCGCCTTGGCTTACGCATGCACAAGTGCATGAACATCTTCCACACGCCGACCTGCGCAGCTACGAACGCGTTCGGCGTACGCTCGCCACGCAATGGGAGTTGCAGATGTTCAACGCACGCGCGCGCCTGCGACGGGACGCGATCCAGGCCGGCGACCGCGTCATCGCGTGGAGCTATGCGATGCTCGCCGCCCAGCGCCCGCGCGAAGAGCTCAGCGATGCCGTGCTGGCGAACATCGTCGGAGCGCAATGGGCCGCCGCTTTGCGCATGGCAGAGCAGTCGAGCGCGCGCACGCGAAAGGCGCAACGGCCGTCGCGCGAGAAATCAACGAAATAAGGAAAGATTGAGTCCACACGATGGTGGGCGAGCAGGGCTCGCCCGCTTTGCGGCTCTAGGGTAATATTTTGGCGAAACGACCGGGCGACGGCGAGTACAGCGCCGCACAAATCAAGGTGCTCAAGGGCCTCGAGGGCGTGCGCAAGCGCCCCGGGATGTACGTCGGCGATACCAGCACGCGCGGGCTCCATCAGATCGCGTTCGAAGTCATCGACAACGCGGTCGATGAAGCGCTGGCGGGCTATTGCCGCAACATCACCGTCACGATCCAGAAAAACGGCACGATGTCGGTGGAAGACGACGGGCGCGGCATTCCCGTCGACGTCATCGAGAGCGAGAAAAAGCCGGCGGTCGAGGTCGTCATGACCGTGCTGCACGCCGGCGGCAAGTTCGATCAGCTCGGCTACAAAGTCTCAGGCGGCCTGCACGGCGTCGGCGTTTCCGTGACCAACGCGCTGTCCGAGTGGATGACGACGCGCGTCAAACGCGACGGCAAGCTGTACGAGCAGAAGTTCTCGCGCGGCGTGGCGACGACCAAGCTCAAGGTGCTCGGCCCGGCGGACGGCACGGGCACGATCCAGCATTTCAAACCGGACCCGAACATCTTCGCGGTGACGGATTTTTCGCTCGACATCCTCGCGCAGCGCTTGCGCGAGCTCGCCTTTCTCAACCGCGGATTGCGCATCGAGCTCGTCGACGAGCGCGTCGACAAGAAGCAGACCTTCATGTACGAGGGCGGCATCAAGAGCTTCGTCGAGCATCTCAACAAGAACAAAGAGCCGATGCACGACGTGCGCTACATCCAAGGCGAACGCGGCAAAGTCGCCGTCGAAGTCGCATTCCAGTACAACGACGGCTACATCGAAAACGTTTTCCCCTATGCCAACAACATCCACACGGTTGACGGCGGCACGCATTTGGTCGGTTTCCGCACCGCGCTCACGCGCGTGCTCAACAATTACGCGAAGAAGCACGGCATGCTCAAAGAGTCAGAGGGCAACCTCACCGGCGAAGACGTGCGCGAAGGATTGACGGCAGTCGTCTCGGTCAAGCTGCCCAACCCCGAGTTCGAAGGTCAGACAAAGGCCAAGCTCGGCAGCACCGAAGCGCGCGGCGCCGTCGACGAGATCGTCGCCGAAGCGCTCAGCTACTATCTAGAAGAGAACCCCGGGCCGGCGCGGCGCATCATCGAAAAGACGATCAACGCGGCGCGTGCGCGCGACGCCGCGCGCAAGGCGCGCGACCTCATCCGGCGCAAGAACGCGCTGGACGGCGGCTCGCTGCCTGGCAAGCTCGCCGATTGCTCCGAGCGCGACCCGTCCAAGAGCGAGATCTTCCTGGTCGAGGGCGAGTCGGCGGGCGGCAGTGCCAAGCAAGGACGCGACCGCCACTTCCAAGCGATCTTGCCGCTCAAAGGCAAGATCCTCAATGTCGAGAAGGCGCGCCTCGATAAGATCGTCGGCCACGAAGAGATCCGGGCGCTCATCACGGCGTTGGGCACCGGCTTCGAGGCCGACTTCGATACGGCCAAGCTGCGCTATCACCGCATCTACATCATGACCGACGCCGATGTCGACGGCTCGCACATCCGCACGCTGCTGCTCACGTTCTTCTTCCGTTACATGCGCAAGCTCATCGAAGACGGCAATCTGTTCATCGCGCAGCCCCCGCTGTATCAGGTGAAGAAGGGCAAGAAAGTCTGGTATTGTTACCGCGACGAGGAACGCGACGCCGTCATCGCACAAGCGGGCGACGGGTATTCGATCCAGCAGTACAAAGGTCTGGGTGAGATGGATCCGGAGCAGTTGTGGGAGACGACGATGGATCCGGAACGGCGCATCGTGCGCAAAGTGCTGCTCGTAGACGAAGTCGCCGCCGACGAGATGTTCTCCATCCTGATGGGCGAGAAGGTCGACCCGCGCAAGCAGTTCATCGCCGATAACGCGCGCGACGTCAAGAATCTGGATATCTGAACCGCGCGCGCAGACGCCTCATCATCTCGGCCGACGATTTCGGCCTGTCGCAATCCGTCAACGCCGCGATCGAACGCGCGCACCGCGAGGGGGTGCTCGCCGCGGCCAGCCTGATGGTCGGCGCGCCTGAGGTTGCGGACGCGGTGGCGCGCGCGAAGTCGATGCCGCGGTTGCGCGTCGGCCTGCACGTCGTGCTCGTCAACGGCCGGCCTGTGCTGCCCGCCTCGGACGTGCCGGATCTTGTCGGGCCTGCCGGCGACTTCACGACGCACCTCGTCGCTGCGGGTTTCAACTATTTCTTCCATCAGCGTGCGCGCCGGCAGCTCGAGGCAGAGATCCGCGCGCAGTTCGCAGCGTTTGCAGCGACCGGCCTGCCGCTCGAGCACGTCGACGCGCACAACCACATGCACGTGCATCCGACGATTTTCGGCATGCTGCTGCGGGCCGGCAAGCAGTACGGCGCGCCGCCGATTCGGATTCCGCACGAGCCGATGATGCCGTCGTGGCGCGCGCGGCGCATCGACCTCGCGGGCCGCTTCGGCAACGACGCCCTGCTCGCGCCGTTTTTCTCGATTATGCGCGCGCGGGCGCGCCGCGCCGGGGTCGCATACAACGACTACGTGCTCGGCATGGACGACACCGGCAACATGACGAGCGAAGTCGTGCTCTCACTATTGCACGAATTGCCGCCGGGCGATGGCGAGATGTACTTCCACCCGAGCACGGAGGGGCTGGGCGCGCGCGAGCTGGCGACGCTGATCGATCCGGCATTCGCGCAGGCGCTGCGCGATCGTGGCGTCGAGCGCATCGCGTTCGGCGATCTGCGCCGCGCGTGAGCGCGCATGCGATCGCAGCGGCCATGGCGCTGGCGATCACCATCGCCGCGCTCTGCTATGCCGTTATCGCGCTGACATGCGTGATCGCGTTCGGCGTCCGCCGCGCGCGCTTTGACGCCCAGCTCAGCGGCGGCGCAGAATCAGGCGAACCGGCGGCGGCGTCGCCGCCGATGACCATCCTCAAGCCGATCGCCGGCCTCGAGCCTGGACTCTTCGAGAACTTGTCATCATTCTGCGCGCAGAACTATCCGCAATTCCAGGTCGTCTTCGGCGTGGATCCGGGCGATGCGGCAACCGCGGCGCTGATCGAGGACGTCGCGCGTGCGCATCCTGACGTGCCCGTCGCACGCGCTGCCGCCGGCGCAGCGGGCGCCGCGAACCTGAAGGTTGCGCGACTGCTCACCATGCTGCCGCTGGCAACGTATGACATCCTCGTTATTTCTGACGCAGACACCCACGTGGATCGCGACTACCTGCGCGCCTTGGCGCGTGCGTTCCCAGACGAGAGCGTAGGCGCCGCAACGTGTCTCTATCGCGGCGCAGGACGGGGTGGGATGGCG